>JANQLN010000106.1 GCA_028280575.1 Clostridia bacterium
CAAGGTTCTAGACACTTACTTTTTCTTAATGATTGGACTGATAAATGTTTCATTATACGCGTAAATTTATACCTATTTTAAAAAATGGGGAAACTCGAAAAAAACATAGCTTGACATAACTTTTATCCCATTGTAAAATTGGAATTAGGAGGGATATTATGGATAATAAGGTTTTGGTAGTATATTATTCGCTTGAAGGCAATACAAAGCTGATTGCAGAAGCTATTGCAAAAGAAAGCGCCGCAGAAATTCTCAGGCTTAAGCCGGTAAAGGAAATACCGTCCAGAGGTTTTTTCAAGTATTTTATTGGTGGTATGAAAGCCATGTTTAAGGTAAAATGTGCATTACAGTCCTATGCAGTCGACCCTTCACAATACGACACCATTTTCATTGGAACACCTGTATGGGCCAGTAGAACCGTACCAGCACTAAGAACATTTTTGGCCCGTCATAAGCTAAACGGTAAAAAGATTGCTGCTTTCTGTACATATATGGGAAATGAAGGTAAATCACTTAAAAATATACTTAAGCTGACCCAAAACAGCACTCACATATCAAAAAAAGGTTTCAAAATGCTGCCGGATATAAAATCCCAAAGCATTGAACATGCTGTCAAATGGGCATCTTCATTAAAAGACGAGCTTTAATGGAGTGCATATGGATTTTTTAAGGATATTGATATAGGAAGGGGAAATATAAAATGGATTTAAAGCCGTGGAATAAGGATATGAAACGGTTAAGGGAAATAATTTTAAAACAAAATAAAATTGAAGAGAGTAAAAATCTGTGTTTGAGTTTGCATTCAATGGTTCATTCATCCAATATTTCAGGAATAGATAAAAAAACATTTGAAGATGAACTGTGGGAAGGACTAGATAAAAACACATTCAGAACTGCAATAAACGATAAAGGCCGTACTATTGCATATGGTATATGGCATTCTACCAGAATAGAAGATATAACAATGAATATATTAGTTGACGGAAATAAACAGATATTTAATATAGAAAATTGGAAGCAAAAAATAAATTCAAAAATAATTGATACAGGTAATGCAATGACGAAAGAGGAAATAATAAATTTTAGTAAAGATATTAATATGCAGGAATTAAAAAACTACAGAATGGCAGTAGGAAGAAATACAAGAGAGATAATAAAAAAACTTACGTCTAATGATATGAAAAGAAAATTTGAGAAGTATAGATTACAGTATATAGTAGATGAAGGTGCCGTTTTAGACGTTGAAGAAGCAAACTGGTTAATAGACTTTTGGGGAAGAAAAAACGTAGCAGGAATTATACTAATGCCAGCCACAAGGCATCATGTAGTTCATATTAATGAATCATTAAGAGCAAAAAATAAATCTAAAGTTGATAAAACTACAAAACAGAAATTAACATAGGAAAGTTATGGGTCTGTCCTGATTAAACCGGACATTTACAAATTTTGGTTTTATTGCATTCAATCGACAGATTCGTTTTAGCAGCAACAATTCTTAAAGGTTTGATTTCAGGGTATGGAAAAATACATATCCGTAGTTCTATATTTATATCTCCTACTCTACAATAAGTTGAATTAAGCAGCATTTTTATTTACTCAAATACTTTCTGTGATATAATATTTTATATCATAACATAATGTGGATAGGGAGCTTTTCCATGTACAGGCTGTTAATTGTAGAAGATGAGGAAATAGAACGAGAAGGAATGCGGGACCTGGTTGACTGGAAGCGAATGGGTATCGGTGAAGTACTGGCTGTTGAAAGTGCAGAGGAAGCATTAGAGCTTATAGAGGATAATAATGTTGATATGCTGCTTACGGATATCCGCTTGCCAACAATGTCAGGCCTGGACCTTGCCCAAAAGCTATCGTCAACGCACCCGGGAATCAAGGTCGTAATAATTAGCTGCATGGAGGACTTTGAGTATGCAAAAAAAGCTATTGATCTGGATGCATACGGTTTTCTTTCCAAGCCTTTGGATATGGCCGAACTGGAAAAGGTTATTACAAAGGTAACAAATACATTTATGTGTGAAAAAGAAGAGAAAATAGAAAGAGAGAGGCTCAATAAGCTGTTAAATGAAAGCCTTCCCCTTCTTAAGGAACGTTTTTTCATAAATTTGATTCAAGGCATTCAAAAGCAGGAGAACATCAGGGAGACTCTTGAATACTTTAAGATTCAGTTTGCAGATGGGCAATTTGTAGTGATAGTTACTGAGATTAACAACTATGACAGCGTTATGACCGGTAAGGATATGGAAGAAGTGAACATTGCCTTGCTGAAGGTCCTGGATTGCATCAACAATATACATACAAAAAATAAAGTATTTACTTTTCATATAGGCTCCGGAAGGTATTTTACAATTATGAATTCCTCTTCACACAGTGAAGGGAATTTATACAATGAGACAATAGGGTTTTCTAAAAAAGTTCAGGAAAGAATATCAAGAGTGTGTAATTTTGACACCACTGTGGGTATAGGCAAGGGTGTAACAGAATTGACGGACTTAAAAAATTCCTATAAAAAGGCATGTGAAGCTGTTGATTTTATGTTTTTTGCAGAGCCCGGACAGATTATTTATTATAAGGATATCTACTATAAAAAGGAATTTGACAGCATGTCAGATTTTGAAAGCATCGAAAAGAAAATTCTCTCAAATATAGAGCTTTGTAATAAGGAGGCCTTGAATAAAAATATTGACAGGCTGTTTGCAAAATTTGAAGGTGGTGCATGGGAATCTGATACCTATATACGGAATTTAAGCATCAATCTCATTGCAAAATGTTCTCTCCTCTTACAGGACATGAATGAGAATTATGAAAAAATATTTGGGAAGGAATCGCTGATATGGGATAAAATATTAAGGTCCGATACCATATTTGATATACACGAATGGATTCGCAGCATTTTTTGCAGGGTCATTGACTACCTTTATGAGAGAAGAGATGATTATAATAAGAAAGTAATCAAGGATATCCTTAAGATTATAGAGGAAAGATATGGTGAAAATCTTACAATAACGGATATTGCAAAGGAAGTTTATCTTTCAATGAAATATACGAGCATTATTTTTAAAAGAGAAATGGGAGAGACGTTTACAAATTATTTAATACGTTACAGACTTAAAAAAGCAAGTCAAATGTTAAAGGATACAAACTTAAAAGTTTACCAGATTGGCAATCTTGTAGGATATAGTAACATATCCCACTTTTGTACCATATTCAAAAATGTCTACGGACTAAGTCCCAATGAATACAGGGAAAAAGTTTATATCAAATCTTGAGAGTTTTGCCAAAAGCACTATACGGCAGGGAGGAATTATAATGGCGGAAAAATTTAAATTTGGAATTGTTGGGTGTGGTTTAATCGCACCGCATCATGCTGAGTCTATTTTAGCCGGAAGCAATAGCAAACTTGTTGCTGTTTGCGATATTATCGAAGAGAAAGCGCGCGAATTTGCTGAAAAATATAATTTGGAAAAATATTATACCGATTACAGGCAGATGATCGATGAAGCAGGCATGGATATTGTCTGTGTATGCACACCAAGCGGTAATCATGGTGAAATAGCAGTATATGCGGCAAATGCCGGAAAACATTTGCTGGTGGAAAAGCCGATTGAAACAACCAGGGAAAAAATGGATGAAATCATACGTGCAGTAAAGAAAAACAATGTAAAAATGAACAGTGTGTTCCAGATTAGAACAGAACCCGCGTTTATTGCTGTAAAAAAGGCAATAGAGGAAGGCAGATTTGGAGATATTATTCTGGCTGATGCATATTTAAAGAGTTATCGCAGCCAGGAATATTACGACAGTGCGGACTGGAGAGGCAAATGGGAGCTGGATGGCGGCGGAGCATTGATGAACCAGGGTATTCACGGCGTTGATATATTGCTCTGGCTGGCAGGTGATGTGGAAAGCGTATTTGCCAGGGTGGGAACAAAAGCAAGAAATATTGAAGTGGAGGATACGGCTGTTGCCATGCTTAAGTTTAAAAATGGTGCTTTTGGTATAATTGAAGGTACAACCTCCGTATATCCGGGTCAGCCAAAAAAATTCGAAATTCATGGAAAAAAGGGCAGCGTAGTAATAGGGGAAAAAGGTATTGAAGTCTGGCAAATAGAAGGAAATGATGAAGAGAAGGCGCCCCAATTACATAAAAACGGGGACGACACTGCCAATGATCCGGGTAAATTTGCCCTGACATCCCATTTGATATTGGTGGAAGATTTGACGGAGGCTATTGAAAATGACAGACGGCCGCTTATTCCACCTGAAGAAGGTCGCAAAGCAGTCGACCTGATTCTTGCAATTTATGAGTCTGCAAGAACAGGCAAAGAAATAAAATTGGATTGGAGATGATGAAATGAAGATATGTAATTTTAATGTGATTTTCAATCGCAGAAGCATACATGAAGCATTATGCCTTTCAAAAGAAATAGGATATGACGGGGTTGAGTTATGGGGAATGGAACCTCATATCTCCCATGAGGCCACACCGGAAAGAATTAAGGAAATAAGGCTGATGGCAGAAGATTATGGATTATGTATTACAGGCATCAGCACATATGAAGGGAGATTCTCCACTGCCTGTGACGAGGAATGCCTGAAAACTGTCGAACGTTTCGAAAAATATATGGAAATCCTGGCAAATCTCAATGCTGGCATGATCAGAATTGCATGCGGCGGACCTAATGCATTTTTAGCAGAGCACTATCATTATGAAAAAGCGGCATATTGGATAAAAAAATGTGCTGATATTGCAAAAGGATACGGTAAGAAAATAATAATGGAAATCCATAACAACAGCCTTATTGAGACGGCAGACAGCGCATTGGAATTATTGGATATGATTGACAGAGGCAATGTAGGAGTTATTCATGATGCAGGTAACATGTATATCACCGACACGAATTACAGCCATGAATCTATAAGAAAGCTGGGTAAGAAAATATTTCATGTGCATGTAAAAGGGGAAAAACGCATTTCTGATAAAAAGCTTCCCGCATCATTTGAAAACCGTACCAAGCATGGAATAGAGCTCTTTCAGCAAACACTTCTTAAAGACAGTGCCGTAGATTACCTGCCTGTGTTCAAGGCACTGAAGGAAATTGGCTATGACGGATATGTTTCTTCCGAATGCTTTGCCGACTTTCCTGATACTGAAAGGGCAAGGCTGGATTTTATGGAAATTAAAAAATTATTGTCAATGGTTTAAAAGCAAATGATGCAAAGGAAGGCTTTTAAAATGAATATTTTAATGATATTAACCGATCAAATGCACAAATATGCCATGGGATGTATGCGTGATTATGTTTCTACACCCAATATTGACAAAATGGCCTCAGAAGGTGTGGTTTTCAACAATGCATACTCAAATTGTCCAATCTGCGGACCTTTCAGGGCAAATCTTTTCACCGGATTATATACAAGTGACAACGGTGTCGTCAAGAATGGCCCTCCTCTTCCCCCGGGAGTCGAAACTCTTGCCGATTCTTTCAACAAAGCGGGATACCAGACAAGCTTTGTGGGCAAATGGCATCTGGGCGGCAATGGAAACTGCCCGGTACCTGAAAAGTTAAGAGGCGGTTTTGAGCGCTTCATAGGGTACCAATGCTATAATGGGTTTAAGAAAAATGTATGCTTTTATGATGAGAATGATATAGAACATCGTTATGACTGTCATAGAACAGACGCTACATCAGATATAGGTGTGGAAAGGCTTAAAATGCTTGCCGCAGACGACAGGCCTTTTTTGCATGTAGTGTTTTACCAGGCACCCCATTATCCTGAGCAGCCTTCTCAAAGGTATGAAGATATGTATAGAGACTTAACCATACCATATCCTCCTAATTATAAGGAGACAGACCCATACATACCTACTTTTTCCCCTTACAGTCCAAGGCCTTTTGAAAATGACCCCGATTACCAGCGGTATGGGAATAATATGCAGGAGTATTTGAGGCTCTATTACGGTATGGTATCACAAATAGACAATGGTGTGGGGAAACTGGTCAATACCCTGGAAGAGCTTGGAATCCGGGACAATACGGCTGTTATATTTTCTTCAGACCATGGTGATATGCAGGGCAGTCACGGACTTTTGAACAAGAGTCTTCCATATGAAGAATCATGCGGCATCCCCCTTGTTATATCTGTACCTGGCGGACAGAAAAGTGTTTTTCTTGATACACCCGTTTCAAGCATTGACTATTACCCTACCTGCCTGGATTTTGCAGGTCTGTCCCCTGTAAAATCCAAGCCGGGAAAAAGCCTGGCACCATTGATATTCGGCACAGAAGCAGATGACTGGGACAGACCTGTTTTTGCAGAAATCCTGTGCCGGGATATTGAAAAACAATGGATAATGATACGGACAAGGCAGTATAAAATGGCAGTCAGGGCGGCTAACAGGCAGCCCTATCTGCTTTTCGACATGAAAAATGATCCATATGAAATGAATAATCTTGTTGACAACAAGAAATATTTATCAATCAAAGAATCTTTGACAAAACTGATGAAGGATGAACGGAGGCATAGTTATGTTTAAAAAAGCCAGATGGGTTGTTGACAAAATGTTTGAACACAAGAATGTTCTCGATATCCGCAAAAAAGGTAGGATAAACCAGGAAAATCCTGAACACCCCATGGAATTTCGAAACATCCATACCCTTTTCAGGCTGAAATTTAAAAACTGCGGTACCAGGACACTGCTCCGTTATTCGGCAGATGATATTGCCAAAATTTATATCAACGGCAAATTCATAGATATGGGGCCTGCACCTTCATATCATTTTGCATTCGGATACGTTGAAATTGATATAACAGAGTATTTGATTAAAGGTGTCAATGCAGCAGGGGCCCATTTATATTACCAGGGAGAGCTTAACAAGGTTTTACCAAGCGGCGACTTCAGAACCGGCTTCATTGCGGAAATTGAAGCCGGCAGTGAAGTGATAGCCCATACTGATGAAAACACCCTGTGTAAATTGACAAAAGCTTACGGTAACGGGGATATTATCGGATACCGCACACAGTACCTGGAAGATTTTAATGCAAATTTATGGGAATATGACTGGGCGCTGGCCGGATTTGACGACTCAAGCTGGAAAAGCTCGGCCGTTAAGCCAGGCAATGATCATGTTTTTGAAAGGCAAATTACCAGGCAGCTTGAATTTTATGATGTTCTGCCGGCAAAAACAAAGGATATCGGCAAAAACACCATGTTGGCGGATTTGGGCTGTGAATACGCTGGAGTAGTATATTTTGAAGCCTCCGGTAAAAAGGGCGGCATCATAGAGATAAGGTGTGCCGAAGAGCTTGACGACAGGGGCAGAGCAAGATATGACATGAGGTGCAATTGCTTATACAGGCAAACCTTTATTTTATCGGGTGCAAAAAGGGAATACCCGGAATTTTTTGATTATATGGCATTCAGGTATTTTGAGATAATATATCCTGAAGGTGTAAAATTGGAAAATGTCAAAATCATAGCCCGGAATTATCCTTTTGATTACAAAAGCACAAAATTTATATCAAATAATAAATTGATGAACAGTATATGGAAAATATGCAAAAATGCTGTTCGGACAGGTACCCAGGAGGGATACCTGGATTGTCCCACACGTGAAAAAGGCCTTTTCCTTGGAGATATGACCATAACGGCACAAAGCCACTTTTACCTGACAGGGGATTTGAGCATAATGAAAAGGGCACTCAAGTCCTTTGGATTGTCAACATATTACACACACTCAATCCAGACAATAGCGCCCTGCCATTTGATACATACGGTTACCGATTATGCATTCCAGTACCCCATGAACCTTTTGACATACTATGAAAACAGCGGAGACAAAAAGTTCTTAAAAGACATGCTGCCATACTGTGAAATGATGATGGACTATTTCAGGCAATATGAGAAAAACGGATTGTTATACGATATTACTGCCGACATGCACATTGTGGACTGGCCCAGGAATCCATATGATTTTTCAGACGGGTACGACTATAATCTCAGAATCGGCAAGACATACGGAACCCACAATGTCACAAATGTTTTTCACATCTGCGGACAGCAGAGCATCAATAAAATATATGAAATCCTTGATATGGAATATGAAGACAGGCTGCCGATGTTGAAAAAAGCATATACCGAAACATTTTATGACAGGGATAGAAAGCTTTTTAAAGACACACCAGAAAGCAGCCATACGGCACTTCATTCGAATATCCTGCCCCTGTACTTCGGTATAGCTCCGGAGGAAAGCATACCTGAGATAATAAAAATGGTGGAAAACAAAAGGCTGAACTGCGGGGTCTATATTGCATATTTCCTGCTCAAGGCACTGTGCAAAAATAACAGGACAGATCTGGCAATGGATCTTATACTGTCAGACGACCGGTTTTCGTGGAGCACAATGATAAAACAGGGGGCAACAACATGCTTTGAGGTTTGGGACAAGGAATACAAATGGAATACCAGCCTGTGCCATCCGTGGGCCAGTACACCTGTGCCCATATTAATACAAAATATTGCAGGTATCACACCCAAGGAACCGGGATGGGGTAAGGGCTATGATATGAAATCCTGTGAAATAGAAAGGTTAGGCGATTTTGAGCTGGTTTTCCATGTCAATGGCTACCGGATTAAGGTTGATCATTCTAAAGGTGTGGTAAAGAGCCGGATATTATAAGAAAACCGGGCCAAATAAAAATTTATTTTGGCCCGGTTTTTTTATGCTATATTGTCTAATCAAAAAGCACAAAGATGGGAGTTTCACTCACATCAACCGTAACCGTGCCGTTTTGAATTGTCAGAGCTGTAGGTACGCCGTCCGTATCCCCTTCAACAAGATTTATCAGTGTTGCAGATGTGGTGCCGTCCATGAGCCCTAGCTGGTAATTGTTTACGGTTGTTCCGTCGGATGTGGGGCACCAGAGGACATAGGCACCACTGTAAGTGTCATTATCCCTTAAGCGGTAGATTTCCACATTTGAATTTCCTGAAGCTACCTCAGTATCAAAAATCATATCTCCAAGGCGGTTTTTCATTGTATATACAAAGTACCATGATATCTTTGGTATCCAGTCATACTTGGGGCTGGTAAGCCCTGAGCTTTTGAACTTTCCTGGAGAATCCGGATTGCCGTCCCTCAGCATATACTGCTGTGCCCTGTCGGTACGGGCACCCAGAAGGGCAAGATAACCGCGGACAATCCACTGGGCCTGTGCCAGGTGAGTAGGCGCACTTTGCGGTGAGCCCGTATTTGTGTCCCAACCAAACTCTGAGACCCAGACCTCTTTATCAGGCATATAGATGTCGCGATATGCTATGATTTCCTCCATTTTTTCCTTGAAATTAAAGTCTTCCGGGCTGATACCTGTTGTATCGTTATAACAGTATTCATGGAAGTTAAGTACATCTACAGGCAAATCCCCTCCACGATTTGCATCTGCCCATGCTTGAAGACGTGGAAGCCACCATTTCTGCAATCCTGCAAGTCCGCCCAATACAAGCTTTGCATTGGGATCCGCATTCTTTATGCCTATATGGCTGCCAAGAGTGCCCTGGTGGCCGTCATAGTCAGCACTTGACATGGCGGCAAACTCTTCCGGAGAAAACATATGAGCTTCCTTGTCACCTGACCACCAGTTATTTGGCTCATTCCAGTTTTCATAATATTTTATGAGGCTAAGTCCTGTCAGCCTTTGCTGGTCACCGGCAAGCTTGAGATTGCCGTCGGGTACGGCAACACTTGCATAGCGTGCTGCATACTGGTACATGTGGTCACCATGTTCAATATATGAAGCAGGATCAAGCGGATCCTCACCGGGTGAAAGCGGCCTGGCAGCAAAATCAATAGGATAGGTTATCCAGCCGACAGTACCCTGCATACACAGAGAGACTTCAATTCCTGCGTTAACCAGATTGGTGTAATAGGTGTCAAAGTCCCAGCCGCCGCCTGCATAACTGGGATTGAATTTGTTCTCATTGTTGGGATATCCCGGATAATTCGGGTCATCAGTTTCATCCCATCTCCATGAGTGGTATTCACGTATAAACCCCACTGCCGAAAGCTTGTCTAGCGGATCATCCACAAAAGCGTTGGTACCGAGGAATCCTTTTATCAGGATGGGGTCGGAGACCGCCTGGGGAGTTAAAGCGGGAGTTGCGGCAGCGGTACTTGGATCCGCAAAGTTTGAAGCCTCGTCATAAGCAAATGCCGCATAGTAGTACTGTGTCCCGTCATTACTTACACCTGTGTCCAAAAAGGTTTCGCCGGTTCCATTGTATATTATTGTTCCATCGGTTGGGCCTGTTGGGTAACTGCCTGTCTTGCGAACGATCCTGGTGCCTGAACAGTCCTGTGTAGGATCCCTCCATGAAAGACTGACCTTGCCGTTCCATGCAGTCGCGTGGAAACCGGTTGCTTTTAAGGGTGCTGTTATGTCGCCGGCTCCTGTTGGCGTTCCATAGAGACAGATTTCATTGAGCATGGCATCACTATCCAGCTGGGTGAATCTGAGGAATTGAGTAGTTACATTTACCGGTATCTCTCTCCAGAACAGATATTTATCCGTATATACGGTTAAAAGCTCCGTCCAGTTTCCCGGTGAGCCATACTCAACCTTGAAATAACCCTTGCTGTATGTATCATGCATCCATATTGTGCTGAGGTTATACTCCTGTCCCAGGTCTATATGGCCCATTATAGGAAATACGAATTCCCAGCTATGATGGACTTCCCATCTGGTAGTGCAGTTGTTACCGCTGGGAGGATCACCTGCCAGGGCTTGCTCGTCAACAAGGCGGGTGGGGTCGCCGCCGCCCTGAAGAGATTCATTGATCATCATGCCTGGACTCAGAATGAGTTTTACCGGTGTGGTCGGAGTCGGTGCTGGTGTAGGAGTTGGTGTTGGCGTTGGTGTTGGTCCGGTCGGTGTAGGCGTAGGAGTAGGTGTAGGCGACAGGCTTGTTACTACATTGTCAAATACGGCGGTAGCTAACTTTGTATTATCCTTTGCCGTTACCGCCATTCCCAGGTAGACATCGGCTGACATTGAAACAGTGTATGAGCCTATGAGCGTCCAGGCTGAACCGTCTGTGGATTCATAACCTGTAAAGGTATCGCCTGAGCGCACCAGCTTCAGCCAGTGCGGCGCCTGACTGCTGCTGCCGTTGATTACAGAGCTGCTGCCGTCACGCCGCTGGAGCTTTACGCCGTTAGTTCCGGTTAACAGTGCGGCTACATTTTTCGAGCTGGGACCCAGTGTCTCCCTGATCATTACCCCGGCCTTTTGCCAGTACGGATTTCCATCTGCCATACTTACAACACGGGCGGAAATCTCTCCGTCCCCGCTTAAGCTCTGATATACATAGTGGAATGCATCATCACTGCCCCAGACATCTTCCCCGGAGCCCTTGACGCTCCAGGTACCGCCTGTTTCACTGGCACTGCCGGCAATGCCCGCATCGCCAATATCCTGATTCAGCCAGCCGGTTGCGCTAATAGGCAAATTAAATGCCAGGATTCCCACTGCAAAAATCACGACAACCGTTAGACTTAACAGTTTGCTTTTATTCATATTCTTACCTCCAAACTTTTTGTTTTTTTAACCTTTTTTACTTTCATTTTGTTTTGCCTCACCACCTTTCTTTACTTTTAATCTTCTCTACCTTCATCCACCCCCTTTCAAAGCTCCGGAGAACAGATATTTCTTTCAAAATTTTTAAAAAAGTTAAGTCTATCAAAATCTTGTGTAATTTAAAGAAGTTTGGCGATCTCATTTCTTGCCTTTTAAAAAATCACCATGTCTCTAATGCTTTTAAGAAAAGATTTCTTGAGACACCTGTGTTAATTTGCAGTACCGGTGGACAGATTTTGCTCTATCTGCTGGTTAAGCTGTTCTTCAACCAGTTCCAATCCCATTGTTCCCATCTCATAAAGTGCTTCTTTGTAAATGTTTTCAAACATCCCTTCGGTCTTTGCCATAAACAGATGCTTGCTGATTTTTTGATAATAAGTATTCAGCATGGAATTTGCTATTCCTTCAATTGAAGACGGCTCAATATAAAGACCCTCCAACTCGGGAGCAGCCCATGTGCTGCCGGATACTATCTGCAGCCACCTCTCATGCTCATTTATTTGTTCAGCATCCATAAAAAGGTTTGCAGCATCCAGGTGATATTTATAGTTTTGATTCCAGCACCATTTTAGATAACCCGTTTCCCTTAATACATCTGCTTTATCATCCTTCAGCCGCATTTTATATTCATCTGTTACATACAATGCACCATTCTCATCCTCATCCCATACCACACCTTTGGGGCCTATCCTGGAAACAACCTGGCCCGTTCTGCCCGCCTGCCAATCGAAAAATTTCAATGCGAGAGAAGGATCTTTGCATTGTTTTGTAAATGTCATATAATTCCAAGGCTCATTACTCCTGTAATTGGCTTCGGTCTTTTCTACTCCTTTTGCAGCAGGGAGTTTTAACATGATGAACCTGTCTCCCGTATTTTTTTTTAGTACATCATTGTATTCTTCAAGCCAGCTATATGCATTGCCGGCAAAATATACTGCAATCTTGCCATTTACCAATTTTTCCTGGATTTTGCTTCTTGACTGCATAAACCACTTCTGGTCTATTATTTTTTTACGGAAGATTCTATTGGTAAACATGAATACATTTTCCATTTGGGGATTCCTTAAAACATGTTCAAGTTTTCCATCTTCGTTATATACATAGGACCCGCCAAAAAAATTTACATATCTTACACCATATGACCCTGCCAGAATTTCAGCCGGCCTGTCAAAATATGCCGGTATAACCTGCCCGCCTTTTTTGTCAAGTATTTTGCTGTCCCTGACAGCAAGCAGGTAGTTATACAGGTCATCAATGGTCTCAATTTCCGGCGAACCCATCTTATTGTATATTTTCTCCAGAACAAGCATTCCTGAGCTTTCTATGGAAAACTCATTCCCTTCCGGGGAAAATCCGTTCGGCAGTCCGTATATTTTACCGTCATCCCCTGTACAATAGCCTTCCAGGTAATCATAAGTTATATTTTCCTTTATATTATGGCCATATTCATTTATTAATTTGTCCAGTGGTAAAAGAGCACCTTTATTGATTAGCTTTCTGAAGTGTTCACCATTTTGCATCATTATAATATCCGGAAAATTATTGCTTGAAAGCATAAGATTCAGCCTGGTCTGTGCATCCTCAGGAGTAACCGGAACATCTATATCCAGATTTACTCCTGTAATTTTTGTGATTTCCCTGCTTATCAAATCACTTCCCCAGTCCTTGTGGGCCCACCAGCTGTGATTGATATATACCTTGAATGTTACGGCCTCACTAATAACCGTACCTTCACCTAAAGCAGGTGCAGAGCTATCAATACTGCCTGTATCCCGGCATGAGGCAAGCAGTGTGATTAAAATAATTGAAAATGGAATTATAAGCCTTTTTCCAAAGATCATATACTTCCCCCGCAAATACTTTTTTATATATCATTTCATCGCTTTTACCCCTTCAAGCTTCCAAGAGTCATACCCTTGACAAAATATCTCTGTAAAAACGGATATATACATATTATTGGTACGGTTGCTATTACTACCTGCGCTGCTCTGAATGTCCTGCTGGTTACTTCAGCTAAAATATCCATCATGTTTACATCTATAGTATCAAAGCTCACGTCAATGATAACATTTCTAAGGTAGGACTGCAACGGATACTTTTTCATTGAGTCTAAGTAAATTATTCCATGGAACCATTCGTTCCAGTGAGCTACGGTATTAAAAATAGTAAGTGTGGCCAATGCGGGTATTGAAAGGGGTATATACAACCTGAAAAGAATTGTCCACTGACCCGCGCCATCTAGAAAAGCAGATTCTTCAAGCTCCCTTGGAATCTGCCTGTAGAAATTCAAAAGTATTGTAAGGTGGAAAGCATTTACCGCAGTGGGCAGTATGAGAGACCATATGGTATCTCTTATACCTGTCCAGTTCACAACAAGGTAAGTAGGTATAAGTCCGCCGCTGACCAGCATGGTTACAACAAAAAACCAGGAAAAAAACGTCCTTCCAAAAAATGTTCCCACAGGCTTTGATAAAGGATATGCAGTTATTGAAAGCAGTGCCATATTAACAGTGACTCCAAGCAAAACCCTCTTCACGGAATTAAAAAATGCTCTTATGAATTCAGGCTTGCTGAATGCGTATATATATGAATTCGTGTTGAATTCCACCGGCCATAGAGTTACCTTTCCTGCTGTAGCTGCCGGACCGGAGCTGAAGGAAATGGCCAGAATATGAATAAAGGGCAGGACACATAGCAGTGCCAGTGAAATCAAAAAAGCATAGTTGAATATATCAAATATTTTATCTTGTATGTTGTTTTTCATCTTATTTTCCACTCCATCTAAAAAATCCTGTAATTTGCAAGCTTGCTGGCCATATAATACGAAGTTGATACAAGCAGCAGCGAAACAATTGACCTGAACAATCCTATTGCGGTTGCAATGTCATATTCATTGTTGACAATACCAATCCGGTATGTCAATGTGTCTAAAATATCACCTGTTGAATATACCAGAGGGTTGTACATGTTAAATATCTGTTCAAATCCTGCGTTTAGTATTCTTCCCAGGCTTAGCGTTCCCAAAAGCACAATTATGGGCATAATGCCGGGTATGGTAATGTGCCGGATTTTTTTCATTCTTTTGGCACCATCTATTTCGGCAGCTTCGTATAAATTTGGATCAATACTGCTTAATGCAGCGAAATATACAATGGTTCTAAATCCGAATTCTTTCCATATATCAGTAGCTACTACTGTAAACGGGAACACCTTTGGCTCTCCAAGAAAATAAACGGGCTCAATTCCGGCCAACCCCAAAAACTTGTTTACTATGCCTTCGGAAGGTGAAAGGATATCTATGAATATGCTGCTGATTATTACCCATGACATAAAATGGGGAAGGTATATGAGTGTTTGTATATATCTCTTCAAGTAGACCTTTCGTACTTCATTCAGTAAGATAGAAACCGTTATAGGAACAATAAAATGGGCCGTAAGCTTCATTATTGCTATAAAAAGCGTGTTCCACAATGCCCGGGTAAATCCGGGATAACCGAAAATATATCTGAAATTCTCAAGACCCACCCACTCCTGGTTGAAGATGCTCTCGGCAAAATTATATTTCTGGAAGGCCAATGCAAGACCGCCAATTGGTCCGTAATGATATACAAGCACCAGTAAAAATGCCGGCAAAAGCATTATATAGTAAGACCAGTTTGTTTTTTTTATTCTTGACAGGTTCAAATCAAATATCCTCCCAATAGCTTTTTTTAAAAGTATTTATTTGATGAAAGAGGGAAAATATCCCCTCTTTCATATATTTTAAAGCCTATTTTTTGGAATTCCACCATTCATTTACTTCATACTCTATAAGCTCTCCACCCAGGTCTCTCCACTCCTGTACATATTCATCGAAATAGTCAAGCGGCTTTGAGCCTGTAATCATAGCAACCACAGCAGTATCCTCAAGTGTTTCAAGAGTAAGCTTTTTCCTGCTCATTTCCGGGGTTTCAAATCCCACAAGCTTGCTTGTTATATACATGTCATTGTCGAAGTAGTAATTTTGTATGCCAAATGATGAATCCGGACCATAGAAAAGCTTGTATGCTTTCCACTCATTAGGCTTTGGAGTCTGGCCTGAATTTACGGCATCGAAATATGCCTTGACCCTTCCATGCTGGACTTTTTCCTGGGGTGTTACAATATAACTTGTATCATTATTATCTATTGCCTTGGTTACACTGACATTTGTTTTGAAGTTTTTATTCAGCGGACCGTATATGGGGTACAGCGGAGCAGTTACGGCATAATTGTAGTTTTCATCGCTCTGGAACTTCTCCTGTTCTGCGTTATCAGGGTCCGAAACCTTCAGTATCTCGTAATTCATAATCTTAAGCAGTACCTCAGGATGCTTGAAGCCTTTCCTTACAACATGCATATCACCCTTTGGAGTATTTGTCAGCAGCTTGAGTTCACCTTTGTAATCAGACATTGGCAGCAGCGGATATATATCCCACTCTATTCCTTCACTTTTGTAAAGGGCACTCAAGGGCCATCCCGGAAGGAAGAAACTGCCGATACTTATTCCAATCTGGCCGCTGGTAAGCTGCTTGGCCACCTGTGCCGCTTCCTTGACAGCAAATTCAGGGTCGATGAGTCCTTCTTCATGTAAATCCGCATATATACCAATTGCTTTTTTCATTTCAGGCTGAACCGAACCATACACCAGATTCCCTGACGAATCTTCTATCCATGCCCTGGGATATGCTCCGACGGCATTGCATACACCCCTCATATCACACAGGCCGTCATCCAGGATTTTCTTTGCCAGGGTTAACCCGTACCTTCTTTCGGGATCTTTATTTTTAAATGCCCTGGCAATGTCAAAAACATCTTCCATGGTTTCGGGTTTGTCCATACCGCTTTCTTCAAACCAGTCCCGGCGTATAAAAATCTTACGGGTTGTCTGGAAATTCACACCATTTCTCGGCAGCCCCATAAGCTTGCCTCCAATAGTAGCCCAGGATTTTGAAAGTCCTCCGTCTTCCATCAAATACTGCTTTAAAAGCGGTGAGGCGTAATCTTCATAGAGTTCTGTAAGATCTACTATCCTGTCGGCACCTGCAAGCCTGTTAAACTGGGTATAGTCTGTGAGGCTCATTATATCGGGCAGCTGATTGCTGGCGATTGCAAGATTCATCTTTGTTTCATATTGCTTATCTACAACCTGCCAGTCAAGCTCCAGTTCTATTCCCATATCTTCCAGCAGTGAACGGGTCCAGACACTATTCTCGTATGAGTCTCCTTCGGGAAAATCTGTGGCAGGATTTGCCTGTTTGGCCCATTTTACTTTGACGGAAGGACTATATTTACCAAAGGGATCGGCGGGAGGCTTTTCCTCAGTTACAGCAGATGTGCCGGTATTCTGCTCATCGGTCACCTCTGGTGCATCTTTGCTCTCCTCACCTTTTCTGTCGCATCCTCCAAAAATAACTGATACAGCCATTATTAAGGTAAAAGCCATAATCAATAGCCTTTTCATTTTAGAATACACTCCTTTTTTATTATTTTTAAAAAGCAAGAACAATTAAATATCTATTTTGCGCAAAGACAGATATAAAACTTAAATTAAGGTTATCTAAAATATAACACAGCATTATTCAATTATCAATATTCCTGATAATATATTTATGTCTTTGATACTATGAATTCATTTACATTGATACGGTATTACTACGCTGACAACTGTTCCTATGCCGGGTTTGCTGAAAAGACTGGCTCCGTAACTGTCGCCGTAATACAGCTTCAGCCTTTGGTCCACATTTATTACACCGTAGCCCCGGGCACTATTTCCATCATTTTTTTTCATCATATTGATTTTGCTTGAATCCATTCCAACACCATCATCTATTATTTTCCACACTACCTTATCCCCTTGCCTCTTTACCACCAAACGGATGGTAATCGTGCTTTTGTTCTTCCAAATACCGTGGATAATAGAATTTTCAATAAATGGCTGCAATATCAGCTTTGGTACAATCATATCCATAATACTTTCATCAATGCTGAATACCATATTGATTTTGCCGCTGAACCTTATATTTTGAATACTCATATATGCTTTTACATGCTCTAGTTCATCTCTTGCCCTGATATTGCTTTTACCCTTATTCAAAGCAAGCTTGTAGAATTTGGCCAGGGAGTTGGATATTTTTGTCACATCATTGCAGCCATTCCTCATTCCAAGCCAGCTGATAGAAGCAAGGGTATTATACAAAAAGTGTGGATTTATCTGGGCCTGGAGTGCTATAAGCTCCGCTTCCTTTTCCTTGATTTTTATTTCATATACTTCCTGTACAAGCCTTTTCAGCCTGACCGCCATCTTGTTGAATCCATTGATCAGGCTGCCTACCTCGTCATCCGAGTTACTTGATACATGCACGTCAAAATTGCCTACCTGTATTTTTTTCATAGACCTGGACAGCTCTGTTATCCTGCTCGTAAAGCCGGATGCCATAA
This sequence comes from Clostridia bacterium, assembly GCA_028280575.1. GTDB lineage: Bacteria > Bacillota > Clostridia > Acetivibrionales > STF1-152 > JANQLN01. The sequence goes on from JANQLN010000106.1 coordinate 18,109, forward strand.
GCCAGGATATTGCTATAAAGAGCACTATACATAATAAAATGACAATCACAGTGGTCAGCCTCAAATCCGTTATGGCATTTGAATACTGTTTTAAGGGTATTGTGTATATTATATTCCAGCCCGTATATTCAATAGTATCGCAATATGCCATAAAATCCTCCCTGTCAATTGTAATGACTGCACTTCGCTTATTTCCATACAGGTCGGCTTTATAGCCTTCAAACATTTTTTTTGTAAATTCCGTTGAATCATTTGCAAGTCCGCTGTATATTGCATTTCCATAATTATCGGTTATGTCAAACCAGCCTGCGTCATTGATTTCAACATGATCAAGTCCGCTGAAAAAAGTATGGGGATTGAACTCTATTTTGAGAAATCCCAGGTAGCTGTCAAAATCCCTGTGTTTAAGCTTTTTTGTCATGAACAGCGGCTCATTATTGTGTATTCCGGAGCTTACCGACCATTGGATATTATCACCGGCAGGAGCGGCCTTCAAATACCAGCTTTCCGTTTTTATGTTTTTTTCAATAAGGATGTTTTCACCGTATTCAGGTACGGTATGGTTGGATACTATAAGGCTCAGCTTTGATATGTCCGAATAATTGCTTTTAAGAGGCAGTATATAACCCAGTATGCTTTCTCTAGGCTCAAGCCTGTCAAAGGGGTGTGTATATTCATTAAACAGGGTATCCTGAAGGCTGGTATTGACATAAATCGTATTTGCAAGATTGTTGTAAAGGCCGACCTTGTAATCAATAAGGCTTTTAGCCTGTTTAACAGTCTGGTGAAGCATACGGGATGTTTGGTTTTTTATATAGCTGCCTGTTTTGAAATAATAAAAGCTTGACAGTACCAGTATAAAGATTGCTACCGCAGCTATATAAGAAAAAGCCAGCTTAAATCTTATCTTCATATGGCGGAATCTTTCGATTCCTGCTTCCGGAAGCTTTTTAAAATTAAACCTTTTCACGGTATTCACTTGGACTCACTCCATAAAAATTTTTAAAGGCGGAACAAAAATAGGATATGTTGCTGTACCCGACCATAGTGCCTATCTGGTAAACCTTCAGGCTGGTTTCCTTAAGCATCTGCTTTGCCTTTTCCATTTTGAAATTAACCATATATTCCGTAAAGCTCTGGCCTATCTCTTTTTTAAATATTACACTTATATAATTGGGAGACAGGTATACTTCATTGGCAATATCCTGTATGCTCGTTTTACTATAGTTCTCTTCAATGATCTTCAATATCCGGTCGATGATTTTCCTGTTATTACCTTCCTTCTTTTTAATCAGATAGTCAACAATTACAATCAGCACATTTTCAAACCATTTCCGGATATCAAATATATTGTCAAATTTTATAAGCTTTTCCCACAAAAGTGTCTCCTTGCCGAAAATGTTTTTAAAACTCTCCTGCATATCCATCAGCAGCACAGATACCTTTGCCAGTATATTTATGCATATGTTTCTGATATAGATGTCGGACCTGACATTATCCTTCAACACATTGAAAAGCATATCAATACTCTTTTTTGCAGTATCCCTGTCACACAGCTCAATACCGGATATGATTCTTTTTTGCACCTCTTCTATCTCAACAGTGCTGTGCTGAGTATCCCCCGAATGTACATCCATATAGTTGATAATCTGGTTGTTTCCCATAAAAAATTTGAATTGTGCCGCATCACAGGCCTTTTTATATGAATTATTCAGGCCGGCAATATCATCTACGGTTTTCCCTATACCTATGGTAACATCCAATTTGCAGCTGCTGTTCACTTCCTCCTTAAGGCTTTGTACATACTCCATCAGCTTTTCGTAAACCTTTTTCCTGTCACCGGCAGGGGAATTATAGATAATACAAAACCTTCCATTTGAAACATGAAATGCTTCAGCCATGTTCTGCAGCCTTATAGAATTGATTCTATCCAGAACTTCAAAAATCAAAATGTGGATTTCTTCACGGTTTTTTTTATGGATAATGCTGTCGTAATTATCCAGATCCAGAACAAAAACAGTATATAATCCCCCGCAAAAATCTATATTGAAATATTTAAGGCTCTCCATAATGGAAGCCCTGCCGGGATTTCCAAGGATAAGGTCATTAAAGAATTTATGCTTTAAAAGCGGCAGGCTTTCTTCCACTATCTTTTTTAGCCTTTTTCTCTCACGCTTTTCATCCGTTTCCTTCCGGCAGGTGTTCAAAACCTTTTCAAAAACCTGTTCCAGCTCTTCAACTTCCAAAGGCTTTGAAAGGTAACCGTATGCATCAAGATCAATGGCTGTTTTTGCATAATCGAATTCCTGGTAGCCGCTTGAAATAATAACCTTTAATTCCTGGTTTGTTTCAGATATCATTTCAGCCACTTCAAGGCCGTTAATGCCTGTCAGCATTATATCAGTGAGCAGAATATCAACTTTATTATTCCTGGCAAAATCTACGGCTTCTTCACCGCTTTCTACGGCATTTACGACTTCGATGCCCATTTCACCCCAGTCTATAAGGTCTTTTAAGCCTTCCCTTTCTATCTTTTCATCTTCTACTATGAGCATTTTATACATTGACACACCACCCCATAAATTAGTAAAAGGTTTACCGTAAACTAACGTTTTGCACATCTAAAATATATCCGGATATTAAAGATGTATCATGAGATTGTAATTTATCTGTCAATTATATATTAACACATATTATATTTTTCCGCATTACCGAATGAGTCACTATCTCTCCACAAATGTCAATGTACATGATTTATCCGGCACTTACATGTAAGTGCCGGACACCCTCCTCCTTGCGCTGCGAAAAGCTCTGCTGCAATTTAACCCTAAATTATTTAATCACGAAAATTTCAAGCAATTATTCAGCTGAATTGGACCTTTGCTGCAAGCTTGCCATTTTATGGATTGAAATTTGAGAAAGCCAAGTGTATAATTAATTAATAATTTTCCTTAAGAGGTGTTAATATTGAAAAAACCGAACGTATTATTTATAATGTGCGACCAACTGAGGGCCGACGCAATTGCCGCTCTTGGCAACAGGGCAGTACAGACACCAAACATGGACCGGCTTGTTGAAAGAGGTATCAGTTTTAAGAATGCCTATTCAACCTGTCCTGTTTGTATACCTGCCAGATATACAATTCGCACAGGCTGTGAGCCCTATAATACCGGTGTATATATGAACAGGGCTGCAAAACTTGTAGAAGGCCAGGCATATAATATGGAAGACCGATGTGGAAAGTACATTGCAAGAGTAATGAGAGAAAATGGATATAGAACATTTGGCATAGGAAAGTTTCACTCAATGCCCTGGGACGAAGACCTTGGGTATGAGGTTCAAATGCACAGTGAAGAGATGTGGTGGAGTCCTGAACAACGAGAAAGGGATGCCTATGCAAAATTTATAGCTGAATATCATCCGGAATTTAACTTTATCGAACAGCTTCACGGCGAAAGGACTGAAATGTATTATATGCCCCAGATAAGCCCTCTGCCTGCTGAGCTTACGGTAGAATCATGGGCTGCTGACAGGGCTGTTGAACAAATACAAAAGGATGACGGCAGACCTTATTTTGGCTTTATTTCATTTATTGGTCCACATCCTCCATGTGCACCGCCTGTTCCTTTTAACAGAATGTATAATCCCGATATGATAGATAACCCCGTAAAAGGAAATATTGAAATCGACCACATGGATGAACAGATTCCATGGATGAACCATTTTATATGGGCGGAAGATATAAATGACTCTCATGCCAGGGTATTGAAGGCAAGATATTATGCTGAAACCACTTATATTGACCAATGTCTGGGAAGAATTCTGGATACGGTGGAAGCCGGGGAAGATTCTGATAACACCGTTATATGCTTTTTCAGTGACCATGGAGACCATTTGGGAGACCATCATGCATGGCAAAAGGAAAGCTTTTTTGATGTTTCATGCAAGGTTCCTTTTTTAGTAAGCTGGCCTAAAATGCTTCCGGGAAATGTTGCAAGAAATGACCTTGTTTGCCTGACAGATCTCATGGGCATAGCAACCAGTGCTTCCGGCAATGTGCAATGCAGGGATGGAATAGATGTTATTGGCTCAATACTTGACGACAAATCCAAAAGAGAGTATCTTTTTGGTTTTTATGGTGAACCGGGAACTTCCTCATTCAAAATCATGGTTCGTGAAAAGGATTATAAATACATATATATGGCTAATGGAGGTTTTGAGCAGCTTTTCAACCTGACTGAAGATCCGGATGAATTGAAACAAAAAATTTATGACTATCCTGACATTGCCGGCAGATTGAGGAATGCAGCAATTGAAACCCTTAAAAACCGTCCCGCGCTTTCCCCAGCCCTTGATGGCAATAATATGCTAAATTTCAGCTTTGAAAAAAGGCCTTTGAAAAGAATACACCAGTTTGACCGTTCGAAAGGCATAACTGATTTTACTTACAGCTAACTGCTGAAGGATTCTCCATTATGTAACTATTGGCAAAGAAGAGGTAACCAAAAACATATAGGAAGAAATCTAATTATCCCCTAGAAGAAGGCGGCCCATGAGCCGCCTTTTAATGTAAAACCCTGAAAACAGACTGATGCAACCGACTATGCAACCACAAGTTGCAGGATGCAAGAAGTTGTTGGTAGCATGATTTATTCTATATGGCATAATAAAAATATAAACGTTATGATCGAATATCGTTGCAGTACAATAAAACTTGTAAAAGAAAGTGAGATGAGATAATGAAGCAATTAGGCGAAAGAATAACGACCCTAAGAAAAAATCGGAACCTATCACAGGAAGCATTGGCAGAACAGGTTGGTGTCAGCCGCCAGGCTATTTCCAAATGGGAAAGAGACGAAGCGCTGCCGGATATTTATAACTTGACCACCTTAGCTGAGATTTTTGGAGTCACTTTAGATGAACTGATCAAAGGCAGTGACGAAGCAGGAGCGAGCAAGAAACCGGTATTAGCAGCTTTGGAACTGAAGCTTCGGGCAGAAAAGTACATCATGGCCGGAATCGCCATATTGATTCTGGGGGCTTTAGTATTTATCATTGAACCATTATCCATACAGATTCAGACAATCATCTGTGTCCTTATGGCCTTAGGTGGAATATTAATCATAATCAAAGCCGGATTCATGTTGGAGCGCTTCTACATGCTGAATAATCAAGCACTAGAAGCGTCGGAAAAAAGTGGGGTAACCCAGGGAAGACGAAATAAAAAACGTCGGGATGCGGTAACAACCATTGCCTCTTTATCCTGTACGTTAGCGTTCCTGTATTTAGGCTTCTTTAAATGGATGTGGCATCCTGGCTGGATGGTCTACCTGCTCATTCCGATAGCCATTGCCATCGAAGATTTAATCTCTTCAAGACAAGATTAAGGGTTGGTTTTTGTCTTCCAACATATGTCTTCATTGTAATCAACTTGACTATTTTGGGGGACAAATATCCAAAAATATCCTCCTATTCTAATCTGCTTATGGTTTTTTCACCTCCTCTGGTGTAGTGGATTTAAGCGATATTATTGTTGTTTACTATTGCGAACATGTCACCAGAGGCGCGTGGTTGAATTTGCTGAATACTTGTCAGCACAGATCCCCGAAAATTTTCCTCAAACGAAATAGTGAATTCAGCCTTTTATACACACATGTTTAAAATGTTTACCTGAAAAAATAAATAATTAGTGCCTCAAGAAGAAAAAAGTTCAAAAAAATATTGACAGGAATAAATTTGTATTATATAATTTGCAATGTATTCTTAATCGTTAAAGGAGAATAATTAATGGTCACACTTAAAGAAGTTGCTAAAAGAGCGAATGTCTCGACAACAACTGTATCGTATGTATTAAATGGATGTGACCATCAGGTTAGCAGAGAGACTAAGGAAAAGGTCCTGGAAATAGTTAAGGAACTCAATTATAAGCCCAACAAGATTGCCAAAAGCTTAAGAACCAATAAGACAAACACAATAGGCATTATCGTAGAGGACATCACTGTTTTCAATACACCGGACATAATAAACGGTATTGGCGATTACGCAGAAAAACATGGCTACAATATAATTTTAAATAATCTCAGGGTATATAAAAGGCTGGGTAACAATTATTCAGATGTAGTAAAGTGCAAAAAAAATATATCAAGTCTTATCGAAACAATATTGAGCAGAGAAACTGACGGAATAATATATATAGGAGCACACTATAGAGACGTAACAGGCATAATGGACAGTTCGGTGAAGCCTATTGTATATACTTACTGTTACGCAGGAGGAGACAGCAGCAACTGGGTTAACTTTAATGATGAGGCGGCTGCATACGAGGTTACTGAATATCTAATTGGATTTGGTCACAAGCGGATTGCCGTTATCACCGGAATGGTGGATTCCATTCCCTGCCAGGAAAGGTTGAAAGGCTACCAGAAAGCAATAATTGATAATAATCTGCTGATTAATCCTGCGTATGTTAAGGTTGGTGACTGGCAGTACCAATCGGGATATACCGCAGCGAAGGAACTGTTATCCGATAGTTTACCTCCAACAGCCATATTTGCCATGAACGACTTGATAGCAGGTGGTGTGATAGATGCTGCAAGAGATATGGATGTAAAGATTCCGGAAGACTTATCGCTTATAGGATTTGATAACAGGGAATGTAGTTTCTACTATGTTCCTAAACTCACTACAGTAGAAATTCCTTTAAATGAAATGGGGAGGCTTTCCGCCCAATTTCTTGTAGACATCATTGAAAATAATAAATCCGGGAATCTCAATGCAAAACTTAAATGCAAGCTGATAAAACGTGAATCAGTAAGTCGTATCAGTGAAAAATTTGGCATATAAGCAATACATTTTTTTAATCATTAACTTAAACGATTAAGAACATAGGTATAGAGTTTCTTTCTTTAGGCAAACGCTGGTTAAGATGGCCAGATATGCAAATATTAAATACCATATATTTAAGGAGGAAGATAAAATGTGCAGGATGTCAAAAAAAGTACTTTGCCTGGTGATAGCAGCAGTTTTTATGTTTACAATGCTTTTGGCAGGTTGCGGCGGAAGTGAAAAATCTAAAGACTCCGGAAAACAGGGAACAGCAGAGCAGGGTGCTGAAAAAAGCACAAACGGTTCTCAGGGTTCTGAATCAAAAAACCTTATAGGACAGAATGTTAAGTTTGATCCCGACAAGAAGGTATCGGGAAAACTTAATGTCTGGTTCTATGAAGATGGCAAGAGGTTTATAGAACCACTTTTCGAGGATTATAAGAAATATCGTCCGGACGTAGACCTCAAGGTTGAATACATACCATGGGGTGATTATTGGAAGAAGGTTCCTGTTGTTATAAGCAGCGGAACTGGCCCTGATTTGTACTATTTCCACAACATGTACCACAACCTTATGGTGGATGGAAGTCTTATGGAACCATATCCGCAGGACTTAGTGGACAATCTGAAAAAGGATTATAAAAATATTGACCAGTTTGCAGTCGGTGGTAAAACACACTATGTCGGTGTTGGTGGCGGACATGGTGTAATATACTACAACAAAGACCTGTGGAGTGCTGCAGGACTTGCTGATGCAGATTTTCCCAAGACCTGGGAAGATCTCCGCAGGATTGCCATAAAGCTCACAAAGACCGAAGGTGAAAAGATAAAGGTAGCAGGTTTTAACTACAATCCTTCTGCCGGAGCTTTTATAAATGATTGGGCCTACCTTTCCGGCACTTTCCTCTTTAGCGAAGATGGAAAGAAAATACTTATAGACAATGATGATTTCAAAAAGACTTTTAAGTTCTTTGTAGACCTCTATAAAGTGGACAAAGTATGTACACCCACCTTTCCGGATGCCATGCAGTCATTTATGGATGGAACAACAGCGATGCTCTGGATGCATCCGTTCTTCAACGGAGTGCTCAAATCCCAGAAGCCCGACCTTAACTTCGGAGTTTTCGCAATACCCAAATTCGAAGGCAAAGCACGCAACTGGCACTACAACAACCCTGACGTTTCAATGGGTGTGAATTCAAAGACAAGTGATGATAACAAACAGCTTGCATTTGACCTCCTTAACCTATTCTTTGCAGATGATAAGTACATGAGGGATTGGAACCTGGCACAGGGCCTGGCCCCAACAAAGATATCACTTGAGAATGATGAAACTCTGTTAAATGATCCTGTGCTGAAGGTTATTATGGGTGACTTTGATAACAGCGTGTATGTCGGGCCCGCTCCTGACCAGATGACCCAGGATCTTATCCATAATATGATAGATCCCGTTCTCAAAGGCAATGAAGACATCGACAGTGCAGTTAAGACTGCTACAGCAAAGGTAAATCAGACACTTTCCGACTTCAATTTTGAACCTGCCGAAAGAAAGTGGACTTATGCAAACGAACTTAAATAGGCAGCAAGCAGTATAAAATAGCAGTGTATCTATAAAAACGGAGACACGGCTCTCCGTTTTTATAGCATTTTATTAAGCAGTTCAATACATTTTCGGTTTAGCAGCATTTAATCATAATACCAAACCGGAAATTGTGTTATACGTAAAACGTTGATGAAAGTTTTATCTTAACGTTATTGTATGTTTGAAAAACTAAACTATATAGGTATTCATGTGAGGAGGTTTATTATATGCGGCCACCATCAAGATTTAGCAGGAAACAGAATACTTTTGTGTGGTTATGCATCATACCCGCAATTATAATTTTTCTGATATTTTATATTTTCCCGACGCTCAACACTTTTACCGGTAGCTTTTTCAACTGGAATGCTCTTACCGGTATGATGAGGTTTAATGGGATTACAAACTACAAGAATGCTTTTGCTGACCCGTTAGTATGGAAGTCCCTGGTAAACACCATGTATCTTACATTTTTTGCGGTTTTGATAAAAACAGTGCTTGCTTTTTTAGTTGCAGTAGCAGTAAATTCAGTAGTAAAAGGCAGAATCACCTACAGGACCATATACTTTTTGCCCACAATCTGCACAATGATAGCTACGGCCTTTGTATTCCGTTTCCTTTTCCAGCCTGAAGCAGGTACAATTAACGGATACCTTGAAATGCTGAAAATTTCGGGACCGGGTTGGCTTGCAGATGCTAAATGGGCTATGCCCACTGTCATTATCTACACTTGCTGGAAGGACTTCGGCTACGTTTTTCTTATATTCCTTGCTGGAATACAGGGCATCTCCCAGGAGGTAATTGAAGCTTCGGTAATAGACGGTGCTACGGGATTTGGAAAAATGCGTTATATCATACTCCCCCTGTTAAATCCCATAACGGTTTATAATGTTGTAACACAGGTGATAGGCTCATTTCAGATATTTACCTCAATCATCGCTCTGACCAATAACGCAACTACCAGTACTTCAGGCGGACCTATGTATTCTACTACCACCACCGGGTTGTACATTTATCAGAGTGCATTTGTTAACTTCAAATTTGGCTACGCTTCCACTATAGCGGTAATACTGTTTGTGGTGATAATGCTTTTCACCTATTTGCAGATGAAGTTCTCAAAACAGAACTGGGGGTATTGATACAATGAAAAAATCACAGATGCTTTCAAAAATCTTCATGCATATATTTCTCATATTGAGCAGTGTTATAGCTATTTATCCGCTTGTTTGGATGTTCCTGTCGTCATTTAAACCTACAGGAGACGTAATGTCCCTGCCTCCCAGGTTCTTCCCTGAGCATCCTACTTTTGACAACTATAAAACCATCTTTTCAAACAATATTGGTGTTTATTTCTGGAACAGCACATATATAGCAATTTTGCGAACTGCTTTTCCGGTTTATACAAGTGCGCTGTTGGGATATGTTTTTGATAAGTTTGAATTTAAGGGTAAAAACATAATTTTTGCCATATTTTTATCCACGATGATGGTACCGTGGATTATCACTCTCATCCCTTTATACAATATTTTCATGGTGTCTGGTCTGCTGGATAGCCATATTCCTCTTTTTCTGCCGTTTATCTGCTCCAGCTACGGAATATTTTTAGTAAAATCCTTCATGCATCAGGTGCCGTCTTCACTTATGGAATCGGCACGAATTGATGGCTGCGGTGAGTTCAAGATTTTCAATAAAATCGCCCTGCCTCTTGTAACACCTGCCATGGCTGCATTAGGAATTGTATTGTTCCTGAGCGCGTGGGATGATTACCTCTGGCCCTTCCTCGTGCTTAACAATGAGAAGCTTTTTACTCTTACAGTAGGTCTTTCAAAGTACGCATTTAAGCATTATACAGTAGACTATGGCCCCGTTATTGCAGGAAGCGTTATTTCAATCCTGCCTGTAATCATAGTATATTTGATTTTCCAGAAAAATATAGTGCAAGGGATCAGTCTTGCTGGATTGAAGGGATAACTGATAACTTATGGCAAAAGAATTCAGAACCCACAAACTAAAAGTTAAAAATAAAGATAGCCTTGCTGTATGCCTGTTGAAATTTAAGTATTCATATCATTTAGCAGGTTGCAAGCCTGTTTACTCAACTAAAACAAAATAATGGGAAAGAAGGGGTAAAGAATGAAAAAAAGTTTATTATACATACGCATAGCAGTACTTGTCTTTATATTTTTTATTATGACATTCAAAGCTTATGCAGCAAATGGGTATTTTAACAGCTTTAACAGCCTTGCTGCAGGTGACGACCCGACCGGCTGGCAAAGCACCGGTGATTGGGGGATAGTGTCAGGTCCTGTAACACCTTCATGGGGTGTTCATGAGGATTATACCAAGTATTACAGGTATAACTCGGGGACAACCAATACCTACTACAACAAAACCTATACGGATTTTGACTATACAGTAGGGATGATACTTACATCCGATACTACGGGTGCCGTAATTTTCCGCAGGACAAACGATACCAATTACTACTACTTCAAACTGGATGCTGTAAATAACAGGGCAACTGTCGGCAAATGCGTTAATGGCACAAACACTGACCTTGCAGTAAAGGCTGTAACAATTAACCCGGATATATGGTATTACCTTAGGGTGACTGCAAAAGGCCAGAACATAGTTTGTAAAGTTCTGGACGGAAATTCTTCACCATATTATACCATTATTCATACTGGAACAGAAGTAGCCAATATAAATGACGCTACATTCTCTTCGGGTACATGCGGATTTTTAGCTACAGGTACTACAAGCAATCTTTATAATAACGTAGCAATCACTGACTCGAGTCTTGACAAGTCCATGTCCAATTCCATATTTTCAGTGAAAACCGGAGCATATGGTGAAATCAAGGAGCTTAAGTTTCTTGATGAGCCGTATGACACCAACTTTGTATCAAATGAAAATACACACCGTACCAAAGTTGGCCCCAACCAGTTTTTAGGCGAAATGAAATTCAAGTATGCAGTTGGGACCGAACCTATACAGATAGCGACAACAGGTAATTCAGATGATACAAGGAGTATAGCACTTGATTCTGCCAACAAGAAGATAACAGTAAGTTACCTTACCGACTCTGTCAGAGCAGACGGAATTAAGAATTTCCAGTTAACAACAACCTACTCACTGGCTGACGACTATCTTCAGATGGATATCAAATTAAAGAACACCAGCAGTCAGACTATAAGGTTTCATGACATAGGCCTTCCTATAACCTGGAATAATAACTGGCAATATGAATGGGACAATAATACCTTCTTCAAAAGGTATTTGGCCGGTACATCCAACTACATATCAAACCACAGCTCCTATATCATGCTTGAGAGAGCTGCTGGGGGAGGAAACAAACTGGTAGTTACTCCTGTATCTTCAACAGATACTCAGATTGAGTACCGTAAATTCTACTCTACAGAAGGTACTTTCCATAATCCTCCTGAGGAATACTTTATAAAGAGCAATGCCATAAAATCCGAAGGACAGGGCTATCTGCCAAACACATATCTGGATCTGGCAAGCAATGAGGAAAAAACATACTCCTTCAGAATGCACAAGGCGTCAGATTATTTACATGCCAATAATATAATTTACAATGAAGGGCTTATTGACGCGAAGGTAACACCGGGTATGGTGCTTTCAAAAGACATGCCTGCAAAGCTTGACCTGCACACATCAAAAACCATAAATTCTGTAGTTTCAAGCGATCCTGGCACAGTCATATCCTATGTTGAAACAAGACCAGGGGACCATAAGATATACAGTGTCACCTTCGACAAGCTGGGAAGGAACGACATTACAATAACCTATGACGGCAACAAAAAGAGCGTTCTGCAGTTTTGGGTAATGGAACCGATAAAGGATGCGCTTCAAAGACGCACAGATTTCTTAATGAATAACTGCAGAATTACCGATCCAAATGATCCTCATTATAAAGGATTCAAAGAGTGGAATAATTCTTCAAACACAGGCAAACTTGGCGGTAACAACTGTAATAATAATGATTTTGAGCAGATGTATGACGGACCTGCATTTATAGCAGAGAAAAACGTATACTATCCTGTACAGACCGAAGTTACAGCTATAGATGACTATCTGTTGGATCTTGTATGGGCTAAAGAGGTTATACATGGCGGTACTGATGACGGTTTTCTAAGTCATGGATGCTGTGGCGGAAGGTGCTGGTTGGATGCCAATCCAGCAGTAGCTCCATACAAGTGTACACGTGACTACAATTACCCAAGAATTTACAACACCTTCTATTCCATGTACAAAGTAGCAAGGAATTATCCCAACCTTACCTTCAGATGGACAAAGAACCAATACCTGGAAGCAGCAGCAAAGATACTTAACAGAAGCTTTGATGTCGCAGCCATGCATGGTAGTCGTGGAACCATGGGTGAACAGACTGTTGAGGAAATCTGTAGGGCACTCGAACAGGAAGGCTATGTTACAATGGCTTCAGACTTCAGGGCAAGAGCTACAGCAAGGTACAATGCTATAAATTCAATGGAATTTCCATTCTTCTCAGAATTCCCGGCCGACAATACTGCAGAAGAAGGTGCATATTTCTTCGGTAAAATGAATAATGACACAAGCCTCATGGGCAAGACTGTAAACAAAATACTTGCGTGGTTGGGCAGGACCCCCACATGGTATTATCAGACAACGGGAAACAGACAGGACAATGACTGGTGGATATTCCAGTACACTGTTGGACTGCAGGGCAAGGCTCTAACTGACTGGTACATGAATTACACAGACAATGCCGCAGATTACTGGCCAATGGTTTATCCTTCAAAGATTGCTCCATTTGTACACATTATGTCAGGGCAGCCGGAAATAAACCTGCATACTAATGCAAAAAACAATGGATCTGTTTGGTGGGTCTATAAGCCTACTCGCCCGTATAACTGGGATATAGGCTGGCCTTACAACGAATCCGGTGAGGCTGACATATCCTTGTGGGCAGGGTTAGTACATGCTAGTTCCGATGTAGTAACAAATGATCCTTCCTTTGGTCTTGCAGGATATGGATGTAGCGTAGCAGACGGAGGTACAACATATAATGTTACACCTAAGGACGGTCTATTTAAAAAGCTTAATATAGTAGACAAGAAGTTGAGTATAGAAATTGAAAAAGACAGATATTCATTTGCAAAGGTTGAAAAGAGCATTGATTCTATTGAATTTACACTGGTCAATGTATCTGGTACAAGCCATACAGGTACAATAAGCATAAAAGGACTTGTAGCAGGCAACTATGACGTAATTGTGGACGGAGTGGTTCAGACAGTTGTATCTGTTCCATCTACAAGCGAATTGAAGCATTTCACCTATAACATGGGCACAAACGAAACCTATAATGTTATCGTGAGAAGGAACAACACTCAATTACTTGTAGCAGAAGCCGGGAATAACGCTACAATAAAACTACCGGCATCAGCAAGTTTAAACGGGTCAGTTGTAGGTACTCCGGCTTCGATAACATGGAGCAAGGTAAGCGGACCCGGAACAGTAACCTTTGGCAACGCAAGTGAATTAAGTACTACAGCCAGCTTTTCTACAGCAGGCACATATACTTTACAGCTCGCAGTAAGCGATGATATGCAGACATCTACCGATACGGTTATAATAGTTGTAAATCCGGTATCAACCGTGTATGAAGCTGAGAATGCCGCACTGAGCGGGTGTTTTGTAAGTACAGCACGTACAGGGTATACGGGTACCGGTTTTGTTGACGGATTCATAAACGGTGCAGTAGGTACATCAGTAACCTTTAACGTATATGCACCTGATACAGGGACTTTTGATATGGATATAAGATATTCCTATGAATATTCACCCAATTATACAGGTATGGGATTGTATGTAAACGGAATAAGAGTAAAGGGTCTGTCATTCCAGCAAACCGGAAGCTTTTCGAACTGGGCGGCTTTGAGAGAGACGGTGAATCTGAATTCGGGAAGCAATACAATAATGTTAAGGGTTGAGACTGTTTCGGGTCATGCTATAATGCTTGATAATATTGACCTGTACGCAGACTCTACCACTACAAATATAGCTATTGGTGCAACAGCTTCCACATCCTACTGCTCACCCTGGGAAACCATAGCTGCACTAAATGATGGCTATGATCCGGCTCATTCAAATGATAAGAGTCATGGAGCATACGGTAACTGGAACAACCCTGGAACAATCCAGTGGGTACAGTATGATTTCAGCCAGAGCTATACCATAGACAGTATGGAGGTATATTGGTTTGATGATGATTTGGGTATAGATCTGCCTGCATCCTGCTCTATCCAGTACTGGAACGGCAGTGCGTGGGTAAATGTAAGCAACCCTGTAGGACTCGGAGTGTCAGGGAATCAGTATAACAAGACTACATTTACACCGGTAACTACAAATAAAATACGCCTTAATATTACTGCAAAATCGACACATTCAACCGGTATCCTTGAATGGAAGGTATACGGGACATAAGCAGCTGCTAATTATGCTCTAAACACAAGTGTCAACGGTTATCCGACACATTCAGGATAATACACATAAGATAGGGATTTAGCATATTAAGTGCAAAGTTTTTTTGTGAAACAAAAAAGTTAGGGAACTAGTAAATAATTAATAAAAGATTTATAACTGTATAGTTATAACGTGAGCCAGGGACTGATTGGTAGTTTCAATCAGCCCCTGAACTATAAGGTTAAGCGGTAAGACTATTAGAAGAGAGGTCAGAATAGAAGGGAGAAAACCAATTATATGTTCAATAAAAAAAATACTAAAAATGAAAAACTAAAATGCGTACCGTTTACAAATGTTAAATTGACAGATGAATTTTGGGCTCCAAGGCTTCAAAAACATCAAGAAACTACTATCAAATCATGTATCAAGCAATGCGAAAATACAGGAAGGATATCAAACTTTGCAAAAGCCTCAGGGCTTGAAGAAGGAGAATTTGAAGGAATTTTGTTTAATGACTCCGATGTATACAAGGTAATTGAGGGTATAGCTTATTCTTTAATAAATAACCCTAATGCTCATTTCGAAAAAATTACAGATCAAATAATAGATAAAATTTCTGCGGCACAAGAGATTGACGGATACCTCGATACATACTTCACGTTGGCAAAACCGGAAGATAGATGGACTGACATGATGGCACATGAGACCTACTGTGGGGGCCATCTGGCAGAAGCAGCTATTGCCTATAGCAATTCTACCGGGAAAAATAAGCTGCTGGATACAGCAATTAAGATGATAGACCATTACATAGATGTATTTGGAGGGCAACAAAAGCACTGGATAACCGGACACCAGGAAATAGAACTTGCTCTGATTAAACTATATAGGGAAATTGGAGATGAAAAATATTTAAAGTTGTCCAAATGGTTCATTGAGCAAAGAGGACACGGGTACAATTTTACTGGAATTTCATGGGACAGGGGATTGATGGGTGGCCCGGAATACAATCAGGACGACAAACCAATACGTGAGCTTATAGACATAAGGGGACATGCGGTTAGAGCAATGTATTATTTTTGTGCTGTTACAGATTTGGCAGATTTGACTGGCGATGAAGGATACATAAAGGCCATGGATAGATTATGGGAAAGTACAGTTTTGAAAAACATGTATATAACCGGTGGCATAGGGCCTTCAAAGAGTAATGAAGGTTTTACCCATGATTATGATTTGCCTGATAATACGGCTTACTGTGAGACCTGTGCTTCTGTAGGTATGGTATTGTGGAACCATCGTATGAATTTGCTGCATGGAGACAGTAAATATGCAGATATTATGGAAAGAGCACTATACAACGGTGTAATATCAGGAGTATCTTTAGAAGGAGATAAATACTTTTATGTTAATCCGCTTTCATCAGATGGCACACATCACCGCGAACAATGGTATGATGTATCATGCTGTCCAACTCAGATTGCAAGGTTTATTCCTTCAATAGGTAATTATATATACACTGTATCTGACAAAGGCATACTTGTTAATCTTTACATAGCCAGCAAATCGACAATTCACCTGCAAGGAAGTGAAGTGAATTTGATTCAGACCAGCCGTTATCCATGGGAAGGCTTAGTCAATATTAAGGTTGACCCTGGAACATTAAATGAATTTGAAATGAAAATGCGTTTCCCGGGATGGTGTAGGAGCATGCAGCTTTTTGTAAATGACTTAATTATAGAAAATCCGGTTTTTGAGAAAGGTTATATAAAGCTTCTAAGAGAATGGAGAAAAGGGGATATCGTTACTCTGAAATTTGATATGCCTGTAGAAAAAATAAATTCACATCCACGGGTTATATCCAATAAAGGGAAAACAGCCATACAGAGGGGTCCAGTGGTATATTGTTTTGAAGAGACGGACAATAAAGATGATTTTGAGAATATCTATATACCTTATAATGCAAAATTTTTTACAGAATATAAAGAACAGGTGCTGGGTGGAGTAACTGTAATAAATGTCATGCATCCGGAAGGAAATCTCATATTAAAAGCTATTCCTTATTATGCATGGGACAACAGAGAGCCGGGTCGAATGTCAGTATGGATTAAGGAAGAAAGGAACCATAATACATTATATTTTTAGTCATGAGTCAAGGAGGGAGTCAAAGGGAGTCAAGGGGACGTTTTGTTTGACTTGCTAATAAAACTTCTTGAAGAGAATTATATTTCTTCCTATTCCAAGAACCCTTCAAGTGACCTGATACTTGCACCTGTTTCCATTTTTATCTTTTTCAACGCGGTTTTTCTTGAATGAGTGTCCAATGCCTTACCTATCTTTAATCCATCATCTTTAATAATCCAGGCATTGGACATCACTTTTTTCTTCATTATATTTTATGAATTCTTTGATATTTGAAAACTAATCAAAACAAAAATCCTTATCAACTATTCCTTGATTCTCCAATATTCCCCGTATATGATAAATTCCTATTTTACTTATCATTCTGACTTTTCTTGGCATGTTAATCTCTCCCTAATATATCATACCGTTGAAGTCAAACAAAACGTCCCTTTGACTCCGAATAGGAGGAGCGACAATAAAAGATGAAATGAATATAAAGGAATTTATAGAAACTAATGACAAAACATTATATAAAGCAAAAATAATTTTTAATAAAAACACTGTAGTTATTTTAGCAGAATAACAGAAAAAGATGGCAAATGTAATTTAGGGCAGAACAATTGATACTCTAACAAAAATGTCCAGTTTTTATGGCATTAGCACAGATTATTTGTTAGGATTATTCTGACGTTAGAAAACATTCGTCGGATGAAAAATCAAGAAAATATTAGAAAATCAAAAATAAAAATGCCCTGAAGGGCTTTTTTTAATGAAAATTTTGTCACTAACATCGAGGAGAAACATCTTACCGTCGGTAACAGCTATGTCACGTACATAGTTAACGAAAGGTAAGCTGATGGTCTCAGTTTTAGCCCCTTTATAGACAAGAATCTGACGTCCGACAGAATC
Organism: Clostridia bacterium; assembly: GCA_028280575.1. Taxonomy (GTDB): domain Bacteria; phylum Bacillota; class Clostridia; order Acetivibrionales; family STF1-152; genus JANQLN01. The sequence continues at coordinate 36,008 of JANQLN010000106.1, forward strand.
GACGACATAGATCCTGCCTTTCTCGTCTACAGCGAGGGTCTGAGGACCTTCCGGTACATTGCCTTGTGGGCTCGGTACCACACCGATCTTACCGTCTCCGCTTCCAACCGGAACTTGGAAGACCAGTTCAAGACTCGAATCGGAGGTCTCTGTTGCCATAGAGTCAACTGTGGAAAATGATACAAACATGAAACTTGATATTATATTTGCAATCAACACTAACTTAACGCTCTTTTTAAAATTTATTATAAATCAACTCCTTGTTATTTTTTTCATAACAAAAAGTAAAAAAGCCACAGACTGCACGAAAAATTCCTTGCAACCTATGCCTTTTTGTATAATAAATCATCCTATCCCCCTAAGCCACAATAACTATTACTGCGGTTTAATTTTGTGTCCGGTAACTTCTAGCGTATAATTTGCAGCATCAACTCCTACTACTCCTATATAGTACAAACCTACTTTTGGCCTAAAAATACTAAAAGACTCTTGTGGTAAATCAGTTTCATCCTTAATATAATGTGTTGAAGGAGCACCTGCGTAAGGGTCTGTCCCAGGCTCCCATATAGCCAAATTTAAATCCTGCATACCTTCGTCTGTAATAATTAGTGTCATGTTGAGAGCGGCATCCGAAGAATCGCACCGAATAGCATATAAATTTATAAAGTCTCTATTGACATGGCCCATCCGGTCCACAATGTACGTACGGTGTGTATCAAAAGAGCCGCTTAAACCTCCGGCATCTCTAATAGACTCGTATGACAGGAGTTTTCCACCCCCATAATTTTTGTCTGTACCTGCCTGTCCCATATCAGATACGAGGAAACCAATTGTACCGCCTCCTGCCGTATATGCAGCGTCGTACATTAGTGCAAATGTTCCTGCTACCATTGGTGCAGCGTATGATGTGCCATCACGTGTAACATATTCACGTTTTGAACCGGCTTTGGCAGCTCTAATCCTATCGCCGGGAGCTACCATCCATGGACCAGTTGTGCCTGTTCCTCTTGAAGAAAACCTGCTTAATCCCCAACCACCCTCATAGGGATCTTTAATACTGCCCACGGAATACGATGTATGTTCTGCAAAAGTATTCAATGTATCATAGTAACGTCCCAAGAAATCTCTTCCGTCATAGCCGTGACCAGAATTTCCAGCAGAAACAAACACTGGTACACCTCGGGCATTTATTCTATTAATTCGCTCTATGATTCTTCTAGCTGCGGCTTGACTTTCCTGTGTACCAATACTCATATTTACCGCATCAATGTTAAATGTATCAATATTGTCAAGTATCCAATCGAGCCCATCCTCAATATCTCTAAAACTTCCCGCATTATTATGATCAAGCACTTTTACACCAACCAGAGCAGCACCAGGTGCAATGCCTGTTTGAATTCCAGGATCTCCTTCACCTGTACCTGCTGCAATGCTGGCCGCAAGAGTTCCATGACCATGATCATCATAGGGTGATATTTCACCATTGACCGCATCAAACCATCCAATTACTTTGCCGCCGTCCAGATCAACGTGTGAAGCATCAATACCAGAATCTATTATGGCAATTACTATGTCATTTCTAGTATACCTGGTTTCATTGCCATCCAAATCACCGGTTACCTTAAAATCATGGCGAGCTTTTTTTACCCCCAGCATTTCACTTGCTGCATTCAGCTTAATTGTAACATCACCACTTGACTTACTCACAGTGGTACCATATGCTTTTTCGTCAGTATATATAGTAATTACACGCACTTCGTCCATACCTTCTAAAAGCTCCAATTGTTCAACATTTACATTTAATTTATATTTTCTGCTATTTAACTTCTCATATTTTAAAGAGTCTCCAAACAAGCTTGCAAATTCTTTTTCAAATTTTTCTTCAATATCATCAACATCATACTGCAGGATTACTACTATCGGAATACTTGATTTGCCGGCTTCCTTATCCAGTTTGACCTGTTCTGACAATTTGCTTTCGGCTCTTGTTATAGGCTGGCCTTTTTCAGGTGACAATCTTCGAGGAATGATTGGCTCAAGCTGAACAGGCTCTTCCGTTTTCCCAACAGAAAAATCTTCTATTGTTTTTTTGATGATATTCTCTGGGCTGATTTTTATTTCCCCTGAATCTGTTTTTATAATGATACTTTCAGTATTGGCCTCCTCGTTTTCTCCTGTAATGGATTCTTTATCATCGGCAGATGTGGCAGTTGCTGTCAGAAGCATTGTCAATGCTAATATTAGCAATAAAATTCTTTTCATACCATTCATCCTTTCCATTTTTTATTTTTAAATTCTTACTTTATTTAATCTGTAATCATCTACACATTGTCATCTCCTTTTCACCGCTGTTCTTTCAAAATATTTACTTTCACCTAAAAGGTAAAATTTACCTTATCCGTTAGACTCTTAAACAACAAAAAAGTTTCATATTTCCAAAAAAAGTTTTTATTTTTTTCTTTGCAAAATTATTAAAAAGCTATATAAACGTGTAAATCTGTCTGGTGCCCTTATATGTAGCATGCATACACCTCCTTTCTTTTTATTCATCCCTCCATATATATACATTGCAAAACTTCCATAAAATCACATATTTTTTTTAAAACTTTTTTATATAGTTGGCAAAAAAATTGTAACAATACTTTAAGATAATTTTTCCAAAAAAATGGTACATTAACCTATAGATGTTTTGCAACAAATATGCTAGTTTTTTTAAACTATTAATGATGACTATATTTTTAAAAGCTTTAACTGCATTATGTGAGTTTTTCAGTCTATGATTAAGTAGGCTTGTATTGAAATGAATGTTTCAATCATAAAACATATTATATATAATGTACGTATTTTTAGAAAATCATTTGATTATCTTCTACAAATGAAGTACAATGTAACCAGCAGACTACTCCATTTGTAGAAAGGAAGTGGAACCATGAAAAAAATTAAAAAGCTCCCTGATTCCGAGCTTGATATTATGCTTGTGATTTGGGAGGCGGGAGTACCTGTGTCAAGGGCATATATTGAAAAGCATGTGCAAAAGAAACGTAAACTGGCAACCACTACGGTATTGACCTTTCTTTCCCGCTTGATCAAAAAAGGTTTTGTTTCCAGTGAGAAGCAGGGTAACATGAATATCTACACTGCTATAATCTGTGAACAGGATTATCTGAACACTGAGAGTAAATCCATACTCAAAAAACTTTATGGGAATTCATTGACAACCTTTGTTGCGTCTCTTTATGACGGCAATGCTGTAGACGACGAACAGCTTGAGGAGCTTCAAGACTTTTTAAAAAAGGAGGTAAGGAAATGATTGAAGCTATGTTCAACAATGTTGTTCAGGTTTCCCTGACAACTTCAATTGTGATTTTAGCCTTACTCCTTTTTTCTCCTGTTATTAACAAAAGATATCCTGCAAAATGGAATTACTATATTTGGATTGCTTTAGCGGTCAGATTAGTGCTTCCTTTTAATTTTATACAACCAGCAGCATTGCAGCTTTCCATGCCACCAGCAATGAATGAAACTGCCTATACCCTGCCTATGTTGAGAGTTGACAGTACAGTTGCCGCTAATACAGTAGCACAGCAGCAGGCTCCTGTAATAGTAAACCTCTCATTCATACAGATTGCGATGATTCTTTGGCTTGTTGGTGTATTTATATGCCTTATTTACCATCTGATAGGATATATACTTTTTAAGAAATCTGTTTACCGTTGGTGCACGCCTGTTAAGAGCCAGTACATAGATACTTTTAATAATCTTCTCCTGGAACTGAATATCCAAAGGCCTATTCGGGTCGTAAGCTGCCGTAAGCTGTCTTCTCCCATGATGATTGGTATTTTGAAGCCTGTGATCATTCTTCCGGATGTGAAGTTTAACAAAGCTCAACTT
>JANQLN010000137.1 GCA_028280575.1 Clostridia bacterium
TCAATTTCACTAATAAAGAAAAAGATTTGCGAGGACGAGCCATCGTAAGTCTTTTTTTTATTGTTCTAGTCGAAGGATAGGCGAGATATACTAATTAAAATGTTTTAAAATAGATACATCTGCCGATACTGTTCCATGAGTGCCAGCACATTTATAATAAATATACGAGCGTGTGAAAAAAAATCAAGATAGACTTGAAGACCTATTGAGAAATCAGTGGGTCTTTTTTGCGTGCAATTTTATTTATTAAAGAAAGGGGGACACCCATGCCAAAAAGGAATACCAAAAAAATTCTTGCTTCACAGGATGACGTTTATATACAGGACTTCCTGGATATGATTGCACCCTCAGTCATCAAATTTAATACCGATCATTATATCTGCGGCAACACATACAGATGTGTTTGGGTTCTACGTGAATACCCTACTTCCACTGATGAACAGGCTATCCTGCGCTACCTCTCAGAAAAAGAAAGTGTCACTTTGAAAATATATACCCGTCATGTTACACCACTGGAGGAAAAGAAAATCATCAGTAATGCGGCTAACAAAAACAAGTTAAAAAGGAGCAACACAAATGACCTGCAGCAAACCGTTACCGCTGAAAGCAACCTGCAAGACGTAGCAACTATTGTGGCCACCATGCATAGGAATCGGGAGCCACTCCTGCATACAGCGGTATATATAGAATTATCAGCATATTCCCTGGAGCGGCTTAAGGAACTACAAACTGAAGTGTTAACCGAACTGATACGCTCCAAACTCAATGTTGACCGGCTTATGCTCCGGCAGCAGCAAGGCTTTATCGCTGTTATGCCTTCTGGATACAATATATTTGGCGACCAGTTCGAAAGAGTATTGCCAGCTTCCAGTGTGGCCAACCTATATCCGTTCAATTACTCGGGAAAAACCGATGCGAATGGTTTCTACCTTGGCCGGGACAAATTTGGCAGTAATATCATTGCGGATTTTAATAAGAGAAGTGATGACAAAACCAATGCTAATATACTAATTTTGGGAAATTCCGGTCAGGGTAAAAGCTATCTCATGAAGCTCATCCTTTGCAATATGAGACAAGCTGGTATGAAGGTTATTGTTCTTGATCCGGAGCACGAGTATGTGGATCTGACACTCAACCTTGGAGGCAGTTTTGTTGATTTGATGTCGGGTGAATTCATTATTAATGTACTAGAACCCAAAGCTTGGGATGAAAAAGGAGCACCAGAGGATAGGGAAGCCCCCCAGGCTTTCCGCTGTACGTCAAAGCTTTCGCAGCACATCTCATTCCTGAAGGATTTCTTCCGTAGTTATAAGGAATTCAATGACAGGCAAATTGACACTATCGAAATTATGCTGGCCAAGCTTTATGAGAATGAGAAATGGAACATCAACGACCGTACCGATTTTGATATGCTGACACCAACAGATTATCCAATTCTTTCAGACCTGTATAATTTGATAGAGACAGAGTACCATAACTATGACAACAGCCGAAGACAGCTATATACAGTAGAAACCCTGCAGGAAATCTGCCTCTCGCTCCATTCCATTTGCGTGGGTGCAGATAACAAATTCTTTAACGGACATACCAATATCACCGACAATCATTTTGTAACCTTTGGGGTAAAAGGACTGCTGCAGGCCAGCAAGAACATTCGAAATGCTCTGCTTTTCAATGTGCTTTCCTATATGTCCAACCAATTGCTTACTGAAGGTTTTACAGCAGCTAGTATTGATGAGCTGTACCTCTTCCTGACAAACCTCACTGCAATTGAGTACATTCGAAATTTCATGAAGCGAGTGAGGAAGAAAGAAAGTGCCGTCATCCTTGCCAGCCAAAACTTGGAGGATTTCAACATTGATGGTATCCGGGAGTACACCAAACCTTTATTCAGTATACCGACACATGTGTTTCTTTTCAATGCTGGAAACATTGATGCCCAATTCTACATCGATACCCTGCAGTTGGAGCAGAGTGAGTATAATCTAATCCGCTATCCGCAGCGAGGTTCGTGCTTATTTAAGTGTGGCAACGAGAGATATAACCTCATCGTGAAAGCACCGGAGTACAAGGAAAAACTATTCGGTACAGCAAGCGGACGATAACGGCAGAAAAAAGAAGAAAGGAGATTAAAAAATGTATAAAGATATTCCTGTATACCAGCAATCCATTGAGTATGCAAAACAAAAAAACGAATTGGAGCAATGGCGTGAGTCCCGTAAAATTAATCTTGAATTGAAGAAATACCTGGAGGATAATGCTTCGAAATACTATAATACCCATCGCCTGGATGAGCTTATGAATACCATTGTTGAAAATTACGGTGTGGAGAGAAGCATGTATCTCATTGCCAGAACAGTTCAATATAAAGGCTCATACGATGGTAGGTTTTTTAAAAATGTTCGCAATCGTGCAGATGAATTCTCATTTCCTGATATGTATACTGAAGTAGCAATGGAATGGAAAAAACGGGGTTTTGGTGACAGTGCGGATAAATCTAGTGTTTACATAAGCGATATTCATTCATGCATCTTAAATGATATTTTCCGGGTACTTATGAAGCTGGAGCAAAAACAAGACCATACACAGGAACTTGGGGGAATGAACCTTGGCTGATCCCGCAACCCTTACCCTAATTGCCAAAGTAGCCATAGCAGCTGCGACTGATAAAAGAACCTGGAAGATTATCGGAGTTATTATTGCCGCCCTGCTGACTCCCCTTATTATGGTTGTCGTGATTATAAGCCTGGTATCAGGTGCAGCTAGTCACAACAATGCCGCACTTGACTTGAGTTTTAATGGCGGTGCAATCCCATCACAAATACCTGGAGAATACGCTGACCATATAAGAGATATGCGTGGCAGCTTCTCTGAACTTGACAATGCCATAGAGGATATAAACATGGAACTGGAAAGCGGAAGTCTTGATGAAAAAAGAGTCAAGGCAATTTTTTATTCTCTGTTTTTCGGCGCCAACACCTTATCCATGGATGGTGATGACTACAGTAAGTTTGTAGATTGCTTTGTGAGTTATGAAACCCAATACGACAAAGAAACTGATATCAGTTCTACGATAACCATCCCTTTAACTTCTTTGCGGGAGATTTATTCAAACCTTGAAATTACTTTGAAAAGGGCAATCACTGACGAGGACAAAGCAAATGCTTCGGAGATTTATAGCCGCATAGATTAAATTTAAATTTTTTCTAAACTTATTTGAACTGAAGGACTATGATGAGTTTTCTCACAAATAAATTTAAGGAGGATTAAACCCATGAAAAAAGCAAATTTGCAGGTATCTTTTGATGCCGACAAGCTCAATGCACTTCGATTCTATATGCAAAAGAAAGAAATGAATGTTGAGGACGAGCTGCAGGATCACATTAGTAAATTCTATCAAAAGGTAGTTCCTGCTCAGGTCAGGGAATATGTTGAAAGCCAATCTGAGACACCAAAACAAGAAATAAAAACGGAAGAAAAAAATATCAAACAAAAGAATGGAGCAGGAGACAATATAGCAAAACAGAAATCAAAGACTAACGTTGAGAAAGGAGAAAAACCCTCAACAAAACAGGAGAAGCATCAGCGTGAAAAAGATATCGCTACTACACAAACGCAACAAGAAAAAGCTGTTGAGCCGGAAAAAGCTAAGCAAGAGACCCAGGGTATGAGTATGAGCATGTAGGTGTCACCGGACAATTACACTAGAGCTTTCCTGGAATGTGCAGAGAAAGTCAGGGCGTTAAAAGCAATAGAGAATGAGCAGAAGGATGAATTAGATGAATACGAAAATAAATCTCAAGGTATGATCTTGGAATGTGAAAGGAGGTTAATATGGGAAGTAGAGCAATTTACACAATTATAGAAAAAGGAGAAGCTCATCATTTCTATAGCCAATGGGCGGCCAATGAATATAATCCTTTTACTGTGATTCGAGAAGCTGCAAATCTCAAGGATGAACTTTCTCTTAAACAGACAACAGCACAGCTTATACCATTAATCAAGTATAAATCATTATTTTAACTATGAGGTGATAGGCTTAAATGGCAAAAGTCTTTTTGAGAGACTTCCAAAAAAACAGGCAGAAAAAATGCTCTCTGATTTTGGTAATAATGCTGCAATCAGTATGAATATCACTCTTGATTTTGACAATGATAAAGCTTACTTCAAATACAACAGCCTATGTTATCATTGTTCTCCTTCTGATTTTGCCGTCGGCATTAACGATGGTTTACGCTGTTTGGATCAAGTTATAGAGGAAGCACATTACAAAAAAGATATCCTTCCTACTGTAATCCAATGGGAAATGAAACAAAAACTGAAAGAATTTGCTGTTCCTTTGGAGCAACAAGGTCCACAAATAAGTTTATAGATTGGAGGAATTACTGTGAAAAAAGCAACACTACAAATCAGCTTCGATAGCGAAAAGCTTGGAGCACTCAAATTATACATGGATAAGAAAGATACATCTCTTGAAACAGAAATGAATGTTGCAATGAATAAA
>JANQLN010000024.1 GCA_028280575.1 Clostridia bacterium
TCATTAAGAAAATGTAAGTGTCTAGAACCTTGAAAAAGGCTACCCGGCATATTCACCATCCGTAGTTCAGATGCCGGCTTGCGGCCTCCATGCCGCAAAATACACCTTTTTCAAGAACCTATACACTAACATTTTCTAAATTCATTCCCAATGATAACTGTTTCATTATACACATAAATCCTCTCAATATTAAAAATAGGCAACTCAAAATACTAAATTTGTTGACAGCAGATTGGTACGTGTGGTATTATTCAACTAAATTATAGTTGGATGCTTTACGGCGTTTTGAATTGTTGTCAAAAGTATTTTTTATAATGGGCAAGGATGTCCATATGAGTAAAGGGACGAAAATGTTTAACCTGTCCTTATTTCAAGGATAGGTATTTTTTTCTGGTAACAAAAGAGGTTTTGGCATATATTATAATATATGCAGAGCTGTAATTATATATAATATGGTTTTTGAGCGTCACCAGAATCCCTTATGCATTTCAAAAGTCATATGGCAATGATTAAAGGAAGTTCCATATAGTAATTAAATTTTACAGGAAGCAGCCTGTGAAAGTAATAAATATAAAAAACGGAGGAATGAAAAATGAGAAAGTCAGGTTTAGTGTTTGTTTTAATTGGTTTTCTGGTTACGGGAATGTTTACATTATCAGGATGTAACGGAAAGGATTCTGACAAAAAGACGATAGGCATTGTCCAGCAAGTTGAGCACCCGGCCCTTGATGCCGTCAGGGAATCATTCCTTGAAAAGCTTGAAGAAGAAGGATTTAAGGATGGAGAGAATATTACTGTGGATTACCAGAATGCGTCCAATGATAAGACCAACCTTAAAACCATATGCCAGAAATTTGTAAGCAAGAAATATGATATGATTCTTTCTATTGCGACATCCGCATCACAGTCAGCAGTGGCGGAAACCAAAGAGATACCCATTGTTTTTTCGGCAGTTACCGACCCAATTGCCGCCGGACTTGTGTCCGATATGGATAATCCGGGTGGAAACGTAACGGGTGCTTCAGATGCAATTTCTGCAGAGCTTATTATGGAACTTGCCATGGAAATTACACCTGGTTTTAAGAAAATTGGAGCACTTTACAACTCAGGTGAAGTGAATTCCATTTCTACAATAAATGACTTGAAGGCGTATGCACAAGATAAGGGACTGACTGTTACCGATGCCACAGTTACAAGCACGGCAGATGTTCAGCAGGCTGTTCAGTCCCTGGTGGGAAAAGTGGATATAATATTTGTACCTACGGATAATACAATCGCCTCTGCCATGGCTGTAGTTGCCAAAACAGCAATTGAAGCTAAAATACCTGTATATTGCGGCTCGGACTCTCTCGTAAAAGACGGTGGTTTAGCTACTTATGGCGTAAATTACAATATACTGGGAGAGGAAGTAGGAGAAATGGCGATTGAGATACTCAACGGCAAAAAAGCCGGAGATATTCCTGCAAGAACCATGAAAGAGAATGACATTTATTTGAATAGAAGTACTGCAGATGCCATAGGGGTTACGATTCCTGAAGACCTACTTGAAAAAGCAGCAAAGATTTTTGAGTAGTCAACTTTGTTACTGCAATGAAAGCTTTCATTTTTTAGACTTGAATCTAGTCCTGTATTTAATGAAGTTTTCTTTGCAGTAATTAAAAAACACTTTTGCTATAGTATTAAACAAAAGGTAGAGATGCAATGAACTTACTATATTATCAAGGATCTATAGAGCTTGGAATAATATATGCCATAATGGCACTGGGGGTTTTTATATCCTTCAGAAGTCTTAATATGCCTGATTTGACGGTGGATGGAAGCTTTGTTCTTGGCGCTGCCGTTTCAGCTATATTGTACACCAAGGGGCATCCCTTTTTAGGTATGCCTCTTGCGCTTGTTGCGGGTTGTCTGGCAGGCTGCATAACCGCACTTATTCATACAAAATTAAAGATACAGCCTTTATTGTCGGGAATTCTTACAATGCTGGCCTTATATTCGGTTAACTTGAGAGTTATGGGAAACAAGCCGAATATTCCGCTCATAAACAAACCCACGGTTTTTAGTATTGTTAATGATTTTTTTGTGTCAGGTTTTAGTGATCTTGTTTTGTCTTTTATAATTTTAATTATTGTTGTTTTTGTTTTATTTCTATTTTTAAAGACAAAGCTGGGCTTTGTCATAAGGGCAACGGGAGATAATGAACACATGGTTAAAGCGCTGGGTGTAAATACGGATTTTACCAAAACACTGGGCCTTGCCATAGCAAATGGCCTTGTAGCTCTATCCGGTGCATTGATAGCCCAATACCAGTCCTATTCGGATATTGGCATGGGTGTAGGTATGGTAATAATTGGACTTGCTTCTGTAATAATCGGAGAAGTTCTCTTTGGAGCCCGTTCTCTTTTTAGAAGGCTGACGGCGGTAATTCTGGGAGCTATACTTTACAGGCTTGTTATAGCTATAGCGCTTGATCTTGGAATGCCTCCCACTGATTTGAAGCTTATCTCTGCATTCATTGTTGCCGTTGCACTGGCTATGCCTGCGGTAAAAGAATATATTCTGTCTTTCAGAAAGAGGATGTCGTCTTCGGCAGGAGGTAAGGGAGGAGAGGCCTGATGCTTATAATTGACAATCTGAGCAAGACCTTTGGGAAAGGCACTATTAATGAAAACCTTGCTATTGACAATCTGAGCTTATTTTTGGAAGAGGGTGAATTTGTAACTATTATTGGCGGAAACGGAGCAGGCAAATCTACTTTGCTCAATTGCATCTCCGGAGTTTACGAAGTTGATAAAGGCAGGATTATGCTTGACGACATAGATGTTACTTTTAAGCCTGAATATAAACGTTCGAAATTCATAGGAAGAGTTTTTCAGGACCCGCTTAGAGGGACAGCCCATGATATGACCATTGAAGAGAACCTGTCAATTGCCTATGACAAGGGAAAACCAAAAGGTTTAAAGCCGGGGATTGGCAAGAAGTACCATAAGCTTTTCAGGGAGCGCTTATCTTTACTGGAGCTGGGTCTTGAAGACAGGATGAAGCAGAAGGTGGGGCTGCTTTCAGGCGGTCAGAGACAGGCTCTGACCCTGCTGATGTCCACAATAGTTAAGCCAAAGGTGCTGCTTCTGGACGAGCACACCGCGGCCTTGGACCCTTCAATTGCCAAAAAGGTATTGGAGCTTACAAATGAGATTGTTAAGGAATACAATTTATGTACCATTATGATTACACACAATATGAAGGCAGCGCTTGAACATGGCACCAGGACAATTATGATGCTTGACGGCAGAATAGTTCTTGATTTAAAAGGCAAGGAGAGAAAAGACATGACTGTTGAGCGTCTGGTTGAACAGTTTGGCAATAAAAACGGATTATATAATGACAGAATGATTCTGGGTTAAACATAAAAAGTGAAGCGTAAGAGGCTCACTTGCCATTTAATCTTATTAAATTACGCAAATGATTTTGGTACGCAGGCAAGATGCACCTATTTTGTTTACACATAATGACGTCCTTGTTTTTTAAACTGGGTAGGACTCATAAAAGTATACCTTTTAAAAAGCCATAATGGATTCGGTGGAAAAATAGCCATTTATTACTGAATCCATTAATATACTCGATATAAAGGGCAGTGCAGTACTGGACATAGAGCGGATATTGAATGGTTCAGAGAGTGAAAACATGTCAGAGAGACTTCCCCTGACACGTTTTTGGCTCCTAGCTCTTCTCCTCTAATAGGCCCAGCTTCTCCATAACCTCTACCAGCTTATCCGTATTGATAGGCTTGGCGGCATAGGCCTCACATCCGATTTCAAAAGCATTTTTTACATACCGGGTTTCTGCCAGGGCCGTGGTCATAATTATTTTGACCCGCTTTTCGGGAAGCAAGCCCTTTTGTGCTTCAATTTCCCTGATAGTTTTAAGCACTTTCACACCATCAACCCTGGGCATCATAATATCAAGACAGATGAGGTCATAGGGGTTTTTTTCCTTAAATGACATCATAAATGCATCCAACACTTCAAGACCATCAACTACCAAATCGCATTCTCCATATTGTGAAAGGAATTTAAATAAAAATTTCCTGCTTATATAGTCATCTTCCGCAATTAGAATTCTCATTCTCACACCGCCCTTAAAATTAATTACTACTGCTTTTTAAAAACTTCGAATTCATGTTTAATTTGTTTAATATAACCGGCAGCTTTCTCCAAATTTTCTTTCCTCAGTGCCAGTTCTATCTTGAATGCTGTGCTGCTGAGCTCTTGAGCACATATTTCCTTTGAAAGCATTTTGATTATATTGGAAATTGACTCCATTAAAAATATGTTTTTTCTCTGAAGTTTGGGAGTCAGCTTATTTATATTGATCTCCAATTCATTAATTACCTTCAATCTTTTTTCTTCCGATATGGTTTTAGCGTTTTGGACAAGTACAATCTCACCATTATCCAAAACCTCTATCAAACTGCCTGAATCATTGGATTGGTCAGCCTTTGAAGCATATACCCTGTCAAGAGTATAATAAAGCTCCTCCATGTCAACAGGCTTTGAAATGTATTCGTCCATACCAAGGGAAATAAAACGTTCCCTGTCTCCTTGAAGTGCGTATGCGGTTATGGCAATTATCGGTGTATGATTCTCCTGCCCTTCTCTTTTCCTTATGCTTTGTGTGGCCTCAATACCATCCATTTCGGGCATATGTATGTCCATGAGAATTATATCATAGCTGCTTCGCTCGTGCAGTTCAAGGGCCTCCAAACCGTTACACGCAACATCAACCGAATGTCCCTTTTCCATCAGCATGCGGGCAATTACAAACTGATTAATGCTGTCATTTTCTGCCAGTAAAATATTCAGGGGTTTTCCCGCCTTTGTCACAATAGTGTTCTTAATTATACGCCTGTCCGGCTTTTCACCGAGTTCCATTTCAATTGAAAAGTAGAAAGTGCTGCCTTCACCTTTTTTACTTTCAACCCATATCTTACCGCCCATCATTTCAACAAGCTTCTTGCTTATGACAAGTCCCAGCCCGGTTCCGTTATGGGTTTTGGTAAATGAGCTGTCCACCTGGCTGAAGCTTCTAAAGAGCTTTGACATGTCCTTTGACGCAATGCCCGGCCCCGTATCAGATACTGCGAATTTGACTTCAGCCCGTTTTTTGCTTACAACTGTACTCCTGACTGTAATCTTAACCTCTCCCCTGTCGGTAAACCTCACCGCATTTCCGATAAAATTGTTTAATACCTGTCCAATTCTGTCCGGCGCCCCTTTAAGGTATTCCGGCAGGGTGGAAGAAAAGCTGTAATTAAGCTGCAGGCCTTTATCCTTTGCACGTATGGAGTGATATTTTAATATTTCCTCAATTAATTCTTTAATGCTGAAGCTGATGTTTTCAATAGTCAGCTTGCCTGCTTCCATCTTGGAAAAATCCAGTATGTCGTTGATAATTGTCAAAAGAGAATCGGCACAGCTTTTGGCAGCCATTAAATTCTCTCTCTGTTCACCGGTCAAATGGGTTAGCAGGGTGAGATTTATCATTCCTAGAATACCGTTTATGGGGGTGCGCACCTCATGGCTCATGTTGGCTACGAATTCACTTTTGGTCCTGCTGGCTTTTTCCGCTTCCTCTTTCGCTTTTTCCAGCTTTTCTTCTGTCTGTTTCCGTTCGGAGATATCCCTTATTATACTTATCAATATGCGTTTGCCGTTTATTGTAGTTCCCCGTGAGCTTACTTCTACAGGGAAAAAGCTTCCGTCCTTTCTAATGTGTTCGGTTTCAAAAAATATTCCTTCCGCACTGGCTTTATACATTTGGTCCATTACCAGGTCTTTTGTTTTACACAAATCAAAAATGTATTTGGATAAAAACTCTTTGCGTGAATACCCATGGGCTTTTACCGCAGAATGGTTGGCACCGACAATCCTCCCGTCAAGGTCCACAAAAATGATAATATCCTGTGCGTGCTCAGATAATACCTTATACATCTTTAAGCTTTCTTCGGCAGTTTTCCTGTTGGTAATATCCATCATTGAAACAACCACATATTTTTTATCATTGATACTGATGGGTGCAATACTCGTGTTAAACCACATCTCAACGTCTTCATCACCCTTAATGAAAGTTCTGCTGATTTCCAGGTTTTCTATATTTATGCCCTTTTTAAAAGCCAGAATAAATGATTTTCTTAACTCACATTCACGGCATAAAATGCCATAGCCGCATCCCTGTTCATTTTCGAAGCTTCCTTTGCAGCAAAAGCTGTTTCCAAACCTCTTTCCGATGACAATTTTCTTTTTCGCTTTAAACATTTTCAAAGCTGCGTTGTTGATTTGATTTATTGTGATTTCTTCGTCTATAATCATCATTCCTACGGGGGCAGAATAAAAAATCTGTTTTAAGTTGTTTGCTTCATTTTCTTTCTGCATTTCCAGGGCTTTAAACCTGGAGACATCCCTGAACACAACAACAACCCCTGAAAATCCGTCAGTGCCCTCAATGGGTGAGCAGCTTGCAGATAGATACCTTATGTCTCCCTGTTTGGTTCTAATGACCGAGTGATTTTGGAGCCCCACGGCAGTTCCAACTGCAAGCGCCGTTTTAACGGGACTGTCCATTACCCTGTCCGTTTCTGCGTGAAAGATGGGAAACACCGTATCAAAGTCCTTTCCCAGAGCATCTTCAGCCTTCTGTCCGGTCAGGTTTTCCGCAGTGCTGTTCATATACAATATACGGCCGTTCAGGTCGGTAGAAATTACGCCGTCGCCTATGCATGCCAGAGTTGCCCATGCAAATTCACTGTTTTCTTGAAGTATTTTCCTTTCAACCATTGCCCAGCTCCTTCAATATTTGAATATGGTATTTCTACCTGTTATCAACGCCATATGGGTACGTCCGCTCATTCCTTTCTGTAAACCGCAGGCATAATGTATTTATAATCTGACCCTTCACCATTAATGGATTCTGAGTGCCCTATAAAAAGGTATCCTCCATAAAGGGTGTGATTGTAGAATTTATTTACAAGCCTCTTCCTGGTCTTGCTGTCAAAGTAAATCATAACATTCCTGCAAAATATAACATGGAATTTCTTTTTAAAGGGAAAAAAGCTCTCCATCAAATTTAATTTTCTGAATATTACCTCCTTTTTTATTTTATCACATATAATTGAATTTTCATCATTGTATTTTTTAAAGTAGAGCGATCTCCAGTGTTTTGGCAGAGTGCCCAATGCTTCGTTTTTGTACACACCCTTTCTTCCCATGTCCAGAACCTTATTTGAAATATCTGTGGCCAGAATCCTTGCATCCCATCCCAATTTCTCCTTCCTCAGGAATTCGTCAATAACCATTGCCAGTGTATACGGTTCCTCGCCGCTTGAACAGCCTGCGCTCCATATTCTCAAATCCCTGTCCTTTACCGTATTTGCCAGATATGGAAGCACAACATTTTTAAAATAGTCAAAATGTTTTATTTCACGCATAAAAAAGGTATGGTTGGTAGTGATTCTTTCTATGAGCATTGCTGCGGCATTTCCCGTCTTATCTGATACAACATGGTCATAGTACTCCGAAAAGTTCTTGAAATCACTTCCTGCAAACACATTTTGGAGCCTTCCTGACACCAGGGAGAGTTTTTCCCCTTTTAAATGTATTCCGTAATGCTTGTTTATATATTCTGTAAACCTTTTGAATTCTTTTTCCCTGATAACTACCATCCGTATCCCCTTTAGTACTTGCCGAATTCATTGTCGCTCAAGCCAGATTTTACATTGGAGCTTGCCACCGCTTCCGGCATATTGTCAAGCACTCTCAGTACTTCCGGACTCAAATCCCCTGCTTTTTCACGTATGATTCGGGAGGTACTGCTTGCCTTTAGCTTAAACCTTGCAACCATTTCCCTCAGTTTTTCCGACTGGCTGGAAAGCTCTTCGCTGGCAGCCGCACTTTCTTCGGAAGTAGCTGAGTTATTCTGTACCACATCAGATACCTGTACAATGCCTTGATTTATCTGGACTATGGCGGAAGCCTGTTCATTGGAAGCAATAGAAATATCATTTACAGTTTTTGCTACTTTGGTAACACCCTCCACTATGCTGTTCAGGGCTTCAGCCGTGTCATTGGCTATTCTTGTACCACCCTCCACTTTTTTAATAGACCCTTCAATCATTGCAGTGGTTTCTTTGGCGGCATTGGCGCTTCGCGCAGCCAGATTCCTGACCTCCTCTGCCACCACCGCAAAGCCCTTGCCGTGCTGTCCCGCCCTTGCGGCCTCAACTGCGGCATTGAGTGCAAGTATATTGGTCTGAAAAGCTATTTCATCTATTACCTTGATAATCTTTGATATATTGCTTGAGGAATCGTTAATTTCAGCCATGGCTTTAAGCATTTCCTGCATCTGCTCATTTCCTTTTACGGCATTTGTCTTTGCAGTTTCGGAAAGCTCATTGGACTGGCTGGCGCCTTTGGCATTCAATTCTGTCTGTGAAGAGATTTCCTGAAGTGAAGCGGTAAGCTCTTCAATAGTGCTCGCCTGCTCTGCAGCACCCTGGGAAAGGGCCGTACTTGAATCCGAAACCTGTTTTGAGCCTGCTGCCACCTGCTCTGCGGAGTTGTTAATATCCCCTAGCACATCGTTGAAGGAATCCACTATAAGGTTGAGCGAGTTCTTTATTTCGACAAAGTCACCCCTGTAATCTCTTGTAATACCGACATTCATATTGCCTTCCGACATTTGGTTAAGAATTTTGGAAATTTCTTCAACATAACCTGCTATAGTGTCTACGCTGTCTTTGTAGTTCAAATATATCCTGTCAAACATTTCTCCAATTGCCTTAGTGTCTTCATCAGTGGGTTCAATGGAGGAGCTGCACCGCAGCTTGCCTTTTGAAAGGTCCTGAAGGTTTTCCAGCAGCTTGGATGTTTCCTTTTCCTGGTATTCGGACTGTTTCCTCGCAACCCTCGCCGCGTTTTTTATGGCTGTCTGGTCCACCACCAACTCCATGGCGCCAATTATCTGCTGGTTTTCATCTTTAAGCGGGATGGCGGTATAGTTTATATCCAGATCTATACCTGCGGCGGGGTGGGCGTCTGTTTCACGGCTGGATTTTTGTCCGCTCTGCATAGCCATAGCACAGGCGCAATTTGGGGTTTTGCAATCAGAGGTTTTGAAATTGTCGTAGCACTTGGTTCCGATAATCTGACTTTGGGTTGATGCCAGAACGTCTGCGCCATATTTGTTTATATAGAGTATTTTAAAGTCCCTGTCAATGAGTACGACGGGTGCAGGTACATTGTTAATATGGCCCACCAGTGTATCCAGTGTCCTGTTCATGCCTGCAATTATTTGCCTGTACACCCCGTTAAACTTTTCTTCATCACCGCGAATGTGAAAGTTTCCTTGTATTGATGCCTTCGTAAGCATACTGCCTTCTTCCGCCAGGGAATGCAGATTGTCAATCATTATGGTCATATTCTTTGACAGGGTATCACTTTCCGACTTTGAAGTTATTTTGATATTTATATTGCCTTCACTGACAGACTTAACAGCAGTGGCGGCATTATCCAGATATGCGGCCATCTTTTCAAACGCACCGGCCAACAGGCCTATTTCATCTTTTGCCCTATAGTTGATGCTCACATCCAAATCGCCTACTGCAATTTTATTTGCTGTATTCAGTATCTCTTTGACCGGCTTGCTTATGCTGCCTGATATAACCAGACCGAGAATGACAGCCAAGATCATACCTGCGGCTATAATGATAATCATGGTAATGGCAGCTGCATTGGCTTTTTCAGTATTTGTGTCCGCTTTAACCTTTGCATCCTCAACCTTTATCAGGACCAGCTTTTCGATTGCCTCTTTTTCGGCGTCGGCTGCGGCACGCATGTCTCCTTTTATAAGGGCGAATGCTTCTTCATCCCTGTTTTCAAGGCACAGCTCCAGCAGCTTATCCAGGTAGGTTAAAAAATGTGCCCTTTTAATTATGAAGTCGTCGAAGCTCTCTTGTGCCCTGTCCGACATTATTGTTTTCTCAAAATCCCCGGATAAAGAATCAAGTTCAACAGCTATCTGCTTGATATCCTGATAGCGGGCATTTATCTCTCTCAGGTTATCCTCCAGCACCATGTCGCGAGTATTTACACGTATCCTTTGAAAGAGCTTTGCCATTTCCGTTGAAATTGACAAGGGCACAGTCATGTTGCTGTAAAGCTGGGAGCCATTTTTTTCTATGGACTTTATATTGAACATACCCACAACTCCTACTGCCCCTGCAATAATTGCAACGATAATAAAACCTGTCAACAGTTTCACCGCAATTTTCACATTATTAAACCATTTCATCATAGATACCCCCGGTCATTTTATATTTTATTCAATTCGTCCGTTTCCTCATTGCTAAAGAGTTTATTGCAATTAAGAAGCAGTTTTACATCATTTCCCACTTTTCCTATTCCCTTTATGTACCTGCTGCTAAAACCCTTGCCCACCTCCGGAGGAGGAACTATGTCTTTTTCCGCAATTGAAAGCACTTCCGACACGCTGTCTACAACCAGGCCTGTTGACACGTCTCTTATGTCAACAACTATTATGCAGGTCCTGTCGTTGTAATCTCTAAAAGGCTTTTTGAACCTGAGCCTCACATCCACTACCGGTATGATTTTTCCCCGCAGATTGATGATTCCGCGTATATACTCCGGAAGCTCCGGAACTTCAGTGACCGGCTGCATACCTATTATTTCGGTTACATACTTGATTTCAATTCCGTAAAACTCATTTCCCAGGGAAAAGGTAAGGAATTTGCCCTTCTGCGTATCCTCTTCCTGTTCCAGAAGTTCACGCATGGTATCTTTCGCCACATCGACATCTCCTTTCATATGCAATTACCTACTATATTAATGCTTCAGCATCTTGCTATATGTAACGTTATAATTCTAAGCATTATGAACTTTGAAATCCACTAAAACCTTTGTATATTTCAAAGACCATAATGCAAGAATTAAAGACGTTTCATATAGTACTTATTTTGTTTCCCCACGAATTCAATAGTCCGGCGATATCCAGAATCAGGCTGATGCTTCCGTCTCCCAGTATAGTGCACCCGGCCAAGCTCTCTATATCCTTGACACTCTTTATATAGCCGGGAAGTGTTTTTACAACCACCTGCTGCTCGCCCAAAAGCTCATCGGCAAAAATACACAGAGTCTTGTCACCGCTCTCAACCATTACAATTATACCTTCCGTTATATGGCTGATATCCGTCTTTACACTGTAGACTTCATGTAAGCGCAGTACCGGGTAAAACTGGCCTCTTACCATAATCATCTCATTTTCATCCGGGTCGGTGACAATATCCTTCTGTTCCGCCCTGAATGATTCCCTTATGGACATGATGGGGATAGTATACCTGGCATTTCCAACCCTTATATTCATTCCGTCTATGATGGCAAGTGTCAGGGGAATCTTGAGAGTAATGGAGGTACCCTCTCCCTCAATACTGTCAACCGTAACATTTCCCCCAACCTTTTCAATATTTTTTGTCACTACGTCCATTCCCACTCCCCTTCCGGAGAATTCTGTGATGCGTCCCTTTGTAGAAAAACCCGGAAAGAGAATAAGAGAAAATATTTCCTTTTCCGTCATATCTTCTGCCGGTTTATTAAGCAGGCTGTTTTCAACGGCCTTTTTCAGTATTGCCTCTCTATTCAAACCCTTTCCGTCATCTTTTACTATTAAAAGCACGTCGCTTCCCGCATTCTTAGCTTCCAATGTCAGCTTGCCCGTTTCAGGCTTGCCTTTTGTGCGACGGTCTTCCGGCGGCTCTATACCGTGGTCGACGGCATTTCGCACAAGGTGCATTAAAGGGTCGGATATCTGTTCAATGATATTCTTGTCCACTTCTGTTTCCTCTCCCGCAATTTCAAGCTTTACTTCCTTATCCTGCTTCCGGCACATATCGTATACAACACGGTTCATCTTTTGAAAGGTGGAAACAAGAGGTACCATGCGTATAGACATAACCATATCCTGAAGTTCACTCGTAATTTTCCGAAGCTGTCTTGCCGATTTATAAAAATTTTCCAATTCCAATCCCATCAAATCGGGATTTTGAGTGACCATGGCCTCTGATATTACCAGTTCTCCTACAAGGTCCATAAGCTTGTCCAGCTTGTTTACATTCACACTGATGATGCTCTGGGAAGCAGCAGTTTGAGATCCTTTTTCTTCAGGCTCTTCTCCCATTTTATAATCTTCCTTAAACACAGGTACTTTTATGGGAACTTGTTCAACTTGTATGGGGCGTTTTTTGCCGGTTTCTTTATATTGTGCGTCATCTTCAAGCTGCCGGAGCTCCAAGTCCTTAAGGAATACAGTTTTAATAAAAAATTTATGTATTTCTTCCATAGACAGAAGGGTTTTTATAAATATTTCAAAGCCTTTTTCTTTTATGACCTTTGCGCTGTCGTCATTTTCAATTATGTCTTCCGGGAAGTACAAGACTTCATTGGACATATCCTTAAGATTATGTACAATATTGAATGCCCTTATGTTTTCCATTTCACAGCCGTCTTCAAAGTATATGACTGCCCTGTAATTATTATAGCCGGCAGCGGCAGATTTATCAGGGCCTATGTAGTACTGCTGCTTTTCTAACGTTTCCTGTTCCCCTTCCTGTGTCAGGTGCGATGCGGGAGCTTTTTGCTTTAATGTATTTAAGAAGTCTTTAATTTTTTTAATTAAGGATTCTGATTTCCCTGTGCACTTCCCGTGGATTTTAATTTTTTCAAGCTCGTCTTTGACAAAGTCTACGCCCTCAAGTAAAAGACTGCACAGGCTTAATAAATCTAGGTCTTCAGGGGTTTCTTCACGAAGGAAAAAAAACAAATCTTCCATAGAGTGGGCTAGAGATGAAATACCGTCATAAAGCATCATGGCAGAGGAGCCCTTTATGGTATGCATAATACGGAATATTTCATTTATTGCAGGCAGATTAAAGCATTTGGATTTTTCATTGGTCAAAATAAGCTGCTCCAGCTGCTCTATTAATTGAGACGTTTCAAATATGAACATATCAAGCATAGACTCGCGCATGTTTTCATCGGACATCCAAGCACTCCCCCTTTTTTTGGGATTTATCCCAATCTATATTGATAACACCTGATTCAAAACTTTCACCACATGCTCTTCCTTGAAGGGTTTTACAATAAAGGACCTGGCTCCAAGCAGCACTGCTTCCTTAACGCAAGACTGCTGTCCCAGGGCTGAAATCATTACCACATTTGCCTGGGGGTCCATTTCCTTAATGCTTTTCAAAGCTTCAATACCCGTCATTTCAGGCATGGTGATATCCATAGTCACTATGTCGGGCTGGAATTCCTTATATTTTTTTACGCCCTCAAACCCGTTTTTTGCTTCTCCGACCACTATAAAACCGTCCTTTTCAAGTATGCATCTAAGGGACATTCTCACAAAAGCCGCATCGTCAACTATAAGCACTTTTTTCATAATTAAAAACTCCTAACTGTTATTTCTTTGAGAAAAAACATCAAGTATTGTTTTAAAAGTTGTAAGTATACTGTCCTTTAATGAAAAGCTATACCCGTTTATCCTCCACCTGAGGACAGTTTCCCTGAAAAAACCCAGCATTACATCGGAAAGGTTCTGCGCATCAATGTCAGGTATTATCTCTCCTGATTTTTGACCCGATTTAATAATTTCCTTCATATAATTTCTGCGGTTGTTGTATATACTTTTCACTTTTTCCGCAAGCTCGGCATTTTGTATGAGCACCTCATATATATTTGGAATGGCCGTAATAGAGGGATAGTTTTCATAGTATTCAGAATATGCCTTAATTAAATATATGATGGACTCTTTGGGTTTTAAGTTCATTAATCTGACGGACTCGGCAATATCGTAATCATATTGGGAGTAGTGGTTCAGCACTTCTGTTATTATCTCATTCTTGTTTTTATAGTGCCTGAACAGGGTTCCTTCGGAAATTCCCTGTCTTTTGGCAATCTCCCTTGTGGACAAGCCCTTTATTCCCAACTCGTCAATTATTTCAATTGCAGTAAGCACAATACTTTCCCTTCTGTGCAGGAATGAAGAATCCATTTTATACCTCCTATAGGAGTGAGTACTCGCTCGAGTACAAGTATTATATATGTAAAAGTTTACTTTGTCAATATTTTTTGTCAATATTTGCTGAAATATATACAATTATTATATATTTTACCCCCATTATGTGTAGACCGATGCAAACCTGTGGAGTTGATAAAGCCGGTTTTTTGAACTTAAAATATATTTAGATGCCAAAACTTATTTTCATAAATTATTTATACTTTTGTGGAGACCCGGACAGCTAATTGAATTTTAGAATGCTCTGCAAAAAGTATTATTTCGTATGCTTGGAGGTTTTCTTATATTTAAAGAACGGTGGTTTTCAGCCAGGAAGTTTCTTTCCGGATATAACATTATTAACTTCATGAGCATAAAACTAAAGCTTATCATTACCTATACCTTCTTGATTTTAGTGATTATTTTTATTCTGCAAAGGGTCAGTTACTACTGTGCTTCCAATATAATAACCAGTAACTCTTTGCGTTATTCCCAGCTCATTGTGGATAAAATTAATACATAGATAGATAAAACCTTTTCCCGCTCCAACTTTCCCGGGAAAAGATTTTTAAATCATGCAAAAAAATTATCCAACATCAAACTATACAGTCCAGATAACATTTTCCTGCATTCAGTTTGATAGATGGATATGTAGCTGTAATTTAATATTAATTGTAATTGCATCAGCAAAAATTTATTTTTTATGCCATTCCACTGCTTTTCTGTTTGCAAGCATTACATTTCTTATTGACGCAAATGGTTTGCCAAAGGGGTCAACAAAACCACATTGTTCAGAACATATAGGGTTTCCTGGAAATTTTTCTGTCAAACCCTCCCATCCTTCCATATACCCGCAATGATGCCAGCCTAATATAAAGGGGAGCTGTATAATTTTTTCAAGATAGGTTTTGTATTCTATTCCAACCTGTTCATCGGTATCTACATGTACACCTTTTGAATTTGCTTGTTGGGGATGTATAACTGAAAATGATGAATCACCCATCAATATAGGTTTTCCGGTAAATTCATGAATATATTTTAACTTATCTGCCTGTTCTTCGTATCGTGCATACCATTGTATTGATATAACGTCAAAATATTTTCCGATAATTTTAAGCAGCCAATCAGGGAGATTAAACCCAACTTTGGCACCTAATATCAAGTGTTCTTTGTCATAATTACGTACAGCTTCTACCAGTGTCCGATACCATTTATCACATATCATCTCAAGAAAAACCTGTCCGTCTCGTGTAGCCTTTTGTACATTTACAGGTTGGGGAAAAGGGGATGCATTTAGCAATGAATCCCAATCCCATGGTGTAAGTGTCATGCCATAAGTACATCCTGCTTCTTTTGCATCATAGTAAAGTGTTCGCAGTGTACCGATAAATGCCTGTTTCCCAGGTGTATATGCCGGCATATCCATCAGTTTCTTAGCCCAGGCGTGAATTGGCATTTTTCCCCCTTTACCGGGAACAGCCCAATCCGGAACATCTTCAAAGGCGTAGCCTAAAAATTTTTCGTATCCCATGCAGTTCATGCACCAAGGTCGAACACATGCTTCCACTCTGGCTTTAAATTCTTGTGAAAAGACATCCGGACGCTCATAGCAATTATATGGCTCTCGGTCATATGGACGTATCCTTGACATAAAGTATCTATGACTAACCAAGTTTCTGGGAACATAGGTATGATATGCAAAAGTGTTGAAGTTCCATTTATTCAACAGTGAGGTTACCCAATCTATCCAGCGAACAGCGGCCTGTCCTTCAGGATTGAAAAAACCGTTTTCATCGACAAGGTCCTCTCCAAACTTGCTTATGCTATGCTCCATATTGTAATCTCCCAATAGTAAATGAGGTTCTACATGGTTGATACCCAGTGATATAAAATCCTCTCCATCAGCAGATACAAACCACCATTTTCCAAGTTCATCTTTCCTTGTTGTTATAACTGCCATTTTATCTCCTCCTCGCATAAATTGTATTAGTACCTCATTTCACATCAAAATGTGGTTACCTTACTGCATATTTTTTCACAATTCCGCGTTGTCGTCAATGAAGTGTCGTTTTGAGTTTCCCCATTTTTTAAAATAGGTATAAATTTAAGCGTATAATGAAACATTTATCAGTCCAATCATTAAGAAAAAGTAAGTGTCTAGA
>JANQLN010000037.1 GCA_028280575.1 Clostridia bacterium
AGGTTCTAGACACTTACTTTTTCTTAATGATTGGACTGATAAATGGTTCATTGTACTCATAAATATATACCTATTTTAAAAAATGGGGAAACTCAAAATCTTTCTATAATATTGCCTTTATCCAACACAATAATTTGATCCTCATTTTTTATAGTTGATAGTTTGTGTGCAATAACGGCAAGGATTTTGTTTTTAACTAATTCGTTAATGGCTTCCTGAATTCTTTTTCTCATACTTAAATGGGTGCATAAAACAAACTGCACCCATTTAGTTTTTTACCCGCTTACTTAATTACCCATTCAGGAAAGGGTAGCTACCGCTTTTACAATGGTTAAATAGTTATTAATATCGGAGTCCAGCAGTTCCCTATCACAGGCCTCATACCAAATGCTTTTTCCATCCTCTACCTCACATGCAAGCTTAACATCTGCAAAGCTGTGCCTTGCCCAGTGATTTCTCCACCATTTGGCAGAATGGAATGTAAACATGTCTTCGGTAAAATGATCTTTAAGCTCTACAGGCAAACCGTTTCCAAATTCACGGGTAAGTCCCGGAACAACAATACCTATTTCACTGCCGGGCTTTAGGAGCTTTTTCAAGTACCACATCAGATATAAATCACAGGTACCAAAATAATGGTATGAATCCACACTTATAACCATATCAAAAAAACCATCTGCATAAGGCAAAGAATGTGCCTCTGCTTTAACCGGATACACAAGGTCCTCAACCCCGGCTTCTTTTATTCTATTCCAGTTTTCCGCAGGCTCAACCCACAAATCCGTGGCCCATACCTGAACACCGAATTCCTTTGCCAGGAATATGGAAGTAATCGCCTTTCCGCATCCCAGGTCAAGAACCTTCATATTTTTTTCTAAATTCATATGCTCACACAGTTCTTCTGTCAGCCATATAGGATTAGGTCCCATATTGTTTTCGTCAATCCAGCCCTTATCATATTTGGCCGAACGCTTGAATCTTTCCTTCATTCTTATCTCACCTTTCATTTTTTTTATTAGCATATTACAATATTTTGGAATCCGTCAAGAGAAAAAACAGCTATAGTTGAGGTTTTTAAGCCTGCAAATAATTATTTTCAATATTGTCCGCATTTGTCCTTAAACCCTCATGAAGCTTGCATCCTCTATTCATTTGCCTTTTTTTGACGGACAGAAAAATATGAGGTTATTAATACCGCATTTACATTGGAACAACTGTAATTTTCAAAAGCACATTTTGAATCCTCCATAAGCATCAATAAAATCAATGATATATTTTAATTCACCTTTGGATAACAAATTATATTTATGTAATTTTCTATTGCTGAAATTTAGTTCCAGCTCTGTTGCAAGCAGGCTGAAACGGCTGTAGCTGGCTGCTTTAGATATATCGATAATATAATAATATAAATCACAGGCTTTTTTATATAGAGTTGAATCTCTGCATTCCTTTTCAAACCTATCCTTATCGGTAAGCAAAGTAAGGGGCAACAACGTTTTAGTTCTTGCATCATAGGGGTTTTGATTAACAAACCCTATACAATTGTGACCAATTACAGATATCATATTACAAATATCTCCTTTTATAAGTCATGATTACTTATTATCCTTTTAAAATTTTCCTTAACAACTATTTTTACTTTCTCTTCAAGGTCTTTTCTTTGGATTACTTCATAATAAATTTCTTCTAACAATACCTTGTCTGCATTTTCCATTAATTTATTAATATCAGTAACATCCCTTTCACAAAATCTCCCAAGCTTGGATATTACCAAATCTTCTTTAGAGAGTATGCCTATTTTAATATTTTTAAATTCATTCTCAAAAATAAACTTTATTCTTTTAGTATAGCTATATGATATCGGTACATAATACCACTCTACTATATGAAAATACCTAAGTATATTCAAAATTCTGCCATAGACAGCGGGTACAGATGTGTCTATGAAGTCGAAATCAATTGTTGCTCTTTCAATGTATCCGCCCAAAACACAGGCAGCACCGCCTAATAGATGCAATTCAAGCGGTTTTGGAACATCTTCCCCTTCTAACAGGAGGTTCATTTTCGATAAAATAAATTTTAGCTCATCATAATCGTTCATTATATATCCTCCTCACAGCCTGCAAGGATTTTTTTAATTGAAATATATATATTGTACCATTTTTAGCTATAAATTAATATAAAAAAATATTTTGTTGCATATTGTCGAAATTAAGTATATACTATAGCCATTGATGGGTAATTAGTCCTAAATTTTCATAATTTAATAGTAATAATGTCCTAGGACTAATTATGTAAGCAATTTGCGTCGTATCACTTTTGAGTGGAGGCAAACTAAATGTTGTATATACTTGCTCTATGCCGCTGAATTTAGTATGCACCATATAAAAAAGCAAAATGCTTGATGTAAAATGAAAGTCTAGTGAAAAAGTTAATATGCATCGACAATAGCACACTTATCGAAAGATAAGGCCGCAAAGCTATGGGTCTAAAGAAGGTTTTTCAATGACTGCCAGGCTGCCGAATTGCTTAATATATTTTTGGATAAGGCACCTGACAAGTAAAGGTGCTTTTTTTATGGAACGTCGTAGAATATATTTTGAAATGCACAAAATTTCAAAAGTCATATTGTATTTCAATTATTAAGCTGCATTTAGCATGCTGAAAAGGAGAAAACATAAATGAATTTTTGCAAAAATGTCCCAAATATAAATTTAAGGCCTGCTGTTGCTTTTAGCTTACTTGTGCTTCTTGGCCTTGCAGGAAACTACTTTAGCGTAAAATTTTTTTTTGGAGTCAATTTAATTTTTGGCAGTATAGCCGTCTTAGTCATAATCCAGCTATATGGAGTATTTTGGGGTACACTTGCATCAATTATTGTCAGCAGCTATACTTTTATCCTCTGGCAGCACCCTTATACAATTATTCTATTTACTTTTGAGGCTCTGGTAATAGGCATATTAAAGAAAAAAACCAGTAAGAATATTGTCGTTCTTGACGCCGTTTACTGGATTTTTATAGGCATTCCCCTGATTTGGCTGTTCTACAAAAAAATCTTAGGCTTAAACAGTACACAGGTGCAATTAATTATGATGAAAGATACTGTTAACGGTATATTTAACGTAATGGTCTGCAACCTGGCTTTAAACTGGCTTCCTTTAAGGAAATGGATATTTTGCTCAAAAAAACCGGTCCCCATAAGGCTCAAGGAAATAATCTTTAATCTGGTGTTCGCATGTGTACTTGTTCCATCTTTATGTATCACTATTGTAAACAGTTACACTAAGTATAACAATATGATTAAAGAAGTAAGAAGCGAAATATCTTCCGAGTACAGTAAAATTTCAAGTTTAATAAATACCTGGTACCAGCTGCGTTTTAAAGCTTTGTCGGAGCTGTCGGGGCAAATTACCCTGTTTGACATCAAGTCACCTGCCGGCTTGCAGTCGGACATAGAAATGCTAAAAAGGTCCTATGCCGATTTTCAGGCGATCTACATTGCGGACTCTGAGGGTACGGCTATTGCTTTTTATCCTGAAGCAAACGAAAGAGGCGAACCGACAATAGGTTTGAATTTTTCCGACAGGGATTATTACAAAGATTTAAAAAAGACCCTAAAGCCTGTTATTTCTACGGTGTTTGTAGAAAATGACGGCGCATCTTCTCCTACGGCAGCCTTAAATGTTCCGATAATTATCGAAAGCCAATTCCAGGGGTACATTTCCGCAGCTCTAAGCCTTATGGATATTTCAAACCTTATCAGGCTTAATTCTGAAGCCGAAAACATAAGTATTACAATTATAGATACTAATAGCAAGGTTGTTGCAACTACGCATGAAGACCTGTCATACATGGAAGACTTTGCAACTCATATGGAAAGCGTAAAACACCTGGGAGACTCATTTTATTACCGCTTGACCTCCCTTAAGAATGAACTATCCTTAATGGGCAAATGGGAAAATGCTTTTTTTATACTTGAAAAAAACATGGGAGATGCAATACCCTGGAAATTAATTATAGAACAGCCGATTCTGGGTCACCAGATAAAACTGCAAAAATACAGCATACAAAGCTTTGCAATAATACTCCTGTTAATGGGACTGTCTTTTTTATTCGCTGTTCTGGTAAGCCGTTTATTATCCAACTCTTTTTCAAAGCTGGCCCAGGTAACCACACATCTTCCTTCCAAGCTGGTTAAGAATGAAAAAATCAACTGGCCCAATGGGAGGATCATTGAAATATGCTTGCTGGTTAACAATTTTAAAACTACTTTATATACCTTGAAAAAAATGTATGAAAAAATCCATGCCGCAAATATAAAGCTTGAGCATGTCGCCGAACACGACCCGCTTACCGGCCTTTCAAACAGGACCCTATTCAAAAAGAACCTATACTCCGCGTTGGACAATGCATTCAACCAGAAAAAGATGGTGGGTATAATGTTTTTGGACCTAGACCGTTTCAAATATGTAAATGACACCATGGGACATGCTTTTGGCGACCGTATGCTGACGCTTACGGCTAAGCGGCTGTCGGTATGCTTAAAGGAGAATGTCACACTTTACCGCCAGGGAGGCGATGAATTCACTCTAATAATACCCGGGCTTTCGGATACAAAAGAACTGGAGGAAATAGCAAAAAAAATACTGGAAGTTATGCAAAACCCTTTTATAATAAACGGGTACAAGTTCCATATTACCTGCAGCATAGGCATTACGGTTTTTCCTACTGACGGCAGCAACTTGCAAACCCTTCTAAGGAATGCCGATACCGCCATGTACAAGGTCAAAGAATCAGGCAAGAATAACTACCTGTTTTATGACTGCACCATGAATTCCAGTTACTATGAAAGATATAAGCTGGAAAACCTGCTCTATAATGCACTGGAAAAAAATGAGTTCCATATATATTACCAACCAAAAATCAATACCAAAAATCATGAGATTGTTGGTGTAGAAGCTCTGCTGCGCTGGACAAATCCCGAGCTTGGAAGCGTTTCCCCTTCAAAATTCATACCGCTGGCAGAGGAAACAGGGTTAATCATTCCAATAGGTGACTGGGTTTTTTACAATGCATGTATGCAAAATAAAATATGGCAGGCTTCGGGTTACAAGCCCATGCGTGTGTCTGTAAATATCTCGGCGCTCCAGTTCCGGCAAAGCGATTTTACGGAAAAGGTTGTTCAAATACTAAACAAAACAGGACTTAAGCCCGAATGGCTTGAGCTGGAAATAACAGAAAGCACCCTGATGAAAAAAACCGGTTATACTCTGGCGATACTTGACAGGCTAAAAGCCATGAATATAAAAACCTCACTGGATGATTTCGGTATAGGATTCTCTTCATTGAGTTATTTAAAGAAGTTTAAAATAGACACGCTGAAAATTGATTCCTCATTTGTAAATGGTATAGGCAATTGCATAAATGATGAAGCTATTATAAAAGCTATAATATTTATCGCAAAAAACCTGGAGATTAATGTAATAGCAGAAGGTGTTGAAACAAAAGCCCAGCTGGCTTTTCTCAAGGACCTGGATTGTGAAGAAATACAGGGATACTTATTCAGCAAGCCGTTGGCTGCTGAGGAAATGGAAATATTAATCAAAAATCCGGATATAAATAATACTGAGCATTAATCTCACAAGCCTTTTTTCATAATTTCCAGTGCAATTTCTTCAAATATTGGTGCTGCTGCTTTCCCTCCGTATTTTCCGTTTTCTACGAAAACGGAAACTGCATATCTGGGATTTCTCCTGGGAAAATATCCGGCAAACCAGGCATGGACAATTTCTTCACCTTTTAAGCTGCGGCCGGTTTCAGCGCTTCCGGTTTTTCCTGCAGCTCCGCCATAGCTCTCCAGCTCAATGTTTTTTCCTGTCCCATAGTCAACCACTTTTTCCATTAAGCCTTTAATCTTATCCGCTACGGATTTTTCAACAATCCTTTCCCCGCTGTCAAACCTTATTTGCCTTATCTTGTTGCCTGAATCATCCACAATGGAATCCACAATATTGATCCTGTTTTTTATACCGCCGTTGGCTATGGCAGCAACCATATCTGCAACCTGTAAGGGAGTAGCCAGAACCTCACCCTGGCCTATTGATATATTTGCAATATCTCCGTCCGAATAATATCTGTTTAAAAGAGGTATATTACCTGCCGATTCATCTATCCCCTGCCCATTAATTCCTGTTTTCCTGCCCAGGCCAAACCTGCCGGCCATTTCAACAAGGCCGGCATAACCCGTTTCCAGGGCCATTTTAATGAAAAAGGCATTACATGAGTGGGCAAAGGCCTCCTGCAGATTGACGAAACCATGGCCGCCCCTGTCATAAGAAGTACATTTAAATTGAAGGGACCCAACTTGTTCATAGCCCCTGCAATAATATGTTTGTGGTTCGTATCCCTTTTCAAGAGCAGCTGCTGTGCCAATAATCTTAAAAATTGAACCAAGGTTGTACGACGCAACGGCTCTGTTAAAAAGCTCTCTTTCAATGCTGTCCAGGTAGAGTCCTATGTTATTGGGATCATAGTCCTTTTTGCTGGCCATGGCTATGATATTCCCCGTATTTACTTCCTCTACCACTACCGCACCCGTTATTCCCCTCTTATCCATAGCTTCCTCTACTATGGCCTGTATATGATAATCAAGGGTAAGCTTAACGTTCAACCTTTTATTTTTCGATTTCAACTCAATAATCCTGTACCCCATCCCCTTTAGAACATTTCTCCTTCCATCCGTTACAGCTCCTACCATATTCACCAAATCATGTTCTAAAACATCGTTAAACTCCTTCTCAATACCACACTGTCCAACCTTATCAGACTCATTCAAATATCCAAGAGTGTGTACGGCAATAGTATCACGACCATATCTTTCAAGGGTATTAACTGCTGATATTCCCGAATAACCTTTTTTTAATATTTGATTTTTTACAGCCTCGTCCACTTTAATCAATACAGGTTCAGCTTTAGCTTCAAGCCTTCTTTTAACATAACTGTAGTCTGCCTTCATTATATTACACAATTCCTTTAATTCATCTTGCGGAATGTTCATATACATAGGCTTAAGCACCAGGACAGTTGTCCCTGCCCTGTTTGTAAAAGGTATTCCGTTTTTATCCAGTATATTTCCTCTTATGCTTTCTATAGAATAATTGATAATACGCTGATTGGATGCAGCTTTTGAGAGTACGGGACCTTTTATTATCTGAAAATAAAACAGTCGTATTCCCAACAGTAAGAATAATATTGTAAAAATTAATCCAATGGTAATATTTTTTTTGGTATCCATAAAAGCCTCTGGTAGTTTTAGTAGATTATGTCCTGCTTTGAATAAAAATATACCTTTTATGGATTCTGTTTTCTCAAAATTGTACCTGCCTGTACAGGCTGTTCAATTTTTATATATACTTTCATCTGGGGATGTGGAGCCGCGTCAATTGCATATCCTTTTTCATCCGTCATATTCTCAACCGTCTGGCTAAAAAAGCGTCCCTTTGGAGGCATTACTTCAATTATATCTCCTGCTGAAAACCTATTTCGCTGTTCTATTAGCGCCAATTTGTTTTTTTCATTATATTCCTTTACAATCCCAATAAAATCATATTCCCTTATATATGAGCTTGTTTCATAAACCTGATGGCTCCCGTCCGTTCTTCCCAGGAAAAAACCGGTTGTAAAATCCCTGTGGCTGACTTTTTTAACCTCATCCAGCCAGTATTCATCAAATTTATAATTTCCAGGATCATCAAAATAAGCATCCAAAGCCTCACGATAAGCTTTTACTATGGTTGCAACATAGTAGACGCTTTTGTTTCTTCCTTCAATTTTAAGGCTTGTTATACCTGCTTTCAGTATTTCGGGAAGGTATTGTATCATACAAAGGTCCTTTGAATTCATTATATAAGTTCCACGTTCATCTTCATAAACAGGATAGTATTCCCCCGGTCTCTTTTCTTCGGCCAGGTAGTAGTTCCACCTGCACGGATGTGCACACATGCCCAGGTTGGAATCCCTTCCGGTCATATAACTGCTCAAAAGACACCTTCCGGAATAGGATATGCACATTGAACCGTGGACAAAAGCCTCAAGCTTTAAAGCTTCAGGCGCTTTTTGCCTTATTTTAGATATTTCATCAATTGAAAGCTCCCTTGCAAGTATAATCCTGCCGGCACCCTGCTTATACCAGAATTCAGCACTTTTCCAGTTAGTATTGTTTGCCTGTGTACTCATATGTATTTCCATACGGGGAACTATTTCTCTAACTAAAGCAAATATACCCGGGTCGGAAACAATTATCCCATCCAAGCCTATATTGCCTATTTTTTTTATATAAGACGGCAGCCTTTCAATATCCTCATTATGAGGTATTATATTCAGCGTAAGGTATACTTTTTTATTAAACCCATGTGCAAATTCAATACCCGCAATCATATCTCCAACAGAAAAATTTTCAGCAAATGCCCTCAGGCCAAATTCCCGTCCACCTATATATACCGAGTCCGCACCATACATGACTGCCATTTTCAGTTTTTCCAGATTCCCTGCCGGCGCAAGAAGCTCAACTCTTTCCATTCAAACTTCCTCGATTCCCTCTACCGCTTTACCGACAGCGATACCCCGTCGGCAACAGGCAGAATAGTTGTTTCCAATTCCTTGTTCCGGCAAAGCTTTTCCAGATACTCTTTTAATCTGTACGCTATAGTTTTATCCCTTCTTCGTACAATGGAGCTATCTATAACAATTCCCCTGTATAAAACATTGTCGGAAACCAAAAGTCCTCCAGTCTCAAGCATTCGAAGGCATTCAGGCAAAAATTCTGCGTATTGTCCCTTTGAAGCATCAATAAAAATCATATGGTATCTCTTTTCCAGGCACATCAATACCTCAAGTGCATCTCCTGCTATTACGTTAATTATTTTGTCCATTCCGGCCCTTTTTATATTCAGCCTGGCTGTTTTTATCATGACACCGTTTCTGTCAATTGTATCAATTACACCGCCAGGCTTAACAAATTTTGACATGAGTATAGCCGAATATCCGATAGCTGTTCCTATTTCGAGTATCCTGGAAGGTTTTAGTATATTGCCCAATACCGCCAGCAGCTTTCCGACCTCAGGTTTTATAATAGGAATATTATGCTGTTTTGCATAATCCTCCATTTCCTTGAATATTCCTTCCACAGGCGCTAAAGTCTGTCTTATATATTTATTTGCATCATCCAAATCAAAACCGCTGCTATCCAAATCTTCCCGCTTTCCGCTAATCAATTCCCAATACCATATTTTAATACCTTTGCCCGTATTTATTCATTGCATTTACGTGGTCGCGATATGAACTGTTGAATTCATGGGCTCCATTTCCTTTTGCAACAAAGTAAAGATAATTTGTATCATCGGGATAAAGTGCTGCCATTATTGAACCCTTTCCCGGGCTGCATATGGGTCCTGGCGGCAACCCCGAATACATATATGTATTATATGGATTATCTATTTTAGTATGCTCTTCCAGTATCTGCTCCTTTACAACGCCTTCCTTTTCAAGAAATATATATTGTATTGTTGCGCAGGACTGGAGTAAATTTAATGTTTTATCCGCGCTCTTCAGCCTGTTATAAAAAACACTTGATATTGTTTCCCTTTCTTCCGCAACCTGGGCTTCCCTTTCGATTATTGATGCCAGTGTTATTACCTGTTCAATACTCATGCCCAATTCTTTAGCCCTTTCACGATATTCTTCGCTGAAAACAATATTGAATTGTGAAAGCATTTTCCCAAGTACATGCTTGGGACCAAGGGTGGTATCAAAAATATATGTTTCAGGATAGAGATACCCTTCAAGCTTGTGAGCTTTACTTTCAGGCAGGCCTTTAAGAAAATCAAAACCAAAATCGTGTTCTTCAATTGCTTTTTCAAAGTCTTCAAAGCTGCCCAGACCTTTTTCAACAAAAATATCAACAGTTTGCCTGAATGTGTATCCTTCAGGTATTGTGACAGTAATGGTAGGATTATCCATTGGTTTGCTGGACAATATTCTCATAAGGTTGTCAAAGCCTTCAAGGGTATTGTAATTGTCTTTTCTGCTTATTATGTGAACACCAGATTTATATTTTCCATCAAAACCATTTACTTTCGATATAATTTTATAAAGCCTGGAACTTTTTATTACACCATTTTCCAAAAGTATATTGGCAATAGCATCGGTCCCTGAACCAAGGGGAATTACAATCTCCATCTTTTCTTCATCCGGAAACTGCATTTTTACCATTTCATCGGTCCTATTAACTATCTCGGTAAAATATTTGTAAGTTAAATACCCACTCATAATCATGACAAATACCAGTGTTATCAATATTGTTGTCCTGGTAAAAAACTGTCTGAATCTTTTTGTTTTAGTACTAACTCTTTTTCTACCCATAAACAACCCCCAATTTTTTAAATTAAAATTACTTTCTATTTGCTTTTTGCCTTAATCCCGTATTCAATATTTTTTTTCTTATCCTTATATTCTCCGGCGTTATTTCTACAAGCTCATCATCCGCAATAAACTCAAGGGATTTTTCTAAGGACATATCCTTGGGAGGAACAAGTCTTAAAGCTTCGTCAGCGCCTGAAGCCCTGATGTTTGTTACATGCTTCTTTTTGCAAATATTCACATTAACATCTTCCTGTCTTGCACTCTCACCAACAACCATACCTTCATATACCCTTGTTCCGGGCCTTATGAACAATACTCCCCTGTCCTGTGCATTATATAGCCCGTAAGTTACGGCTTCCCCGCTTTCCCAGGCAGTGATCGAGCCTCGCTGTCTTCCCGGCATCTCACCTGCATAGGGTTCATATCCATGGAATATATGATTCATTATACCATTCCCCCTGGTATCAGTCAAAAACTCGGATCGGTAACCTATAAGACCCCTTGAAGGTATTTTGAACTCCAGCCTCATATAACCCTTGCTTGCAGATGTCATATTAACAAGTTCGGCTTTTCTGCTCCCCAGCTTTTCCATTACCGTACCCATAAAATTTTCCGGTATATCAATTATTAAAATCTCATAAGGTTCATGGGTTTGTCCGTTAAAAACTTTCAAAATAACTTTGGGCTTTGAGACCTGGAACTCATATCCCTGCCTTCTCATAGTTTCAATTAATATTGACAGATGCAGCTCACCTCTTCCTGATACCTTCAGGGAATCGGTTACACCTGTATCTTCAACCGAGAGGCTTACATTTGTTTCAAGCTCTTTATACAGTCTCTGCCTTAAATGCCTGGAAGTCACATAGTCTCCTTCCTTGCCTGCAAAAGGGCTGTCGTTAACACTGAATGTCATAGTTATAGTTGGTTCGTCTATTTTTATAAACGGAAGCGGTTTAGCCGCCTCCTCATAACATATGGTATCGCCGATATTTATATTTGCTATGCCTGAAACTGCTGCAATATCTCCAGCAGACACCGTCTGGGCCTCAATCCTTTTTAACCCTTCATACACATAAAGCCTGCCGATTTTTACCTTGCCAGCCCCTTTGTTTCCAAAACGGCAGACCACCGCCTGACGGCCGGTTTCTATAAAACCTCTTTCAACTTTGCCCACAGCAATTCTGCCGATATAGTCATCATAATCAAGGCTTGATACCAATAATTGAAGCGGTGAATCCGTATGCATAAGGGGCGGCGGTACATGTTCCAAAATAGACCTGAAAAGAGGCTCCAGGTCCTTTCCCTCCGCATCAGGCTCCATTACCGCATATCCGTCTCTGGCAGACGCATAAACAACAGGAAAATCCAATTGCCTGTCATTTGCTTCAAGCTCTATAAACAACTCCAGAATATCGTCTGCCACCCTCAAAGACCTGGCGTCAGGCCTGTCTATTTTATTTACAACAACTATAGGCTTTAAGTCCAACCTAAGAGCCTTGCTCAATACAAATCTGGTTTGGGGCATAGGGCCTTCATATGCATCTACCAGCAGTAATACACCGTCTACCATCTTGAGTATACGTTCAACCTCACCGCCAAAATCTGCATGTCCCGGAGTATCAATAATATTAATTTTGGTATCTTTGTAGTTTATGGACGTATTTTTAGATAAAATTGTAATTCCTCTTTCTCTTTCCAGATCATTGGAATCCATTACTCTTTCTCTAACCTGCTGGTTTTCTCTGAATATACCGCTTTGCCTGAGCATTCCGTCTACAAGTGTGGTTTTGCCATGGTCTACATGGGCAATTATTGCAATATTTCTTATATCCTTAACTTTTGGTTTCATACCGGCTTCCTTCCATAAAATCCACTCACTGCTGCCTCTACATGATTTTGCATTGTTTCCATGATAAACGAATAAGGAAGCATTGTCAATAAAAAAACATCTGAGAGTGTTCCCATTTTTTAAAATGGGCACTCAAATGTAAAATTTTTATTGAATTTATTATGATAAGGTGCTATAATAAAAACAGTCCATGGATACGGAAAATTTATTATTCAGCTGAAACAGCTAAAGGGCCGACTGAAAGAGAAAAATCAGTCGGTCTTTTTCAATTTAGGCTAAGGGGTTCTTTTTCTACAAGCAAGCGGGGATCAATAAATGTTTTGCCCAGGCTTACGGTCCAATGAAGATGTGGCCCTGTTGAGAATCCTGTTGAGCCTACTTTGCCGATAACATCCTCTTTTTTAACCCTATCACCCTTATTCACACTTATACTATCCAGATGTGAATAAGCACTGAATACATTCATTCCATGGTCAATAATAACCGTTTTTCCCGTTATTATAAGCTCCATTGCCAGAACAATATTGCCTGAATTTGCCGCTTTAATGTCTGTACCTGTAACCGCCGATATATCAAGGCCGGAATGTCTGCCTGTCTCAATACCGTTAACAAATCTAACCAATCCGAATTCGCTGGTAATAGGCCCGTCCAAAGGTATTACAAAATTACCCTCCCATAAAGGCTTAGAGTCTGTTTGGGCCCTTGCCTGAGAAGTTTGTTTATAATCATTTTGTAAATTATTATTATTTGTTCTTTTCTCCTGCTGCTCTTTACTAACGATTAACCTCTGCTCGGGAAACCGTTTTTCCATAACTTTAATACTATTGATTATGTCATATGGTTTTCCATCAAGCCCAATAACGGAAGCTTTAATATCAAAAACCCCCCATGGCGACCTATAGTCAACAGGTACTAATGAAACCATGCCGTCTTCATAATTAAAAAATTTTGTTTTACCAAGGGAGGCACCTGAAGTTACGGAAACCATTTGTGCATCTATAACATTAGATAAATATATTGTAAAAAAAGTACCCGGAAATAGTTCTTCCGGTTCAATTTTCATAACTGGTGAAGGAACAGGTAAAGGTGTAGGAGCCGGCACAGGCGTACACGTAGGTGAAGGTAAGGAAGTAAATGCTGAATCATAGGCGGGCCCACTATTATTTTGAGAGTCCTTTACATCATCATTAACATACAGCACATATACAATAAAAATAAAAACAACCAATAGTATAAATAATAGCTTTTTAGACATATTCACCTCCAGGCATCAACCGGAAAATCAGTACCCAATGTCATAATTTAGCAGCCAACATTTATAAAATACCAACTGTTTTTAATATATCATATTTACTTCTTTTGGGTCAACTTTCTTGTGTAAACTTAACCCTCACCTCTTGCTTTTGCAAAAGCATTTCGTGCAGCTTCAATTGTATGTCCTATGTCTTCGTCCGTATGTGCACTGGATATAAACATTGCTTCATACTGGGACGGTGCCAGATATATTCCCTGAAAGAGCATATCAATAAAATATCCCTTGAAGGGGCAGTCCATGGATATACCTAAAAGCGAACCTATCCTGCTAATTTTGGCACAAACACCGACCTTGTCTGCCGCATCCTTAAGGCCTGCTTCAAGCTTTGCTCCCATATCTTCAAGCTTTGAGTATATCAGGGGGTTATCTCTTAAAATCTTTAAAACAGCAATTCCCCCGGCCATTGCAAGGGGATTTCCTGAAAGGGTACCGGCCTGGTATACAGGCCCATTGGGAGAAATCATCTCCATTATTTCCTTTTTACCTCCATAGGCGCCTACCGGCATGCCTCCTCCCAGGATTTTGCCAAGAACGGTTATATCCGGGTTTATGCCGTAATATTCCTGTGCACCTCCATAGGATACCCGAAAGCCAGTGATGACTTCATCAAATATCAAAAGTACACCATATTTCACTGTCAGTCTTTCCAGGGTTTTCAAAAATTCAATATCCGGCAGTACTACTCCCATATTGCCTGCAACCGGTTCAAGTATTACGGCTGCAAGCTCATTTCCCTTCTCATTGAATATTCTTTTTACCTGATCAACACTGTTAAAACCGGCAGTCATTGTATTTTTTGCATAATCACCAGGCACTCCCGCACTGTTGGGAACTCCGGTGGTCAGAGCACCCGAACCTGCTTTCACCAAAAGCCCGTCGGAATGCCCATGGTAACAGCCGTCAAACTTTAAAATAAGATCCCTTCCAGTATATCCCCTGGCCAGCCTTATGGCGCTCATTACCGCTTCAGTACCTGAATTGACCATTCTCACCATTTCAATGGATGGTACGGCATCCACAATCAGTTCGGCAATTTCAACCTCTCTCCTTGTTGGTGCCCCAAAGCTTGTCCCGCCGTCAATAGCATTACGGATTTCTTCTAACACCCCGCCATGGGAATGACCCAATATCATCGGTCCCCATGATCCCACATAATCAATATATTCATTACCGTCCTCATCATAAACCCTGGCTCCTGAGGCTCTGGAAATAAATGGCGGAATCATTCCTATTGAACCATAGGCTCTTACAGGACTGTTGACACCTCCGGGCAATACTCTCTGCGCATCTTTAAAAAGCTCTTCCGATCTGTTTAAATTCATGTCCTTCCTCCTTAAGCATGCTCTGCTTATATTATGGAAAATCTTTAATTTATGCAATAGTAAAGTTACATATGAATCTTTTCCTCCAGCCAGCCTGCCAACTGCTTGGCAAAATAAGTAATGATAATATCGGCTCCTGCCCTTTTTATGGAAAGCAGAACTTCCGTTGCAGCTTTTTTCTCATCAAGCCAGCCCTTATCAGAGGCTGCTTTTATCATTGAGTACTCACCGCTTACATTATAGGCCGCAAGGGGTATGTCAAAACAGCTTTTTATTTTGACAATAACATCCGTATATGACAGTGCCGGCTTAACCATTACAATATCTGCACCTTCCTGTATATCAAGCTCAACCTCCCTTGCAGCCTCTTTGAGGTTTCCACTGTCCATCTGGTATGAGCTTCTATTGCCGTACGACGGAGCAGAACAAGCTGCATCTCTAAAAGGTCCGTAAAATGAAGAAAAATATTTTGCACTGTATGCCATTATACCCGTATCATGCATTCCATTTCTTTCAAGTTCCCTTCTTATGGCTCCAACCCTTCCATCCATCATATCAGACGGTGCTACAATATCCGCACCTGACACCGCATAGCTTAATGCTGTTTTTGCAAGCAGCTCAACGGAAGCATCATTTAAAACCTTATGATTTTCAACTTTTCCACAATGGCCATGGTTTGTATACCCGCAAAGACAGACGTCAGCCACCATAATCAGCTCGGGAAACCTTTTCTTTGCCTGTATTAAAGCCCTTTGTACAATACCATTGCTGTTCCATGCCCCACTGCCTTCCTCATCCTTTTTGCCAGGCGCGCCAAAAAGAATAATACCGGGTATGTTGAGTTTTGAAATTTCATCCAGCTCAAACATGAGCCTGTCTATTGAAAATTGGTAAATATCCGGCATGGACGGTATTTCTCTTTTGATCCCGCTCCCTTCTACAACAAACAGCGGATAAATAACATCGTCCATACTAAGAGAAGTTTCCCTTACAAGCCTTCTTATATTTTGATTTTTGCGAAGCCTTCGAGGCCTCTTTGCAAGCTCCATCAAATTCCCCCTTTTTCAATTTTAACTATCAAGTCCAGCAAACTGTCAATTGTGTGCTCATCCGCCGGAACCGCACCGGCAAACCCTTCACTTACAGCCGTTTCACAGGCAGCACGACCTATACAGACAACTTTTAAGTCCCTGGTCCTGCCAATATTGCCTTTCCCAATGGACTTGACGAAATTTTTTACCGTAGATGAACTGGTAAAGGTTATATAATCAAGCTTTCCATTATTGAGCATGTTAATTATATCTCCGGTATTTGAAGGTTTTTGGCCAACTGTTTTGTAAGCTTTAAGTTCCGTAAATTCAATTCCGGCCTTTTTGAGGCTCTCGGGCAAATTGTTTCCTGCTATGTCGCTCCTTGCAAGCAAAACCTTTTCACCAGGAGCAACAATTTTTAAAAAGTCTGCCAAAAGCTCTTTCCCCGTATGGCTCTGCCGGACAAAATCACACAGGATGCCATGTTTTAAAACCTCACCTTTTGTAGCTGCTCCCACAGCACATATATTAATTTTGCTTAAGAGCCTTAAATCCATACCAGTATCCTTCATCCTGCTGAAAAAAGCCTCTACTCCATTGGCACTTGTAAATACCAGCCATTTGTATAATCTGATTTCATTTAAGACAATATCAAATTTAGAAAAACTATCCGGCCTGGTAATTTTTATAACGGGAAACACAACTGCTTCCCCGCCCAGTCCCTCTATTTTTTCTACCAGCTCTTTTGATTGTCCCCTGCTCCTGGTAACAAGAATCCTTCTTCCCTTTAAAGGACCTCTAGGAAACCATGACAGCTTTTTGCCAAGCTTTACAACATTTCCTATTACTGTTACGGACGGAGGATTTATACCTGAATCAAGTACCTTTTTGTGAATATCCTCAAGGGTACCTGTAACGGTTTTTTGATTGAATCCGCTTCCGTTTTCCACAACTGCTGCAGGTGTATGGGGATTTTTTCCATGTTTCATAAGGTTATTACAGATAAGCCTTATGTTTCCTATACCCATAAGAAAGACAAGAGTGCCCTGAATCCTGGCAAGGGCTTCATAATCTATACTGACTCCGCTTCCGTCCCGGGCCTCATGTCCTGTCACTACATGAAATGACGAGCTGTAATCCCTGTGAGTAACAGGTATGCCGGCATATGCAGGCGCCGCAACTGCTGATGTAATGCCCGGTACTATTTCAAATTCTACATTATTTTTCACAAGTTCTTCAGCTTCCTCACCTCCCCTTCCAAAAACAAAAGGATCTCCTCCCTTTATCCTGGCAACGGTTTTTTCCTCCATAGACTTCTTAACCAGGATTCTATTGATTTCTGCTTGAGGCATACAGTGAAAACCAGGCTTTTTACCAACATATACCATTTCTGCTTCATCTGCTGCATAATCAAGTATCCGGCTGTTAACAAGGCGGTCATAGACTATCACATCCGCTCTTTTTATGCACTTGGCCGCCTTTATTGTCAAAAGGTCCGGGTCCCCGGGACCTGCCCCTATTAAATACACCTTGCCTTTACCCATATTTTCCTCCCGTTTATGTTCACGTATTAGCTCCTGCCCAATTTCTCCGCAAGCTTTTCGGTTATTATTTCCGCTGTTTTTATACCCAGCAATTCAGGATTTTCAATATCTCCCTCTGTTGTTTGCCTTACAACCACTTCCCGGCCTTCGTCGGCCAGCATGGCAGAAAGGATAAGCCGGTGTTTTTTTACAATGCAAAATGCACCCATTGGAGCCGAACAGCCGCCGTCAAGCTTTATCATAAATGCCCTTTCCGCCCGGGAGGCAAGCTCTGATTCCACACAGTGGATACTGTCTCTCAAATAGCCCGTATTATCTTCTATTCTTGCTTCTACAGCCAGAATTCCCTGGCCCGCCGCAGGTATTACCATATCAGTATCCAAAAGGCAAACCTTTTCATCCAGCATGTTCAATCTTTTAAGCCCTGCGGATGCCAGCACTAAAGCATCGTACTCATCATTTGCAAGCTTTTCAAGCCGTGTAACTACATTACCCCTTAAAAGCTTAAACCTTAAATCAGGCCTCACGACCTTCAACTGGACCTGTCTCCTTACACTGCCGGTTCCGATAACCGCTCCCTTTGGAATATCCGGAATAGCTGCCCCATTTTTTGTAACAATAACATCCCTGGGGTCTTCACGCTTTGAAACTGCTGCTATTTCAACACCTTCCGGCAGCTTTGACGGCATATCCTTCAAGCTGTGAACCGCAAAGTCTATAGTTTTGTCAATAAGAGCATTTTCCAGTTCCTTTATGAAAAGGCCTTTACCTCCTATTTTATCCAGCCTTTTATTCAGCATCCTGTCTCCCTCTGTTTTTATTTTAACTATTTCCAGGTGCATATCGGGATGCTTTTTTATTATTTCATTACATACATATTGGGTTTGAACCAGAGCAAGGGCACTCTCCCTGCTTCCTACTCTTAAAACTCTCTTCACTATGCTATTCCTCCAGTTTTTTCAGCTTCTCATCAAGTTTTTTTATTTCTCTTTCAATATTTTCTATTTTTTTTCGTCCTCTTGTAATCTCCAACTCTGCCAGCACCCGGCTGATTTTTGAAGGAATTATCCTGTTGATTTTTTCTTTCAAATATTTTGAGAGCAGCGGATATCGTCCCGAGGTGGAAATGCCTATAACCAGGTTTTCCCTTCTTACAATGGATGGAAAATAAAAACTGCATTCTTCCCGCTTGTCCGCAATATTTACATGTATTCCTTCCTCCCTGCAGTGAAGTAATACCCTGCGGTTAACCTCCCTCTTATCCGTAGCGGCAATGACAATAAAAGCATCCTTTATAAATTCCCTTTTATACGGGCTCCTTATGATCCTTAGGGGATAAGCCCGGGATAATTTTTCAAATTCAAGACTGTATTCAGGACTTACAACAGTTACAATTGCATTAAAATCCAGCAGCACCTTCGTCTTCCGCAGGGCTACCTTTCCTCCTCCCACAACTACACACAAGCTTTTTTCAATATTTACAAACATGGGAAAATACGGCAATCCAACCACCTCTCAACATCAATTATCCTGCTTACCTTATCCCTGTATTCAAGTCCGGGCCTCTTTATAATAATTATGGGGATATTTAGAAATTCGGCTGCACTTACTTTTGCCGGTGCGCCCCCTGTGCTGCCGCTTTCCTTGGTTACAAGCACTTTTGCAC
This sequence comes from Clostridia bacterium, assembly GCA_028280575.1. Classification (GTDB taxonomy): domain Bacteria; phylum Bacillota; class Clostridia; order Acetivibrionales; family STF1-152; genus JANQLN01. Next base: position 19,147 of record JANQLN010000037.1, read on the forward strand.
CACAGTGCTTTAACATTTCAATATTCATTTCTCTGGAAAAAGGCCCTTTTGCAGCAAATATATTATGGCTAGCAAGTCCCATCGATTCACATTTTTCAATTACACTGCTTTCAGGCAGTACCCTTACAAAAAGCCTTTCTTTATAACCGGTTATGTTTTCTGTAAATACATTGAGATTTTTACTTCCCGTGGCAAGTAATATACTGCCTTCCACTTGATTTGAGCTTTTGGCCGCTTCTAAAAAATCATCCGCATAAATGGCATTTTCATAGCCTGTTTTCATATCTTCCCTTTCATACCTTAAATAATCTATACCGGCATTTTCACAAGCATTCATTGCATTTACCGACACTTGTGCCGCAAAGGGATGTGATGCATCTATAATAAAGGATATTTCGTGCTTTTTTATGAGCCGGAACATATGGCTGCTATCCATGGCTCCCTCCATGACTTTCAAGCCCGGAATGTTTTCAAGAAGCTGTTTTCCGTAGCCTGTTGTTACAGTTGCCAAAATTTCACGTCCGGGCTTTATTATACCGGTAATTATCTCTTTTGCATCCTTTGTACCGGCAATGACCATTATCCTAATCTTCATTTATCCTATATCCCCTCGGCGTAATAATCCTGTCATTTTCTATATAGGTTGATGAGTTCCCGGCTATCAATACCGTAAACATGTCAATCTTGTTTTCAAGCATCATGTCAAGCGAAGTAACAACTGCGCTTTCATCATGTCTTCCCCCATTTCTTACAATGCCCACAGGAGTATCGGGTTTTCTGTATTTGAGAATGATATCCCTTGCCTTGTCAATATGTCTTATGCGCTTTTTGCTCCTGGGATTATAGATGCATATTACAAAATCAGCCGATGCAGCTAGTTCTATCCTTTTTTCTATTATCTCCCAGGGTGTCATAAGATCACTTAAGCTTATTACGGCAAAATCATGGGTCAAAGGTGCGCCCAATATTGCCGCAGCTGCTGATGCAGCAGTTATTCCAGGTATGACCTCAACATTAATTCCGGGATATTGCCTGTTTGCAACTTCAATTAAAATTCCTGCCATCCCGTATATCCCGCTATCTCCACTGCTGACCACTGAAACTTTAAATCCTTCTGCCGATTTGTCAAGGGCCATTTTGCATCTTTCAATTTCTTTTTTCATTCCCGAATACATAAACTGTTTGTCAGGAAAATATTTCTTTATGAGTTCTATATAGGCTGTATAACCTACAATTACGTCCGATCCTTCAAGTGCTTTTTTAGCCCTGGGCGTCATTTCCATGGCATTTCCCGGTCCCAGGCCGACTACAAAGATTTTTGGCATGGCGTCCTCCTATTTAAGGGCTTTTCTGAGGCATTTAAAATATATCTCCAAATCGTTACTATCCTCATATTCTTTTACATTGTAAACAAATCTTTTCATCAAATCCTTCAAGCTGCTGTTTATGGATTCCTTCACAATTTCCAAATCCTCTTCACTTATTGATTCAAGGCTTGAAATTCTGTTTGTTTTTTCTTGAACAAACTCATTTGCAAGCCTTTGTATATCCTTTACAAGGGGAAGTACGCTTCTAAAATCATACCATCTTGTAAATTCATCCATATATTCATTAAGTATAACCTCGGCTTTACAGGCTTCTTTTTTTCTGAGGATCTCATTTTCACCTGCTGCCTGTTTCAAATCGTCAACATTAAAATATGATAAATTTTTGATATGTGTTATCTCATTGTCAATATCTCTTGGTACTGCCAGGTCAATAAAAATCCTCTCCCTTTCGGTGCTAATATTTTCCTTCAGCAAATCCCTGGTTATTGTATAGTGGGGACTTTCAGTACAGCTTATTACTATGTGGCATTCATCCATTAAAGCGTAACGCCCTTTATAGTCTATAATCTTTATTCTTCCCTTTTCAACCGGGATTTTCAAGGATAAATCGAGGGCCCTTCCATGGCTTCTGTTAGTCACATAGGCACTTCCTATTCCCTTTGACAAAAGGTTTTTAAGTGTAATACATCCTATCTTTCCTGCACCGATAACCATTGCAGTTTTGTCTTCAAGCTTTCCTTTGTATCTCTGTTCCAAAAGCTTAACTGCAAGGGAACCAATAGAAAGTGAATTCCTGGAAAGACTCGTGAGGGTTTTTACCCTTTTTGCAGCAGTAATTGCAAATCTAAACATAGTGTTCAAAATTTTGGAGCTTGTCTTCAATTTGATTGCAGTCTCACTTGCTTCCTTTATCTGGCCCAGAATCTGGTCTTCTCCAAGCACCATGGAATCAAGGCCTGAAGCTACTTTGAAAAGGTGTTCTACAGCTTTTTTTCCCTCATAGCTGTAGAAATATTTACACATCTTAGATAAATTGAGCTCCTTAAAATCGCACAGCATTCTTTCAATGGGTTTACTTCCCGATTCCATCCGTTCAAGAAAAACATACACTTCAGTCCTGTTACATGTGGACACCAAAACGGATTCAATAACGTTATCCAAACCAGCAAGCCTTTCGAGAAGCTTTATCCTATCACTTCTTACAAAGCTCAGTTTTTCACGAATATCAATATCAGCAGTCTTGTAGTTAACTCCTGTTACAAGGATGTTCATATATTAAAAATCATCTCCTATATAGTACTCCGTCCCGTTGCTTTGTTTTTAATTATTATGGTCGAAAAATAACTAAGCTCTCCGGCCGATAAGCTATCCAGGTCATATATCACTTTTTCCCCAAAAAGTCCGCATTTTTCAACCAGCACCACTTTGTCAAACAGGTTTTCATCCTTAAGCTTTTTCTTAAGCTCTTCAAACCTTAATGAACATTTCATAATAATTATGGTGTCAAACTTTAAAAGCATTTCGCCAAGTCTTTCCATATCAGCAACGGACGGTATGACGGCAAAAGACTGCTTTCCCTCCGATAAGCTTATGCCGGCCCTTGCAGCAGATGCACAAAAGGATGTTATTCCGGCAACCAGCTCACAATTATACCCTCTTGCCTCCATAGCTTCATATATATACATGCATGTGCTGTAAATTGTAGGGTCCCCAAGGGTAATAAGTGCCACATTTTTCCCCCGGTCCAGCTCTTTCGTTATTTTATTTTCAGCAATCTTACGGCTCTTTTGCAGAAGCTCCCCGTTATTGGTCATCGGAAAAATCAAGTCCAGTATTTCCTTGTCTTTATCAATTACATTTTCTGCAATTGATAAGGCCAGACTGTCCTTGCCTTCGCCGGTTTTTGGTACTGCAACCGCATCTGCATGCTTTAATATGTCTGCGGCCTTTAATGTAATCATCCGCGGATCTCCAGGCCCTATGCCAACACCATAGAAATTTCCCTTCATCAAGTATGCCCCACCTTTCTCTTCCTCCTATTATGAATAAAAAAACCTCTTAACCAATAAAGTCAAGAGGCCATGGAAACCTGTTCAAAAACACCTTTACATGAAATACACCTCTATCACTCGTAGAGTTAACGCAATTCTAACCAGGCAGGTTTTCTGGCTCAAGCATTAACACTCCGTCTGCATTCCTGTTATTTTCCAGTGGCATTTTCGAAGAAACTAATCTTTTACAGCGGCGGGACCGCGCGGGATTTGCACCCGACTTCCCTTTTCTCAGATTATAAGAGTTTATAAAAAACTGGAATAATCCGCACCTGTTTATTCAATATTAAATTTTACAGCCTACATTATATATTATTGTTTCAAACTCTACAATGCATTTTATTATTGTTTATTGTAATTTATTATTTTAACTGTCATGACAGCCTTACAAAATATTTCTGCGTAAAATTGATACATAATCGCTGCAGGTAATGTATCCACGTTTATTGTACCATGCTTTATAGTTCCGTAAAAGCTTATAATATTAAGCCTGTAAGGACTCCATACCTTGACAAAGGCGGTTTTAGCCGACAAACAGGTCAATTGGAGCCTTAGTAATTTAGTAACGATTTTACATAATTCAGAATAGTATATAGTATCCAAAACATAAGGAGGTAGAATCAAAATGGCAGAAAGATGTGGATTTTTAGGATATGGCTGTGATTGTACAATTTTATTCTTTATCATTTTATTCCTACTTTTGTTCTACGATAATCGATTCTTTGGATATGGCTATGGAAGCTGTTGTTAAAAACAGTCTTTCATCCCCATTAAAAAAGGGCACAGATAATGTGCTCTTTTTTATATGAGCATTTTCTTATATCAGATATTTTTATAATAATCGTCATTATTTATTCCCAGGGCTTCAAAAGCTTCAAACATTAAGAGAGCATCAACAAGTGCAATTCTAACCATCGCTTCACAAACGGGATATATCCTTGGCAATATGGACGGATCATTTCTTGTTTTGAATTTCACTGTTGTATTTTCCTTTTTTTCAACATCTACGGTGCTTTGCTCCATTGAAATGGTAGGCGTCGGCTTAACAGCCACCCTTATTCTGATTTCTTCCCCGTTGGAGATTCCGCCAAGAATTCCACCCATGCGATTTGTTTTTAGCCTTACTTTATTTAATCTATTATCCATCACTGGCACATCATTTACTTCAGAGCCCTTTTTCCTTGAAAGCTCGAATCCGTCCCCAAACTCAATTGCTTTAACTGCTCCGATCGACATCAAAGCATGGGATAAAGTTGCGGAAAGCTTATCAAAAACCGGTTCTCCAAGACCTGCCGGTACACCTTTTGCAATTATTTCAATAATACCCCCGCATGTATCTCCCTCCTTTTTTACGTCAAGAAGATCATCAATCATTTTTTTGGCCGTTATTAAATCAGGGCAATTAATTTCATTTTTCCTATAATTTTCTTTTGCTTTCCCGTATGTAATCTCTCCTGCCCTGATTCCATGTGATTCTACGGTATAAGCAATTACATCAACTCCTTTTCTGTCCAGGATCAGCTTGGCGATTGCCCCGCCGGCAACCCTGGCCGCTGTTTCCCTCCCTGAGGCTCTGCCCGCTCCCAGCCAATCGGCATATTTCCCGTATTTTCTAAAATATGTATGATTTGCCTGGCCCGGACGTATATAATTTTTATATGACCTGTGCTTTTCAATGTTTTCATCATCAATATTTACATTAGGAATAATCATTCCTACCGGTGCCCCCGTGCTCATGTCATCCTCCATGACACCCGAAAATATGTAAACCTGGTCCATTTCTTTCCTGGGAGTGTCAAGCCTGGACTGTCCGGGTTTCCTCTTGTCCAGTTCCTCCTGTATTATCCCGGAGGTTATATGGATACCGGAAGGTACTCCATCCACAATTACTACAAGTCCCCCGTACAGCTTTTCAGGTATTCCGGGCCGTTTTCTGAAAGCTCCGGAATAAGACTCCCCGGATGTAGTTATTCTAAAAATCCTTCCAAAGCTATTACCTATCATGTTCATCCCCCAGCTTCTCTAAAATTGAATCACAAACCTCGTGAGGTGACAGCCCGCTGCAATCGACTGTGATATCTGCATTCCTTTGATACAAGGGCTCCCGCTCTAAATACATGCCGGCAATACTTTGGCCGCTATCCCTTGCAAGCCTTCTATCAGGTCCCAGCCTCTTTTTTATTTCATCAGGGTCTAAATACAGATATACTATTATCCCTGACTTTTTAAATTTCTGCATTGAATTAACGCTTAATACCACACTGCCTCCGGTAGAAATTACCGAATTATAAAAGTCAGTACCAAGGATTATTTCCTCCTGTACCGTAAGAAATTTGTCTCTGCCATCTTCAAGCACCATCTGCCTTAACGGTTTTTTTATTTCTTTTTGTATCATTTCATCCGTATCGGAAAAATTTTTACCAAGCTTTTCGGCCAGCAGCTTTCCCGTTGTACTTTTCCCACATCCCGGCATCCCGGTTAAAACTACATTTGTCTTTCCCATAAAAGCTATCAACTCTCGTATAATTTTTCTTATATTATACATATCCCCAATAAAAGATGCAATAAAAATAAATCCATGAGCAGTTTGTTCAGTCAATATTAAAAAACCCGTCTTTAAAAAGACGGGTCATGGAAGGATTCTTCTATCCTTTTGGCATAAAGGTAGAACAGTCTGTTTCCTGGGAGTTCAAAGCATTTTGGGGCTGTACCTCAATATACTCGGCACTGCACTTATCTCCCTCCACATAGTGTTCGCAAGTGTTCACAACACATTTAACCCTGTTTATAGGGTTTTGATTATGATTCATTATCCTACCTCCCATACTGCCGCAAATAGCGGTTTTCATTTATTATTGTATGCAATGGCGAAATTTTAAGCCCTGAAAAAATTTTCCATTCCAAGCCTTGAAACCTTTTCTCGTATTTGCTGTATATTTATACTATAAAGTGACTTTTCTTTCATCCTGTCAAAATAAACCGAACCTGAAAATGTCATTTTATTAATTACCCCTTCCTTCTTTTCGGTTTTAATTAAAGAATATTTTATATAATCGCCCACCGCTAAATCCTCCGGCAATTTTACGCATTCTTTCCCATCTGCCTTCAAAGCAGCATTCCATCCTGCTATTGTACCCGTTACCAGCGCTTCGGTATGTCCGACCATCGGACCTGCTTTTTCACCGCAGCAGAATAGATTATAAACATTTTCTGCCCTCATGTATTCATCACATGGCACCATACCTGCAAGCCTTATGGAATTACCCCTTCCTCCCGAATACGGGTCTTCATAACGACTATTTTCCAATCCGGGTATCTCCTGCAGTTTTTCCAGCTTTAAAAAGGGTATCATCATTTTTGCATGTCCCGTATTTAATAAAACTATATTTTCTTTATACTCCTGGGAGGCATACTGCTGGCAGGCTTTTATCGACGTAAGATCCCCGATTGAATCATCGGCTAGAGGAACAACTGCAACTCCGTACAATTCCAGATTATTTATCAATTGCCGGGACAAAGAATCCTTCATAAGCTTGCATGAACCACTCATTGCACCTTTAAACCCCTTACCGTTTTCCGCACTGTACAAGCTGGTACCGCATAAATCTGCCAAGCCTGTCCTGCCGCCAAATGTGGGACATCTCATAATACACATTACACATCCGTTCCCATATTTGGCACAGTTTTTTTGAGGCCCTGCCGTACCGGTTGCATCAATAAAAAAATCCCCTTCAAAAACCCTGTTTTTGCCTGCATAAACCTTTTTTAAAAACGGTCCGTCCTTAAAGGCTTCGTCCACTCGTGTTTCCATAAAAACCTTGATTCCTTTTTCTTTTAAGAACAGCTTTATTCTTCTTTGTGCCATGGATATATCATATAAAGAGGCATTCTTGTGTCCCGGAAAATCTATATTTTTATATTTACAACATCCGTCAATCAGCTCAAAAAGCTCCTCTGCTCCAATAGCAATCATCTCTTCGGCAGCGGTGAACCTTCCGTTATTCCGCATTATACCGCCGACAAGTCCGGTTCCAAGAAGCATATCAGTTCTTTCCAGCAAAACTACATCCATGCCTTTCTTTTTTGCTGCCACAGCTGCGGCACAGCCGGCCCATCCACCGCCAACGACTACTATCCTTGACATTGTAAGAACACTCCCAAAGTAAGTAATTTGCGCCTTAATCAATTTCAAATAAGGAACATACTAAACGTTGTATATACTTATTATTTCTAATGATGGAGCGTATTATTTATTTTCATTAAATTTCATATTTTTAGTATTTTTCAATCACATATTATTATTTCATGTAATATCATGTTAATGTGAAAACAGCGGGAGCGCAGAGTTTGTTCTTCTAATATCAAATACGGGGTGCTTTAAATGTCTGTCAGGGATAAAACATATGAGCTTGCCAAAAGCATAACAGCTACAAAAGAGTTCACTGATCTGCAAAATGCAAAAAAACAAATAGACAAAATCGGAAATCTGAAAGAACGTGTTAAAAGATTTTCAAAAAAACAGACGGCCATATACAAATGTGTGAATCCAAAGGACGCAGAACAATTAATCAAAGATGTTAATGCAGAATATAAAGAGCTTTCAAACATTCCTGAAATGAAAAGGTTTTTCAAGGCAGGCAAGGCGTTTAATGCAATGATGTCAGACATTTATAAACAAATCGGAAGCTCTCTGGACTCTTTTCTTGACTAATGTAACTTCTATACAATATGATTTTTGATATATGTGTTTACAATTTTATCAAATTCACCCGATATAGCCAGTATTAATCCGTTTGATGAAGAACCATATGTATGGTTGTCAATTGCTGCAACCGGTAAAATTTTTATTGAGGTGCTCGAAATGAAAACTCCTTCTATTGTTGATAAAATATCTTTGGCAACAGGCTCTTCAACAAGTTCAATATTTACATTTTTACATGCCTTGAGCACATATTTTCTGGTTATCCCCTTAAGGACAAATTGCCCCGGAGATGTATATACCTTGCTGCCTTTAATAAAAAACACATTGGATTTGCTTCCCTCGGTAATAATATTATTTTTGCTGGTCAATAAAAGCTCAAACACTTCCTTCCTAACCAGTTCATCTTTCACAGCTCTCTTGTAAGAATCATTTATAAGCTTCAGGTTAGGGTTTTTTCTTTCCCAACAAAAAAGCGCTGCTTTAACACCCCGGGCATATTGGACCTCCGTAGGATAATAACTGTTAACAATATAAACAATGTAATTTAGCTTATTATTGTCCTTATTGACAATTATTTTTACATTAAAATTGTCAATTTTATTTTCTACTGACAGGCTGTTCATATCCTGGCAAAGCTGTTCCATCCTCAGGCAATCAGATGTATTTGACAATTGAAGTGAAGCTGTAAGCCTATTAAAATGATTTTCCAAAAACAACGGCACCCTGCCTATTACCCTTACGACATCATAAACATTATGCAAACCGGGAAAAACCAGGTTATCCAAATTATTTTCACTGTACAAATTACCATTAAATATAAATTTACCGCCAAAAAAATCATTTATAATCATCAAATTTCTCCCAGCTTTATAAAATCATATCATCCAAGCTTAAATAAATTCTATTTCTGCAATTAAGCAATCTGAGCTTTAATCAGTTTCAAGTAACGAGTACTAATAGTGGCTAATCCAATGTCAATTAAAAAATTTTTCATAAAAAAGAGACCTCATAAGGTCTCTTTTTAGATTTTCATTACTTTTTAATCTCATCCATACATTCATTACAAATATTTTTGCTTTTATACACTTTAACATTGCGTGCTTCACCACAAAAAATACAAGAAGGCTCATACTTTTTCAAAATTATAGTGTTCACATCTACAAAAATTTCCATAGGGTCACCTTCGGAAATATCCAAAGACCGTCTTAACTCCTTCGGTAAAACGATACGACCCAATTCATCAATCTTTCTAACAATACCTATTGATCTCATAAACTTACCCCCCCAATTTATATTACTTCAAATGTACATTATAATAAATAATTACAAATGTCAATACCATTTTACAAAACTTGAGAATTTATGTCTCAATTAATTTGACTTTTTTACTTTCTCGCAGAATTTTGGCAAGTTCTGCACCATTATTAGGATTATATGGAAGGATAACTCCTCCCCTTCCCGCATCCTCAATTCTGTGAAAATCTGACCCTGATATAGTTTTTAGATTGTGGACTTTTGCATATTCTTTTGCTTTATCATTTCTTGAATTATGCCTGGGATTACCGTTATATACCTCAATTCCATCAATATATTCCCTTTTGCACCTGGTCATTCCAATCCTGTAAGGATGGGCCTGATAAATTACAAAATTGTGTTTTTTGACCAGGGCGCTGAGTTTACGAAGACTCATATGGTAAAGCTTTGGATTATTAAAAAGAAATTCTTCATCAAAACCATAAACCAAATACTCATTAAAATTGAACCTCAGCCTTATTTCCATTCCCAACAAAACACTCATTCCAAGCTTTCTACCCTCATTAAGAGCATTCCGGTAGCCCTTTAAATACATATCAACCTTATCGGACCATTTCATCTTCGAAAAACTGCCGAAAAACATTAAGTTGTAATGGTCTGTTACTACAATCCCATCATAGCCTTTTTCCTTGTACAGCCTGACAATCTCTTTTCCCTTTACTTTCCCGCAAGGACTGGTTTCCCGGGTATGTAAATGCATTTCGTATCTGAACAAAAAATCACCTTCTTTCCTTAAGCAGAAAACCTTATAAACCCTATCAATAAACCAAATATATTTATTATAAATAAAATAATCAAATAAGCCGTTCTTTTCCCGGGTTTCAGCTTTATATTTCTCAGGCCTGACAATCCCGAAACCAAATAACCTCCCAATGCTCCCCCAAGATGTGCATAGTTATCAATTCCTGTCTGGTTGAATCCATAAACTATATTAAAAAAGAACAGGAAAACCAAGGTTATGTATTGCCTTCTCCTTATTGAATATGAGTTTTTGTTCCTTATCCACATAAATACCAGGGCTCCCCCGACACCCAATACGGCGCCCGAGGCTCCAAGGGAAACATTCGGAGTAAATGCAAAACTCATTATGTTGCCTGTGATACCCGCTATAACATAAATATAGAGCATTTTTTTCACACCATAAAACCTTTCAACAACCTGGCCGAAAATTACCAGTGAAAATGAATTTGCGAAAAGATGCATTAAATCTGCATGGAGAAACATGGGAGTAATTAATCTCCAGTATTCTCCCAGTATAATATGAATATTGGATTTACTTCCGTATATAGTAAAATAATCAAAACCTGTTGAAATTCTTAATATATTTCCTAATACCCATACTGCTGCATTAATCATGACTATTATATAAGTAATTCTAATTTTATTTGTTACCGGTGCTATTTCTTCCTGCTTAATTTCCTCGTAAACTTTCTCTTCAATATCCGGATATAATTCAAAAGAAGTATAATTCATCCCGGTCCCTTGTTTTAATATGGAAATAATACTTTGAATATTAGGACTGTTTTTTCCCCAGTAGAATACATTTTGATTAAACTTTTCTACAATCACATATGAAATATCACTGTCATAAAGCGAATTTTCAATAGAATTTCTAATAATCAGGTTTTTTAAAGACTCAGGTTTTCCATTAAATATAAATACCTGCACCAATTCGGTTTCTTCTATATGGTTACTTTTTAGTGCATCAAGATATTGACTGCCCATGCGTACATTGATGTCAATTTCCTTAGAATCCATGTTATCCCCGTCAATCAGCATAACAATGGTGTATTGGCTCAATTCAAGCTTTTCAAGTATTATAACCTTATCTTCCAGCATAAATCTACCGTGAGAATCCCTTGCAGGTAAATAGTCAAGCTTCTTTATTAGTTCGTCGGTAACTGCATTTATATAAGCTTCATTTCCCAATTTACTACTCCTTGTATTCATAAATAAAAACAGCACAATTGCCAACTGTTTTCATCACATTAAGCTTATTATATATTTCATTTTATAAAAGCGCAATGCCGTATGTTTTTCTATAATCATAATATTAACCTTTTTAAGAACGTTAAAACAATCAGATAAAAAAAGCCTGAAAATATTTTTACGGAACGTAAAAATTCCTGTAATATGGCGTTCCATATATTTTTTGTTCGCTATAAAAAAACAGTACTTTTTTAAGTAGGAAGGATTTATTAATATTTTGTTAAAATTATTTTTATATAATTGTAATACAATTATTGGCACTTTTATGGTATAATGTGCATGTAACAAAAAAGTTTTTCATTTTTTGTTCCTCCTTTTTAATATAGAACTTGATTTGATTTTAAATCATTTTACATTTTGAAAGCACCAGGCTATTTGGGAATTATTTTTAAATATTATATGGGTGCTTTTTTTCTGCTCTTTTTTTATATTTTTAATTTGAGGAATTTGTTTTGGTCCCAATTAACAATACTATCCCATAATATTATATCCGCAATCAACATGCATCACTTCACCGGTTGTTCCTGCTGACAAGCTGCTCAAAAAGTAAAGTGCCGCATTACCAAGTTCTTCTTGTTTAATAAGCTTTCTTAAAGGAGCTTTTTTTCCAAAATTTTCAATAATATTATTAAAATCCTTAATTGCTTTAGCCGAAATAGTCTTGATAGGACCTGCGGACAATGCATTAATCCGTATACCATAGCCTCCAAGCTCATATGCAAGATACCTGACCGTAGATTCCAGTGCAGCCTTTGCCACACCCATTACATTGTAACCTGGAAAAACTCTCTCAGCGCCCATATATGTAAGAGTAACAATACTGGCCCCCTTATCCATCATTCCCAGAGCCTTTCTGCTCACTGCAAGTAATGAATAAGCACTGATATTCATCGCATGGGCAAATCCGTCTCTTGAAGTATTTATAAAGCTATTTTGGATATCTTCACGCTTTGCATGGGCTATGGAATGTACCAGTCCATGCAAATTTCCTGTTTCTTTTTTTATATCTGTAAAAAGTCTGTCTATCTCGCGGTCACTAGAAATGTCACACCTGTATACAGGTGCATACCCCAAATCAACTGCCAAAGCTTTCACACCTGGGTATTCCCTTTCTCCCTGGTATGTTAACAAAACCTTTGCTCCCTCTCTTTGAGCAGCTTTTGCAATACCCCAGGCAATGCTCCATTTATTTCTAAGCCCCATAATTAATATATTTTTATTCTCAAGCAAATTTCCCAATTACATCTTCCTTCCGTTTTTATGTCCAGTATATTCTACCATTTTTATAAAGGTTGTCAACCATATAATGATTTTGAGTTTCTCCAATTTTAACATTGAGAAGATTTATGTGTATAATGAAACAGTTATCATTGGGAATGAATTTAGACCAGCTAATAGTTGTCAAGGGTTTTTTAAAAAAAAGT
>JANQLN010000045.1 GCA_028280575.1 Clostridia bacterium
GCAATTTGTGCCTTAATCAATTTCAAGCACGGAGCACACTAAATGTTGTATATGCTTATTATTCATACTACTAAATTTAGTATGCTCCATTAAGAAAATTATAACAACGCAAATTGCTCTTAGGTTAATGGCGGTTGAAAATGATCTATAGATGATATAGAATATAGCATGTTGAATTTATATTGGGGGATTTTGGTTGGAACGCTGGAAGGTTAATCTTTATATTATTTGGTTTACACAGATTATTTCACTTATGAGCTTTGGTTTGAGTCTTCCTTTTTTGCCTTACTATATACAGGAGCTTGGCATAAAAGATCTGGACAGGTTAAAATTCTATACTGCAATTACCAGTGCGGCGCCGGCTTTAGGTATGGGATTGATGGCTCCCATATGGGGTATTCTGGCTGACAGGTATGGTAAGAAGCTGATGCTGTTAAGAGCGGTTTTCTGTGCAAGTATTGTACTGTTGGGTTTAAGCTTGTCTGTTGAAGTATGGCAAATTATACTTTTAAGAATTTGCCAGGGATTATTAACGGGTACTGTCGGAGCATCGTCAGCATTTATTGCTTCCAATACACCTGATGATAAGCTTTCATATTCCCTTGGATTTTTGTCTTCATCTACTTTCATAGGACTGTCGGCAGGTCCTGCAATTGGTGGCATTATAGCTGAAAGCATGGGCTATAGGCCAGTTTCCTTATCGGAGCTGTAATTATGTTTCTTGATTTCCTGCTTGTCCTGTTTGTCGTTAAGGAAGTCAGGATATCCAAAAGCAAAGCAGAGACAAAGACCGGATTTTTTATTTCATTCAAATCCATTATTTCATACTCCATTGTTTTAATGCTTATTATGCTTCTGCTCTTAAGAATGTCCAGAACTGTTTTTGCTCCCTATCTTGCTCTTTTTGTCCAGATGACAAGGGGCACGATTGAAGGATCGTCCAGGACAACCGGCATTATTAGCGGTTTTACGGCAATGATGACAGCTGTTTCAGCTATTTTTACGGGACGCTTGGGTGCAAAATACGACAGGTACAGGCTTCTTGGAATTTGTTTTATTTCAGGAATTTTAATAAGCTGTATTTTAGTATTTGTGAGGAGCCTATGGCTTTTTGCACTTGTATACGGATTATTTATGTTTGCAGTGGGTGGAATAGAACCTGTTATAATGTCTCTTACCAGTGAAAGTACCCCTTCGGAAAAGAGAGGAGCACTTTTCGGTATCCAGACTCTGGTTGGGTCTGTTGGCTGGGCACTGGCACCGGCTATTGCAAGCTTTATATCCATAAAGTTTTCATTGCATTCAGTTATTGTTTTGATTCCAATATTTTCATTCATTGCTTTAATTATAACAAGGCTCCTTACAAAGAGAGTTTCCCTGCCCGATGAAAGTACCTTTAATATGTAAGTAAAACTAAAGCTGAAAGTTTAAAAGAGTCAAATTGGCTATTAAATATTTTGACAATGCATATATTATATTGTAAAATCATAATATACAAATATAACAATGCAAAGAATTGTTAAATAATAAACAAAAAAATGGGGGTTAAAAGCTATGGGGTTGAAAGTATTGATCGTAGGTGGTGTGGCAGGTGGGGCAACAGCCGCTGCAAGGCTTCGAAGGATGAATGAAGATGCACGGATAATAGTGTTTGAAAAAGGTGAATATATTTCTTTTGCCAATTGTGGTCTTCCATATTATATAGGTGAAGTTATAAAGGAGAAAAAAAAGCTTGTGGTAACTACACCTGAAATGATGAAAACCCGGTTTAACATTGATGTGAGGATTAAAAGCGAGGTTGTAAAAATTAATTCCGATAAAAAAACCGTAGAAGTTAAGGATTATGAAAAAAACGAAACTTATTTTGAAAGCTACGATAAGCTTGTATTGTCACCCGGTGCCGAACCTATAAAGCCTCCTCTGCCGGGATTAAATTCCAAAAAGGTTTTTACCCTCAGGAATATTCCTGACACATACAGGATAAAAGATTATGTTGACAGGGAAAAGCCAAAAAGAGCCGTAATTGTAGGCGCCGGTTTCATCGGCCTGGAGGTTGCCGAAAATCTTCATAACATGGGCGTAAAGGTTACAGTTGTTGAACTTGCAGACCACGTTATCGGGCCTCTTGACTATGAAATGGCTTCAATTGTCCATCAGCACCTTAAAATAAAAGGTGTGGAGTTTTATTTGAATAACGCATTAAAATCCTGTAAAGAAGATAAATCATGCATAGTTGCGGAGCTTTCAAATAAAAAGCTTCTTAAGACGGATATGGTTATCCTGGGTATAGGTGTAAAGCCTGAGACTTCCCTGGCAAAGGATGCCGGGCTAAAAACAGGGAAAACCGGCGGTATACTGGTAGACAGCCGAATGGCTACATCCGACCCGGACATATATGCCGTAGGTGATGCAGTAGAGATTAAGGATTTTGTAAGCGGGTATCCCGCACTTATACCTCTTGCAGGTCCTGCAAATAAGCAAGGAAGAATTGCTGCTAACAATATTTGTGGGCTTAATGAAGAATTCAAAGGTACCCAAGGCACTTCTATTGTGAAAGTATTTGATTTGACTATTGCAATAACCGGCAACAATGAAAAGTTATTAAAAAAAAGAGAAATAGAATATGAAAAAGTGTTTACACATTCTCCATCCCATGCGGGATATTATCCGGGAGCCGTTCCCATGGCTGTTAAACTTATGTTTTCAAAAGAAGATGGTAAAATTCTGGGCGCGCAGATAATAGGGTATGACGGTGTGGATAAGAGGATTGATGTACTGGCTACGGCGCTGCGTGCCGGGATGACGGTCTATGATCTGGAAGAATTGGAGCTTGCTTATGCACCGCCTTATTCATCCGCAAAAGACCCTGTTAATATAGCCGGATATGTAGCATCAAATGTTTTAAAAGGTGAACACAATATATTCCACTGGCATGATATTGAGAACCTGGATAAATCAAACAGTGTCCTCGTTGATGTGAGAACACCTTCCGAATTTGCTGCCGGAACCATAGATAGTGCTGTTAATATTCAAGTCGACGATTTAAGGGATAGGCTTGATGAAATTGACAGGGAAAAGAAAGTATATATTTTTTGCCAGGTTGGGCTCAGGGGGTATATTGCCTACAGGATATTAAAGCAGCATGGTTTTAAGAACGTACTAAACCTAAGCGGAGGTTACAAGACCTATTCACTGGCCGTACAAAAACAATCCAATGAGGATATATATGAATATGACAAAATACTGATAAATGATGATTTTAAATCCATGAATTGTGAGGCTGAAGGCTGTGACGAAGATATTACGATGGAATTGGACGCATGCGGTCTTCAATGCCCGGGACCTATTATAAAGGTGTTTGATACCGTAAAGAAAATGAACTATGGAGAAATAGTAAAAATTATGGCAACAGATCCTGCTTTTGGAGAAGACATAAAGTCCTGGTGTGAAAAAACCGGTAATAAACTATTAAAGGTTAAACAGGAAAATGAAACTATATTTGCATATGTGAAAAAAAACAGGCAGGAGGAAGTGATTGAAATGGGTAAAGGGAAAAATGACAAAACAATGGTAATTTTCAGTAATGATCTTGACAAAACAATTGCCTCATTTATAATAGCAAACGGGGCTGCCGCCATGGGTAGAAAAGTAACTATGTTCTTTACATTCTGGGGACTTAACATATTAAGGAAAAGTGAAAAGGTCAAAACAAGTAAAAACATGATTGAAAAAATGTTTGCCATTATGATGCCAAGGGGTTCAGGTAAGCTGAAACTGTCGAAAATGCATATGCTTGGCATGGGCGGCAAAATGATAAGGGGGATAATGAAAAAGAAAAATGTGGAATCACTTGAACAGCTTATAAAACAGGCGAAGGATCATGGCGTAAGGCTGGTGGCATGCAATATGTCCATGGATATTATGGGAATAAAAAGAGAAGAACTTATGGATGAAGTGGAAATTGGAGGAGTAGCATCATTCCTTGGATCGGCAGAAGAGTCGGATATGAGTTTGTTTATATAGGTAAAGTCATATTGTATGGAATTAATACATCTGTTAACAGTGAAAAATTTATTAGTTTTGAAAATCAACAGATGAGCGCTGCATCAGCTTTAACGGCACAACAATGATAAAGATGCGCAGCTAAAAACATTGCCGATTGATTTTGGAACTCATTTTTTTTGCTGCAGCATTAGCAATTGGTCGTATATTCTCGGAACGGAGTGGATGTAGAGAGTGAAAATAAATATGGATGAATATGAGAGGATAGCTGAAATCTTAAAGACAATAGCCCATCCTTATAGACTGTGTATAGTAAAGGGACTTATGGAAAATGGCTGCAATGTAAGCCGTATGCAAAGCTGTCTTGACATTCCTCAATCTACTGTTTCCCAACATCTGGCAAAGCTCAGGAGCGCCGGTATAATAAAGGGGCAAAGAAAAGGATTGGAAATATGTTATAGCGTAAAAAATGAAGAAGTAAAAAAAATAGTGGGTTTTTTATTTGAAAAAAAATAGAATACTGGGGCAGTTTGCGGCATATGAATAAGCTGTGGAAGAAAAATAACGTGAGGTGTATACATATGCGCAAACTATCTTTTGTTTTACTTGTATGTTTTTTGGCAGTATCCATGTTCAGCGGGTGCAGCCTGCTGCAAAAGCTGGGAATAGGAGATTCAGAAAACGATGAGATTTTTCCGGTGAGCAGCGTGTACATAAGTGAGGCTGAAGCCGGAAAGTTTACAGATAAAGTTCCGGTCCACCTATATTTTGCAAATCAGGACAATACAAAACTGAGGAAGCTCATTCGCTATATTCCAATTGCGGAGGCGAAAAAAAGTGTTGATAATCTTGCGTCTGCCATAGCTAAAGAGCTTATCAAGGGACCGGATAAAAACTCAGGGCTTATAGCAACAATTCCCGACGGAACAGAATTAAGAGCTCCGGTAACAGTTAAAGAAGGAATTGCAACTGTGGACTTTTCAAAGCATTTTGTCGATAAGCATCCAGGCGGCAAAGATGCTGAACAGATGACCATCTTTTCAGTGGTAAATACTCTTACCGAGCTTAAGGAAATACAGAAAGTGCAGTTTAAGGTTGGCGGAAAGGACCGGAAGGATTTCAAAGGCAGCTTCCAGCTTGATGCTGCTTTTCCAAGAACACCTTCACTTATAAGCGATGATCCTCCCATAAAGGAAACAATGAATGAAGAAGTCCAGGATACCCTTAAAAATAAGGGTTCGGAGCAGGAAGATACCAAGGATGGTAAAAAAGACGGTGAAAAGGATGGAACAAGTGAAGAAAGCAGTGAAAAGAAAGGCAGCTCAGAGGACACATATATAGAAATACTTGAATAAAAATTATCGCTGCACTAACAGCCATCTTTAGACATTTGACAAAGTGAAGGCTTGTTCAAGCCCTGGAATAAAATTTAAGTAAAAAGGCTCCTTAAGGGAGCCTTTTATATTTAATTGATTATATTTACCGTATCTCGCAGCAACTGCCGCATTTATCCATATTTGGGCAAGCAGGAGGGCTATTTTTTCTTGATTGAATTATATTTATATTTTTAAAAACTGCTTCCAATTCATTGCTTCCACATTCAGGACATTTAATTTTATTTTCCGAGCGGTCGGCCATGGCTGCTTTTTTATTAAACTCGTAATTGCATTTACTGCATTTAAGATCATAATAGGGCATTTTAATAAACCTCCAGTACTTATTCTAAAGTGATTATACCATTTATCTGTCATTACTTCAAATTATACAAATTCAGTGGGAACGAATACAGGAAATACACCATTTCAATATCGTGATTCTTCCAAAAAGGAATCTTCTGACTATATCCTGCAGACGCCGTTTGCAAATGAACTATGAACGGGATTCAAAATAGATGAAGCCGTTTGTTATTTTGGAGTCCTGTAGACCAGGACTCCAATTTTGTCATTTATAACTTCTCTAATAATATTCAAAATAATCTAGATGAATCCAATAGCCGGAAGAAAATGTATTTTTTTCTCCTATAGATTTTATTTTTATAGTATGTAAACCGCCGGTCAAAGAATTATTTTGATATATAAGAAACTAGTCCTGTGTACTGGAACTGTAAGTATCAATAGTTTGCATGTAAATATCATCTATGTATATCGCCATTTTTCCACACCATGAAGATTTTCTTCCATAAAGGGAGATTGAAGTTCCATTAAATGTAAATGTTGCATAATCATTATTTGTTGCATTTGAGGAAATTGTATTATTATAGCATGCAGGTATGTCATTAGGATGATTCCATGATCCGATATATACTATACTGGCATCCGAATCATCCACCTTTTTTTCAATTTCTCTTACATCTACATTATCAAACTCTACAGTGCCCAGCCAGGTAGCAAGTCCGACAGCTCCGGTGCTTAATGATGAATCAGTTGCAGAAAGCTCCTGTACACCATTAACATATATTTTTATCAATGAACCATCAGCTTCTGCCCTTAATATATATTTAGTACCGGTATTGACTGTATAAGCTTTTGAAGCAAGTGTTGTTGTCGTACCGGCAACTTTCTTCTTCAAGTATATATTACCGTCCCCAAGGTATGTCCAGTATCTGTTATTTTGATCAGTATACCTGAAGTCCAGAGACATAACTCCTCCACTTCCAAAGGAAATTGGCGTCATTTCTACCTGTACCCAATAATTATCCCATGATGTTGAACCCCTGTGAGATGAAGCATAGCCAAAATTGTCACTTTGCTTGTAAACATTCGTACCGCCTGATTGTACTATTGACCAGCTTCCGCCATTTTTGCTCCATCCGGCATCATCACCATCTTCAAAATCATCATGCAATAGTTGTCCGGAATGAGTTGGTGCGGCCCTTTTCCATACTCTTACATAATCAACACTCATATGGGTTGGAAAACCTGAGGAAGACGGAGTACCTTTTAATGGATTCCTTAATCCCATAGAAAGCCATATATTATATTCTTTACTGCCGTATGTCAATGATGATGCGTCTACCCGCGCTCTTTCAATACCATCTAAATAAAAAATAATATCTGTATCTGTTACTTCACAACCGTAAATATGATAATCATTTCTTGGGTCAAACGGAGCCAGATAAGCATCATGCCATACATTCCACCAACCATCACCCGGGCGGCTGAGAGTTTCTGAATAGCCATTATGAAGTACATACCACAAAGTTTGAAGTCCATGCTGTTGAAGTTCTACCAAATCAATCTCTCTATGTTCTTTTGGGCTGTAGTGGGTAAGCCAAAAAGCAGGGCAGACTCCCGGATACCTTGATGCACCTTTTATTCTGGCTTCGTAGTACGCATTTGTTCCCACTTTGTTTTTTGATACCACAGACCCTGACTTGTAATATACCGTATCAGTATCTTCAAAATTTCCATTTACAACTCTTTCTGTTGATTCACCGTCCTTAATAAGAGATACATCATCAACATCTATCCATTCACCAGGGTCAAATTCACTGAAAATTGTAATATTTATCTTACCAGTTGTAACATTAATGTTATCAATCTGATACAGGCTATAATTAGCCGATGAAGTGATATTTCTTACTATATCGGTCCCTCCATGATTTTTTAGTTTAATGTATGCCTGGTTTTGTCCTCCGGATGACCTTACATATGCTTTAAATGTATAAGTACCATTTGGTATGTTATTGATGTCTTGATATGTTGATACATCTTGCAGTCCATAGCAATCCTGACTATTGTGTCTAAGATGTTTTAAACCGCTGTTCGGCGCATCATCTATTACATAGCTCCATGGATAGCCCCATCTTGAAGACGATTCATTCCAACCATTTGGAACATTATCAATATTGCTATGAACATTGTACTCCATTGCTACCTTCATTATTCCATTTGAAACAGTAACATTGGCCGGGTCCCATGTCCACTTATCACTCCAGGATGTGTTGTCTGTTTCCCATTTCGATGAATCAAACGAGTCGAATTCATCAGACACATCAGGTATAAATTCCCAATTCCCAAATATACCGTATGGAGTAGGTGTTGCCATTGCTGTTGACGATATCCATCCAAATGATGCAAATACCATTAAAACTGTAAGCAAAAAAATAGCTAAACTTATATATTTCATATCTAAACCTCCAATTATTATAATATTTTGTAATAGATATATATTCCCTATAGAATGATTACCGGTTTTTAGTGAGTTTCAAAAGTCATATTGTAAGAGTTAAATATACTTCATTTACTTAGGTTTGATATAGTCAAAAGCAGCAGTATCAGATTTACCCCACTTTTTCTCATTTTAAAGCTTTATACATAATTATTAAATATCATTAACCTTTTATTCCACTTCCAATCATGCCTTGTACGAAATACTTCTGTGTAAATGCAAATATCAATATACAGGGTATGACAGCCAAAGAAGCTGCTGCCATCTGCAAAGAATATTTAGGACCTACCTCACCCTGGAAATACTGCAATCCTACTGAAACCATTTGCTTTTCCCTTGAGCTTATAAAAACATATGCCGACACAAATTCGTTCCATGCCCATATGAAAGTAAACAAGATCATTGTTATAAGAACAGGTTTTGACAAAGGTAAAATAATACTGTAATATACTTTGAAATGAGAGCATCCGTCTATTATTGCCGCTTCACTTAGGGAATGGGGAATTGTAATGAAAAATTGCCTTAATAGAAAGATGAAAAATACATCAACTATGCTCGTCAGTATAACTGTCCACTGCGAATCAATAAGGTTTAAATAGTCAAACACCAGATAACGAGCAACTACGGTTGTATCAGGAGTAACCATCATTGTAGAAATAAGCACTATAAATATTAGATCCCTTCCCTTAAAATTCAACCTGGAAAAAGCGTACGCAGCTGTTGTTACTAAAAAAAACCTCAAAGCAAGTGTTATACTAACCATAATAATAGTATTCAAATACCATTTAAAATACATATCATGGCTAAATAAATGTGAAAAGCTATTGTAATTTATTTTTTCAGGTATTATTCTCAGTGGATTTACAAACACAGCCGCTTCATGCTTAAAAGCAGCCGATACCATAAAAACAAACGGCATAACTGTAATAGCCCCGATCAAAGCCATTAAAACAGAATATATGATTTTTTTAAGTTTATTTTTTAATAGTGGACCCATTTTTTCTGTCCCTTCCATTGTATTATTGTAACAATGAGGATGACAATAAACAATAAAACTGCTTGTGCCGACGCATAACTGTATTTATTAAACGTGAATGCCTCCTCATATATGTTTAAAGCTATAACTCTTGATGATGTACCAGGGCCTCCTCCATTTGTCAATCCCAATACTATTGCATAATTTTTAAATGAAATTATTATAGAAACAACAATGACCAGAAATATTGTTGGAGAAATCATAGGTAAAGTTACATAAAATATTCTTCCAAACAGTCCGGTCCCATCAATTTTTGAAGATTCATATAACTCATTTGGAACATTCTGTAATGATGATAGAAATATAATCGTTTGAAAAGCCATAATAACCCAGATATTTATAATGCTTACAGTAGGCAATGATAATTTTGTACTATTCAGCCATAAAGGCAGATTCTCACTCCCAAAAATACTCAGTATAGTGTTTACAGGTCCCTTCTTCGGTTCAAGGATAATTCTCCAAACCATGGAAATTGCTATTATATTAGAAACATAAGGAAGGTATATCATGGTTCTTATAGTTCTTCTGAAGTAAAACTTCCTGTTTAGAAGAATTGCCATAAATAATGACGAAAAAAGCATCCCTGTAACAAATATTAGTGAAAACTGAAAGGACCTTAAATATGAATCAATTGCTGTAGTATCTTTAAATACTCTGATAAAATTGGCCAGTCCTATAAATCTCAACTTTTCTACTGCATTGAGACTGTTAAAGTTCATAAAGCTTAGTATGAAGCTCATAAATATGGGAATAAACTGAAACACTAAAAAAACCAATACAAACGGGATCATGAATATATACCCTGTAATAGCTTCTTGATGTTTTAAAGATATTTTTAAATCGCTTAACATCCTTGACATTCGATAACCACCCGTTTCTAATTGGATGAGCTGCTCTAAGCAAACTAAGCTCTAAGCCAACGCAGCTCATCCAGCAAATATATTATAATGACTAAATTATTCCTCGCTCTGTTCTCGTTCTGTTTTTATTGCTTCATCAACTTTGTTTTTAATATTCTTCACTGCTTCGTCAAGTCCTATTTCTCCAACAAGGTATCTTTCACCTTCCTGTTTAATAACTGAAGAATACTGGGCCGCAGCTTCACCAACTATTTTCTCATCTACAAAGCCAAGGTCATTATCAATAACTGCTTTCTTGTAATCTTCAACTGTTATTGAACCGCCGGATTTTTCTGCAATAGTTTTTATGACCTTATCCATCTCATCATCAGGCAAATCAACTCTTGCCGGAGGCGAACCAAAATATTTATACCAGTTTTCAACCACGAATTTAAGATATTCAAAAGCAGCATCCGGATTTTCAGTATTCTTGTTTATGCCATAAGCACCAGAAACACCCACGTTATTTTTTGCACCGGGATTTGCAGGGGGCTGTACAATACCGTAGTCAAAATCTCTGGGATACGTTTCAGTATCGTTTAGTATATTTACAAACCATGTACCAAAATACTGCATTGCCATTTTCCCGTTTACAAACTCATTCCAGGCATACTTTTTGCTGGAATAATCCAACCAGCTTGGTTGAACCTTGTGAACACTGCTTAGTTCCTTGTAGAATTTAAGAGATTCTTTGTATTCGGGGGCATCAAAATTTGATGTGCCGTCAGCTTTATATCCGGTAACATTTTTCTGTCTTGCAATCATATAAAGATAATAATCCCAGTTGAACATATTAGAACCGTAAATGCCTTTTTCATGGTCTGTTACTTTTTTTGCTGTTTCAATGTACTCAGCCCATGTCCACTCACCTTCCGGGTAAGGAACTTTTGCTTCATCAAAGATCTTCTTGTTGTAGAATACTGCCCATACTGTTGCTCCATTAGGTAAATAAAAAATTTCCCCGTCATATTTCTTTAAAAATTTCCCATAAATCTTTTCAGCATCATACTTTTTGTCCTTAAACAGTTGATTTAATCCCATCAGTAAGCCGGTTGACGCATATTTATGCTGGATAACAGGCTGGTTAAGAAATACGATATCTGTTTCATCACCGGACAATAGGACTATATCAAGCTTTTTGTAGGCTTCTTGCCCCACTCCTGGCAAAACATTCAGCTTTATTTCTATACCTGTCCGGGCAGTAAAATCTTCTCTAAGCTTTTTGCTGTTTCCATCTTCAGCATCCTTACTGTCTACAAAAACTGTAACCATTTCGGGTTTTTTTTCTGTTTCCTTTTCTGTCGGAGCTTTTTGTGAAGACTTTGCCGGCTTTTGTGATTCTTCGTCATTTCCATCAGTTTTACTGTCTTTGTTGCACCCTGCAAACAATCCCAGTATCATCACAGCCAAAAGTAATGATACAATTACTCTAAATTTTAATTTCATAGCTGTATCCTCCTCCGGGAGATATGGGTAAAAATTTAATTTCAGCAAATACTGCCACTGGATATAGTGCTATCCATATTATGGACAAATACAAATTACACAAAGTAATATTGGCATTTTTTAACTTTTATCCAAGTCTCCTGATAAAATGTCTTTTATAATTTAAGCAGCTTAAATCCTATTTCAATAATTTTACCATGCCATTTTTTAAAATAAAGGGGAGAATTTTTTGATTAATCTTGATATTTTTATGAATTCAAATAGAGTATTTATATAAATTCAAACATCTTTACTTTATAAATATTATAATCTATAATGAAAATACGGTTCATATATTTTTGCACAAGAAGGTGTTTGTATGTCCGAAAAGTATAATCTAATTGTAGTAGATGACGAATTTGTTATTAGAGACGGTCTTTTGTCTTTCCACTGGGATAAACTTGGCTATAAAGCTATCGGCAGTGCAGCTAACGGTCAGGAAGCTCTTGCGATAATGGAAAATAAAAACATAGATATCGTAGTAACAGATGTAAAAATGCCTGTTATGGATGGATTGGAGCTTAGCAGAATAATAAAGGCAAAATATCCTGATTGTAAAATAATCATACTTACCGGATATAAGGAATTTGATTATGCTAAAGCAGCAATAAGTGCAGGTGTATATGATTATATTTTGAAACCTGTAAATATGAATCGGTTGGAGGCTCTTTTAGAGAGGCTTAAAGGTGATTTGGACAAGGAACGGGAATCAGCCATACTTTTTTCCACATATAAAAAACAAGTGAAGCTTAGTATTCCTATTGCACGTGAATTTTTCTTCAAGTCCATAATTGAAAAAAGTGATTTTGATATTGAGGATATACAGGAAAAACTTGATTTACTTGAAATGCACCTTGATAAAAGATATTTCTCATGCTGTATATTTAAAATTAATTCTTCCTTTGATTTGCTTAATAATAAAATAAAAAGCACCTGTGAACAGCTGTTAAAAAAGTATTTTGAAAGTGAAGTCAAAGGCTTTTACTTTTTTACCGGCAGCTATGAAATAATTTGTATATTGAACTTCCAGCCCGCAAACAGTTATTTACCTGCCCACTCCTATCTGTTGTCTTTATTAGGAAGAATCCATAGTGATTTAATTAAGATTTCAGATTGGGATAAATCAATACGTATTCATGCGGGAGCAGGTAATATATATAATAATATACAATCCCTGAAAAAATCATATCTTGAAGCTAAAAAATCTACAGAACAGAAATTTTTTAATCCAGACAAAAGTATATTTTTTATCTGGAACAAAAATATGAAAATTGTTGGAGATTCTGGCGAGTATCCATATAAAGCTGAAAACAGACTTATAACTGTTATTTTTGAAGGCGGAAAGGAACAAATCGTCAAAAGCCTTGATAAATTTTGGAATGAAGCTATAAAAGTTTCAAATAAAAATAATAGACAATCCTTTCAGAAGAATATTTTACAGCTTTTAAACATGCTTGAAAGGAAGCTTAAGAAGCTTGGTTTGGATATAGAGGATATATGCAGCATCAAACATTCTTACAATGATGTTGTCTTTGAAATTGACAGCCATATTAAGCTAAAAAAATACATTCAAGAAATTCTTTTTCAATGTTTTGAAGCTGTAAGCAAATTCCAAAACAAACAAATGAGTTCCTGTCACCTTGCGATTCAAAAAGCAATTGATTATATAAAAAAGAACTATAATAGGAAAATTAATCAAAAAGAAGTGGCAAATCATGTTTACTTGAATACCAGTTACTTTAGTTTGCAGTTTAAAAAAGATACAGGAAAAAACTTTATTGATTACCTTACACAATATAGGATGAAAAAAGCAAAAGAGTTATTGGACAACGTGGATTTAAAAGTTTATGAAGTTGGGCAAATGGTAGGATATAATGACCCTAAGTATTTTACCGAGAGCTTTAAAAAAAATTTTTCATTAACACCTATGCAGTATAGAAACAAGATAATCAAGAATTTATAAGGGAGTCTTAAATAATGGCTTTATTCAATATGCTAAAGAAAATCAGGCACCTTGAAAAAAAGGCTTTAAGGAATATTGATATTCGTACAAGGCTTTTTGTTTGTTCAGTTTCAATTACCTTGATATCAATTTTCATGTTTTTTATTACATTTCAAGTAATTTTTAACAGATACACTATGAAAAATTACGTGGAATTTAATAAAAATACATTCAGCCAATTAGAAAACTATTATAATTCGTATATAGAAAACCTTGATTTGTTTTTCAACAAAATTTATCTTAATAAAAAGGTGATATCCAACTTCACCGTAGAAACAAATGCATGGACATCAAAGGAAGTAAACGACAGGATTATTTTTTTAGACAATGAGCTAAATAATATTTTCTTCAGCAAAAACAGTATAGATAATATTATCATACTTGGAAGAAATAATTTTCCATATATATATTCCTGGGGAGCATCGGGGCGTTTTGCAGGTGATGCTTTTAATTTTCATGAATATATTAAAAACTATAATATATTTTCAACCCAGGAAAGGGAAGTACAGCCTTTTTTGTATGAAAAGCCTGGTGGCAATGCCCTACATAATCCTGTAGAAAATATCTTAAGTAAACATTTAAACAATAAGCTTATATACTACCGTACAATCCGTTCAGATATTTCCGGTATTGAATGTATCATTATTTTCTGTATAGATCCCAACTTCCTGTCTGAATTTTATATTAAACCTAATCCGGATCAAAGCATTTATTTTACCGATGGCAACAATAACTTTATCTGGTCGAATAATACTAAAGATAGTTTCAATCTGCTTATAAACTATTTTACTCCCAGCCTTATGTACCATATTGAGAAAATTAACAATGCTGATATTTTAATAACTTATAATCAAGCTGAACGCTATAATTTAAAATTAAGCAGTACAGTTGCCGTTAAAAGTATCTTAAAAAATTTTGAAAGGATTAAATACTATTCATTAATTTATGCTGTTATATGTTTGTTTTTTGTTTTAACTACATCATACTATTTTTCAAAAAAAATTTCTTCTCCGCTGCACTCTCTTTCAAAAAGCTTATATTCAGCTGGGTCAATACCTGATAAAGTGAATATGCCCTTAAGTATGTTGGAGAAAAAAATAAGCTTAAGAGGAAAAATCCTTTTCTATTTCACTCTTTCAACTTTAATACCTGTACTTGCATTTTCAATAATTCTTTTCAATAACTATTACAATATTTATGAAAGCTATGCATTAGAACTTTCAGCACATAATATTACGCAGGCCAAAAAAAATATTGACCTTAAATTAAAGAGATTTAACGAATTCACTGTAGATATAACGTACAGTGATGCTGTCCAGAATCTGCTCAATAAACAGCAAATAACAACTTCCCCTTACAGTAACCTTTCATTGGATAAATTGATTGCGGATATCAAGTATTCAAAAAGGGAGTTTGTGTCTTTAAAACTTTACAGTAACAGCGGTGAAAATATATATTCAAGTATTTTCTTTGATAATCTTCCTTCTGAAAGCATCAATCAATATTTTATATCCTTAATGAATAAATCCAGGGGCAGGTTTACATTTATTGATTCAAATGAAAGTACAAGTGCAGGACCTATTCTTTCATTTGCAAGACAGGTTAAAAGCAAAAGATATACAAATTTCGCTAAAATAATCGGCTATATTTTTTTCTATACCGAACATGAAATGTTCAACAATATTATAAAAAACATCAGTTTTGAAAAAACAGGATTTGCGTTTTTAATGGATAAAAATGGTGATTTATTAGACCATCATAAAAAAAGCTTTGCTCTTAGTATTTTAAGCTCCAACAATTTATTTTCTGAAATACGTGAGAATTTTTCGGGTTTTTTCACAGCAGCCTATGATAAAAACAAGTACTTAATAACATATAACACTACAGATTCTTCCAACCTTAAGATTGTAGGTGTCATACCGTATAATGAAATAAATAAAAAATTATTTCCCGTTATTAAATTCAGTTTTTTTATTCTTATCTCATGTATTTTGCTTATATTTTTTATATCATCATTTATATCATACAGGATTACAAATCCTATTAATAAGCTAAAGCATTTAATGGAACAGGTTTCAAACAATAAGCTTGATTTAAAGATGAATTATATTGGAAAAGATGAAATAGGCATGCTTTCCGATCAATTTAACAGTATGATAGACCGTTTAAATAAACTGATCAATGAAAGTTACCAATCCAAACTACGTGAAAAAGAGCTTATGTTTCTTGAAAAGGAAGCACAGCTAAACGCACTCCAGCAGCAAATAAACCCGCACTTTTTATACAACACTCTTGAATCCATTAACTGGATGGCATATAAAATAGGAGCCTATAAAATTTGTGATATTGTATCTGCACTGGGCGACTTTTTTAGATGCAGCATTGCAAAAAGTAAAGAATTCATAACCATTAAAGAAGAAATAAGCCATTTGAAAAACTATATATATATCCAGCAAATCAGATATCAAGGAAAATTTGAAGTTGAGTGGAACATCAGCAATGATGTAAATGAATATGAAACTGTAAAGCTGATTCTTCAGCCTATTGTTGAAAACTCAATAGTTCATGGTATTGATGGTCTTGAAACCGGTGGGATTATTGGAATTCACGGATATAAAAATAAGAACAGGATTTGTTTTAAAATCTCTGACAATGGAACCGGAATGTCTGACTGCCAACTCAAAGACCTGAAAGAAAAGCTTTTTGCCCCTCAAGGCAAAGAAAAAAGTGTAGGCATTTTTAATGTTCACAGGAGACTTAAGCTTTATTTTGATGATGAATGCAGCTTTGATATAGAAAGCAAGAAAGGAAGCGGTACCTCAGTTAGCTTTTCTATTCCAGCTTTAAAGTCAAAAGCTTGCAAATCTTCTACAGATAAATTACAGGGAGACCGGTATTAAAAAATTCGTAATATCAAGGACATAAATGGATTATCAGGAATATTGATGATTAAATACAGTTTTAATATACTGTAAGGTGTCTATTTAACGTCAAAGGAGTTTTTTGTGTATTTTTAAAATACTGTAAAGAATAAAAAAGGGAGTGTAAATGATATGGGAAAAATAGGATTGCAGTTATGGTCTGTAAAGGGATTGTGTGCAGAGGATTTTGCAGATGCACTGAAGAAGGTATCGGATATCGGGTATGATGGAGTTGAATTTGCGGGCTTTTATGATATGCCTTCAGAAGACCTTAAAAAAATACTGGACGATCTGGGTCTTGACGCGTGCAGCAGCCATACCAGAATTAACCTTTTGAAAGACAGTTTTGACGAAGTGATTGAGTACAACAGGGTGATCGGCAATGAGTATATAATCTGCCCTTATTTGCCGGATGATATGAGAGGCAGTGCCGATGAATGGAAAAGAACTGCGGAGCTTTTTAATGAATGGGGCCGAAAATGCAGGGATAATGGAATGAAGTTTGGATATCACAACCATGCCTTTGAATTTGAAAAGGTTGACGGCAAGTATGGTTATGATATACTTGGGGAAAATACGGACCCTGGTCTGGTGCTTTTTGAAATTGATACATACTGGGTAGAATATGCAGGATTGAAATCCATAGATTTTATGAAAAAATATAATGACCGTCTGGATCTTTTGCATATTAGAGAGCTTAAAAGCTTTGAAGAGAAAAAAAGCACCGAAATAGGCAATGGAGTTATGGACTTTAAGAGCATAACAAGAATGGCAAAAGTATTTGGCACCGAATGGTTTATTATTGAGCAGGGGGATTTTGAAAAGCCTCATCTGCAAAGTGTTACAGAAGGCTATGAGTACTTAAGGTCGATTCTATAGGAAAAAGAGGTGTTAAATACACATAAATTTATATTTAAGCACAAAATTTTTGTACTTAAAAAATTTAAAAAGGGGTTGAGTTAATGAAAATAAGCAGTAAATTTCCCAAATACACAAAATATGATCCCAAGGTGCCTGTGTGGTGTGTAACTTCCAATACAAAAGGGTGTATCCAAAGATTTTTTGATACATCCCCATTTAGTCCAAGCGGTAAGTATTTGGCTGTGTTTGGTTTGCCACAGGAAAGTGAAAGGCCAAAGCCAGGAGAAAAGGGTAAAATCATAGTAATAAACCTTGAAACAGCAGAGGAAAAAGTAGTTTATGAAACTTGCGGCTGGGAACCGCAAATGGGTGCAAATATCAACTGGGGTGCAACAGATCAGGATTTATTTTTTAATGATGTTGATACAAAAAAATGGGAACCTGTTTTAATACATTTGAATCCAATAACCGGCAAGCATACAAGATTAGAAGGTTCAATTTATAGGATATCACCGGATGGCAAAACAGCCATATCTGCAAATATGACAACAATGCGCCGGACACAGTTTGGATACGGTGTTGTAATACCGGATGAATTGGTTCCGGCTAATAAAGGTTTTGCAAAGGATGACGGCCTTTATAAAACGGACATTGCTACCGGAAAAAAAGAAATGATTGTTTCAATAGCAGAAATATTTGATAAAGCACAACCTAAGATAGACAAAAAAAGCTATGAAAACGGAGAGTGTTATGGTTTTCATTGCAAATATAATCTTCAAGGCGATAAAATAATATTTACGTTGCGTTGGTACGAAAATGAGGCTAAAGCAGGGAAAGTAAATGCAGCATTTGATTTACCGAAAAAAGGACTTGTGAAATTTTGGGTACTTACAATGAATCCTGACGGAAGTGATGTCTATGTAGCGGTAGGACCGGAGCAATGGAGTAAAGGCGGGCATCACAATAACTGGTATCCTGACGGTAGAAGGATCTCAATGAATTTGTGTCTTGACCGGGATAAAGGTGATGATACGCTTTATCTGGTAGAGGCGGGATATGACGGCAGTTACATCAAAAAAATCATACACGATATTCCAGGCTCCGGACATCCGACTGTACATCCCAATGGCAGAAATATATTAACTGACGCATATGAAGGTGAACCAGTATCATTTGGTGACGGCACAGTACCGCTAAGATGGATAGACCTAAAAAAACATGAAGAAATTACTGTCGTTAGGATAAATGTTGGCAATGATGCTGCAAAAAATGATACTTCATTCAGAGTAGATCCGCACCCTTCGTGGGATAATACTGATACATGGGTTGCTTTCAACGGATTTGAAGATGGCAGCAGGCGTGTATATGTATCAGATTTTTCTGAATTGCTTTAAAATAATTAATGACACCGTATTTGCCAGATATGGAAGCACAACATTTTTGAAGCAGTAAAAATGTTCCATTTCACGCATAAAAAAGGTGTGGTTGGGTGATTACTTCAATTTATTTAATTGCTATTGTATATGTTAATGTTATAATATAAAAAAGATCGTTATTACATTTTATATAAAGGAATATAATGTAGGATAGAACAAGCTGTAAATTAGAGAACAGGAAAGAAGCAAACCGTAAAATGACTGCAATGTTATTTAATAATTTGTTAAGTTTTTTTCAATCTGTTTTCCTGTTCTATGTTATTTGGAATGGGGTGTTGTTAATGTCAAAAAAGAAAAGGGTAGCGGTGGTTTTTGGAGGACAGTCTTCAGAGCATGAAGTATCAAGATTATCGGCATGTTCGGTATTGAAAAATATAAACAGGGATAAGTATGATGTGGTAATGATAGGAGTTACAAAGGAAGGAAGGTGGCTTAATTATGATGGTCCGCCGGCGCTGATTCCTGAAGGTAAATGGCAGCAGGCTGCGGAGCAGAAAGTATTGAAAAGATCTGAAAATATTGAAGATACCGGCTCCAATTCGGCCAGGCAGGTTTTAAAGTCGGCAGGAGCGGAGGCAAATAATAATACCATTGATGTGATCTTTCCCGTTTTACACGGCTGTAATGGAGAAGATGGGACAATTCAGGGTTTACTTGAGCTTTCGGGGCTTCCGTATGTAGGCTGCGGAGTACTGGGCTCTGCACTTGGAATGGATAAAGGTTTTGCTAAAATTGTGTTTGAAAAGGAAGGAATACCTCAGGCAAGCTATAAGGTGGTAAATAGAAAGGGTCTGGATTATATTCATGGTGTAATGGATGATATTGAAAAAATATTTCAATATCCATGCTTTGTCAAGCCCTGCAATGCAGGGTCATCAGTGGGAGTGAGCAAAGCTCACGACAGGGGTGAGCTTGAGACTGCTCTTAAAAAAGCGGCAAGGTACGACAGGAGGATTCTGATTGAGGAATTTATAAATGGACGCGAAGTAGAATGTGGGGTACTTGGTAATGATGATCCTATTGCATCTACCGTTGGAGAAATTAAGCCGTGCAATGAATTTTACGATTATGAGGCAAAGTACTCAAGTGAAAGCACTTCCGCTGTAGATATACCGGCAGATTTGCCCCCTGAAACTATTGAAAAAATCAGAAAATATGCAATAGCTGCATTTAAGGCACTGGACTGCTGCGGACTATCCAGGGTTGATTTTTTTGTTGAAGATGCTTCAGGCAATATATACATAAATGAAATCAATACGATTCCCGGTTTTACAGATATCAGCATGTACCCGAAGCTCTGGGAGGCATCCGGTATACCATATGGTGAGCTTATAGACAGGCTCATAGAATTGGCAATAGAAAGGCATAATGACAGCTATAGGAATATAAATCTGTAAAGTAGAAAGGACCACTTTGAGTTCCCTATTTTTAAAAATAGGTATAAACTGTTTCATTATACACATAAATCTTATCAATGTTAAAAATGAGGAAAGGATTAAGAGTTGACTATAGTCCGTATATGGATAATAATAGTACGGTAGACGATGGTTTTCATGAGCTTGCGGCCTGAAAACATAGAATTGACGGGAAGGCAGGAAAGACAAATGACAAACATAATGAAGAATATAAGAGTACAAATAGTTGATGCGGTAAAAAAAGCAATTGAAACAGCTGTTGAAAAAGGTGAATTGCCTGAGGTGTCTATTCCTGGTATTCAAATTGAAGTGCCTCGGGAAAAAGGACACGGAGATTTATCTACAAATGTGGCAATGCAGATAACAAAGCAGGTTAAAATATCACCAAGGCAGACAGCAGCTGTCATAATAAATAATTTACAGCTTGAAGGGACCTATTTGGAAAAAGTTGAATGTGCGGGACCCGGCTTTATAAATTTTTATCTTGCTAATGACGGATTTCTTAAAAATCTGGAATTTATAAGGCAGAAAGGAGAGCAGTACGGTAAATCGGATATTGGAAAAGGGCAGAGGGTAATGGTGGAATTTGTAAGCGCCAATCCTACAGGTCCTGTCCATATGGGAAATGCCAGGGGCGGTGCTCTTGGGGACTGCATTGCCTCAGTACTAAAAGCTGTAGGTTATGATGTTACAAAGGAATTTTATATAAATGATGCGGGAAACCAGATCGAAAAGTTTGCTTTATCATTAGAAGCCAGGTATATCCAGGAATTAAATGGTGAAGACGCTGTGGAGTTTCCAAAAGACGGCTATAGGGGAGAAGATATAAAAGACCATGTAAAAAATTATATAAGTGAATTTGGAGATATTTTACTTTCGGAAGACAGTGAAGAGAGAAAAAAAAGATTGGTTGAGTATGCACTGCCTAAAAACATTGATAGAATCAGAATGGGGCTGGCGGGCTATGGAGTGACTTTTGATGTCTGGTTTTCGGAGCAGTCATTATATAAAAGTGGTGAGTTTGAAAGCACAATGGACATGCTTAAGGAAAAGGGATATACATTTGAAAAGGATGGTGCCGTATGGTTTAAAGCTTCCTGTTTTGGCTCGGAAAAAGACGAAGTAATCATAAGGAAAAACGGAATGCCTACATACTTTGCATCAGATATAGGCTATCACAGGAACAAGTTTGAAAACCGTAAATTTGACAGGGTGATAAACCTTTTAGGCGCGGACCACCATGGACATGTAAGCAGAATGAAAGCAGCTGTCAAAGCCTTAGGAATTGATGAAAACAAATTGGACATAGTAATATTCCAACTGGTCAGGCTTTACAGGAACGGTGAAATTGCCAGGATGTCAAAGAGGACGGGACGTTCTATTACATTGGAGGACCTGGTTGAAGAAGCAGGCAGGGATGCGGTCAGATTCTTTTTTAATACAAAAACTTCGGGAAGCCATCTGGACTTTGATCTTGACCTGGCGGTAAAACAGTCAAATGATAACCCGGTTTTTTATGTCCAATACGCACATGCACGCATATGCAGTATTTTGAGAATCCTGGAAGATGAGGGGGTAACAGTGCCTGGTTTGGAAGAAGTAAACTTAAAGGTATTGGACAAACAGGAAGAAATTGAGCTGATAAAAAAACTTGCTGAAATGACAAATGAAGTTGAGCTTGCTGCCAAGTCTTTAGAACCAAGCAGGCTTACAAGGTATGTAACAGATGTGGCTTCACTTTTCCACAGCTTTTATAATGGGTGCAGGGTTAAGGGAGAAGAGGAGGATATTATGAAAGCAAGGCTTTTTCTTGTTGATTGTACTAAAACTGTGATAAAAAATGTGCTTAAGCTCCTGAGTATAAATGCACCGGAAAGGATGTAGGTCCTAAGAAAACAGGGTACTCTTTCCCAAATGTTATGAACGGAACTCCTGCATAAATCGTTTTGTGCACATAAACATTTTATATAATTGGTGTTATTGCATCATATGTGGTATATATATATCAAATATTGAT
Source organism: Clostridia bacterium (assembly GCA_028280575.1). Taxonomy (GTDB): domain Bacteria; phylum Bacillota; class Clostridia; order Acetivibrionales; family STF1-152; genus JANQLN01. The sequence goes on from JANQLN010000045.1 coordinate 22,245, forward strand.
GGAGGTATCTATAAATGGAATGGGATAATAATGTTTTATTGGCCTTTGGGCTTACTTTATTTGCAGGCCTTTCTACAGGAATAGGAAGTGTGCTTGCTTTTTTTACGAAAAGAACCAATACTAAATTTCTTTCAATAGCCCTGGGATTTTCTGCAGGAGTTATGATTTATGTATCAATGATAGAAATTTTTTTCAAGGCACAGGATTCACTTGTAACTGCCCTTGGGAGCAAGGCAGGTTCATGGGCTACCGTAGCAGCTTTCTTTGGGGGGATTATTTTCATTGCAGTTATAGATAAGCTTATTCCTTCAATTGAAAACCCCCATGAAATAAAAAAAGTAGAACAGATTAACAATCCGCAAATGTACCACAGAAAAAACAAATTGATGAGAATGGGTTTATTTACGGCTCTTGCAATCGGCATTCACAATTTTCCTGAGGGGCTGGCCACTTTTGCATCTACAATAAAAGACCCGGGGCTTGGTGTAGCGATAGCTATTGCAATAGCTATTCATAATATTCCGGAAGGAATTGCAGTTTCAATACCTGTATATTTTGCTACGGGGGATAAGAAAAAAGCGTTCAGGTTATCATTTCTTTCAGGCTTATCCGAACCTGTCGGTGCTGTAATCGGATATGTTCTTCTCCGGTCGTTTTTTAACGACGTGGTTTTTGGTGTATTGTTTGCCGGTGTGGCAGGTATTATGGTTTTTATTTCTCTTGATGAGCTCCTTCCGACAGCCAGGGAATACGGTGAACCACACCTTTCAATATATGGACTTATAGCAGGAATGATGGTTATGGCAGTAAGCCTCCTGTTGTTTATTTGAGCAATTTGCTTATGTTCGTGGCATGGCTGCCTAGCCAATTAGTTTTAAAGCAAAAAAATACAATAAAAGATTGTTTTCTACATTGAATTATAGACGACAATGGTGTAAGATAGTATCGGTATATACCCTTTTGCCTTACGGTGAAAGGGTTTTGTTGTAATAATTGTTTTTAAAAGGGGATTTTTGGATGCATAATGCGGTAATATTGCTTTCAGCATTGGTTTTGGACTATATACTGGGAGACCCTGTCCGGCTGCCCCACCCGGTAAGGGGAATAGGCCGGCTGGTCAATATATATGAAAAAGCAGTACGAAAGCTTAAAAGCATACCTTTAAAAGCAGGCGGCTTTGCCTTACTTGTCCTTACGGTCTTAACCACTGTCTTTATTGTTTCCGCAGCTCTGCTCTTAGCCTACAGGATGCACCCATTGCTTTATACGGCCGTATTAATCTATTTTCTTTATACGTCTCTTGCCGCAAAATGTCTTCACAATGAAGCTGTGAAAATCTACAAGGCCTTAGAATCAGGAGAAATAGATAAGGCAAGGAAAGCCCTGTCCATGCTGGTGGGAAGGGATACCAAAGGGCTGGACGGGGAACAGGTTGTAGCGGCAGTAGTTGAAACCGTTGCAGAAAACACCATTGACGGTGTTATTGCACCTCTTTTTTATATGGGATTGGGATTTATGCTTGGGATACCGGTACAGTGTGCGCTTTTTTATAAGGCGGTTAATACGCTGGATTCAATGGTAGGTTACATTCAACAGCCTTATAGGGAAATCGGATTCGCTTCTGCTAAAATGGATGATATTATGAATTTTCTGCCTGCAAGATTGGGAAGTATTTTAATGATAGGGGCGGGAAAATTACTGGGGTATGACGGTATGAACGGTTTAAGGATTTTTAAAAGGGACAGGTATAAACATAAAAGCCCAAATAGCGGACATCCGGAAGCAGCGGCAGCAGGACTGCTCCAAATACGTTTGGGAGGACCCGGCACATACTTTGGGGAGTTGGTTGATAAGCCATATATAGGTGATGCAGGCTGCTTAATAAATAAAAGGCATATTAAAGATGCAATTAAGATTATGTATGGAGCCCAAATCATAATGGCTTTAATTATTGCAATTTTGGTTTTATTGGTAAAATAGATGCAGACTACATTTTAGAAAGGGATATTTAAATGAATTTTCACGGAGGGTACTGGGGCGGGGAAAATATGCTTGATTTCAGTATAAATATTAATCCTATAGGATTAAATTTAAAAATAAAAAGTAAAATGGCTGACTTGCTTGAAAATATAGACAAATATCCTGAAATAGCCGCAAATAGCACAGTATTATATATAGAAGAGCAGTTGGGGCTTTCTGGCGGCCAGGTTATTGTGGGAAATGGCGCAACGGAATTGATATATCTTTTTGCCCGTGCCCTAAAGCCTGATACGGTAATGATTGTAAATCCTTGTTATACTGAATACGAAAGAGCTTTTATTAAAGCGGGCAGCAGAATATCCGACTATATCAATACCGAAGCAGATGGTTTCAAAATAGATACCGAAAGGCTGATAAAAGCGGTTGATACCCATAAGCCCGACGTTCTTGTGATTTGTAATCCAGGTAACCCCGTGGGGAATTTTACCGGTTACCAATCCTTAAAGCCTTTACTGGATAAGTGTGGAAATAACAATATAAAAATGTTCATTGATGAGTCTTTCATAGATTTTACCGATGGAAAATCAGCAGCCTGTTTAGTGGAGGAATATCCTGTTTTTGTTTTGCATTCCATGACAAAGTTTTATTCCATTCCAGGATTGCGGCTGGGATTTGCCGTTTCAAACAAAAAGCTTATGGAAAAGCTGTATGAATACAAGGAGCCATGGACAGTTAACTCTATAGCATCAGGGATTGTACCGCTATTGCTGGAGTCCGGTAATGCCAGGAAAACACAAACATTAAAATGGTTAAAAGATGAGTTGGATTATATTAATAGCAGCATCCGGCCTATGGACAATATCAAGTTATATAAATCAAATGTCAACTTCTATCTTATGAGGCTAAATGGAGCACCGTCACTTAAGCAAAAGCTGATAAAAAGAGGTATTTATGTACGTACTTGTGATGATTTTAAAGGACTGGATAATAGTTTTATCCGAGCAGCAGTGAAAAAACATAAGGATAATGAAATTTTTATAGAAACAATTAAGGATTTGATATGAAAAGAGCTTATAAGTAATTGCTCTATGGAGGGAATTGGTATGGCAAAAAATCTTATGTTTGTAGGAACTTCGTCGTCCGCAGGGAAAAGTCTTATGGCAACTGCATTTTGCAGAATATTTAATAATGACAGCTTTAAGGTAATGCCATTTAAATCGCAAAACATGGCACTCAATTCTTTTATTACAAAAGATGGCAAGGAAATGGGCAGAGCCCAGGTTGTACAGGCTGAAGCGGCCCGTGTGGAACCCAGGGTAGAAATGAATCCTATTTTATTAAAGCCTACCAGCCATATGGGGAGCCAGGTAATTATAATGGGGAAGGTCCACAGCAACAAGATGGCTGTTGATTACTATAAAATGAAGCCGGGACTGAGGAAAACGGTTATGAACGCATACAATGCACTTGAACGGGAATGCGACCTTATTATAATTGAGGGGGCCGGAAGCCCTGCCGAAATAAATTTAAAACATGATGATTTTGTAAATATGGGCCTGGCTGAAATGACGGATTCACCTGTTATACTGGTGGCCGATATTGACCGGGGCGGAGTTTTTGCATCCATATATGGAACAATAATGCTTCTTGAACAAAGTGAAAGAGAGCGAATCAAAGGCTTTATTATAAACAAATTCAGAGGTGATGTTGAGCTTCTTAAGCCGGGAATCCAAATGATAGAAGAAAAAGTGAACAAGCCCTGTCTTGGGGTTGTTCCATTTATGGACATCCGGATAGATGATGAAGACAGTGTAACAGAAAGGTTTGCCAGAAAGACGGCTGGACAGATTACCATAAGCGTTATAAAATTACCCTACATTTCAAATTTTACAGATTTTACCCCTTTTGAAATAATGGATGATTTAAGGCTTCAATATATAGATAGGCCTTCCCAGCTTAAGGGAACAGATCTTATCATAATACCCGGCAGCAAAAACACCATAGAGGATATGAGTTTTTTAATAGAATCGGGGCTTGATGCCGCTATAAAAAAAACCTATGATTCAGGCATACCGGTTATCGGCATATGCGGAGGATTCCAAATACTGGGTAAGAGCATAAAGGACCAATATAATGTTGAATCATCAATAAGCCAGATTAAGGGTCTGGGCCTTCTTGATGTAAATACGGTAATGGCACAAAGAAAAACAACAAGACAATTTACAGGTAAGGTTATTAAATCTATTGCCGGATTGGGGATAGTTGAAAATACCTGCATCAAAGGTTATGAAATTCATATGGGAGAAACTGCCAGCAGTGAGAGTGAGGTAATTAAATCACAAGAAGGAGCTTATGACGGAGCTTCCAATAAGCAGGGCACGGTTTTTGGAACTTATGTTCACGGATTTTTTGATAATGATGCCGTGCGTTACGATATAGTTAATTCCCTAAGAGCTAAAAAGGGACTTGATGCACAGGATAAAAGCTTGGATTTTTTGAAGGTAAAGGAAGAACAATATGACAAGCTTGCTGAAAATGTAAAAAAATCTGTGGATTATGATAAAATAATAAAAATAATGGGGGAGTAAATTTATTGTGATTATCAGCCGATAATATAAATGGAATATATTTGTTTGCAAAAGAGAAGGGGAGTTATGAAGACTATAGGAAGAAAAGGCATATTAAAAAAAACACTTTTTATTATAATAACATCAATGGCTGCCGTATTGCTGTTATATTTACCTGCTGCAAAGGCAGAGCGTCTGGAAGCGACTTACTATGGCATGGACGACGCACAATCGGTTCTTGAAAATATTGATTATACCGATATAGCTGATTCGTGGGCAAGAGATTCCATTGTACAAAGTGGAGCCTTTGATATTATTAAAGGTTACGGGGAGAAGAGATTTGAACCTAAACGCCATCTTTCAAAAGAAGAGGCAATAGCTGTAATATTGAGAATGGGTGGAAGAGAAGAAGATGCACAAAGGCTCGGAGAAGCTCTTGAAGCTGCCAGAAATAATGATGAAAAGCTTGAAAGTGCCAGGCCAATATGGTCTGCCGGGTATCTTCGGCTGGCTGCAGACGGAGGATTAATCAGCCCGATGGATTTTGCCGATGCAATGAATCCTTCACAGTCTTTTTTGGAAGATGATGGGTTTATAAGAACGGCTCCGGCCAGGAGGGATGAATTTGCGTATTGGACTGCGCTTGTAATTGGTTTGCAGCCGGTGTACGGACAGCAAAAAATATTTAACAGCTTTCTGGATTGGGAATATACTGACCCCATAAAAATACCTTATGTTGAAGCGGTACTAAAAAACAATATAATGAACGGTAATGCCAATGGTTATCTTAATCCCGGGGGTCCGATCACAAGAGAACAGGCTGCGCAAATTATCTGTAACGCAAAAAAACAGGTACTTCCTTTACTGGGCATGGAAGAAAAGCGGGGGGTCATTGAAAATGTTTTATTGGAAAATGTTATGACATCAGGCTATGAAGAAACAGTTAAAACATTTTTAATCCGTTCATATGACGGTGCGCTTCTTGCCATAAAAACACAGGTTCCTGTAATGCAGGCTGCCAATGAACAAAGCGGTGAAAGCTTAAGACCAGATAATGAATTGGTAGTGCTGCGAAACGGAATAACAGGCAAGAGCAATTTATTGAAAATCGGAGACCGGGTTGAATTCTTCATAAAAAATAACGCCCCGGACGGCAGGGTGAGATTTGTAAAGGTATTGCCAAATATTGAGGACACTAGGTATATTGCCGCCAGGATATCAAGTATTGACAGTGATAATAAGGTTGTGAAGGTAAAACAGTTTTTTGAGCTGGACCATCCTGACTTAATCTCAGGCAAAAGCCTTCAATACAACATTTTAGAAAAACTGCCCGATACCTCATACGCATATTTGGAAAATTTGAAAGTGGATAATGGAAAAAGCATTGGCAGTATAGAATCTATAGGAGAAGGTTCATTTGTTGTGCTTACGCTTAACAATGATATCATAACCCGTGCCAGGATTTCGGCCTTTCCTCTTTATGCGGATACAGGCATAGTAAGAGGTATCGTAGAGGATAACAACCCTTCTATGGGCTATATTACCCTTTACAATGAGGATGGTAAGAAACCCCTGCCCGGTTCACCGGACTCACTCCTTATGTACAGGACATTTTCATATGCCAACAATGTTGAGGTTTTCAGGGATCATAAAAAAACAGGGGCTGAAATGCTCCAAACAGGAGATTCGGTTTACTTAAAATTGGACAGCGACGGCAATGTTGTTTCAGCAAGCGGTGTGCCCAATTATAATGTTAAAGGCGGGGTGATTTTATCTGTAGCTCCAACATTTCTTGCTGTAGAATTCGGTGACGGTACACAGGGTATTTTAAATATTGATGAAAACACGGTAATTGAAGCAAATGGCATGATTGCAAAACAGGATGAGCTTTTAGAGGGGGACCATGCCATATTCACTATATACGAAGGCGTTAAAGGCTATGAAGCAAAAAAGATTTCTGTCAGTAATGATAATAAACTTGTGACGTCTGTTTACAGGGGTACGGTCCAAAAAGCGGAACAATTTTCAAACAGGCTGATAATATATGATCTGGAAAAGCTCCAGGGTGGAAGATGGATAAATACTACCCAGAAGGGACTTAACGAAATAAAGCTTGATAAAAACAATAAGTTATATGTGGAAGGTATTGAGAGCAGCATTGGTGATACGGTTGATTTAGCAGGCCGGACTGTTTATATTGCCGTAAGGAAGGATTACGGTGACACGGAAAAAGCAGTAGTTGTGTCAATGCCTTTTAAAGGATCAAAAGAGCTTTTATATACCGATAATATTTTAAGCAATTTACCGGCTACAGGAAACGTTTCCCTGCTCACCAATGATTTAGAGCTTGGTTATAATAAAGGTACAATCATTGTCAATGAGGGCAGGCTGGTTACAGGAAGGGGCCTGGCTCCGGGCCATGAAGTTACTGTTATAGCGGGAAGGAACTATAAGACAGGCGAAATTCAAGCCGGAGTAATCAGTGTCTCGGAAGGTTCGGGGATAAAAGATTTGGAATTGTTCAGGGGTAGAATCTCGTCAATTGTCGAAAACAGCAGCTTTACATTGGAATCCTTTTCAAAGCTTAAAAAAACATCATGGGATTATGCAAATACACCGAAGACATTTGACATAAGCGCTTCCACAAGAATGCTTGATGAAAATGGAGTAATGGGTATACGAAATTTCAAGGATTATGGTGAAAACAACATGATTGACCGGACTGTTTACGTTGCAGGAAAGGGAACCGAAGCATCTCTCATATCCACAGCACCATATGCGGCGCATTTCAGCATGGGGACGGTCTGGGAAAAGAAGGAAGGAGAATTATTTGTCAGAGATGTCAGGAGCTATGAAAGCAGCTCACATACCTGGAAAAAAGGTGATGATATATCCGTCGGTATTCCTGTTAATGGAATCATAATTAAAAATGGAAGTACAATCGCATTTGAAGATATTGGGATTGGGGATGAGCTGATTATAATCAGAAAGGATATACAGGATAATAAGGCAAGTATAATAATAATAGAATAGGGGTTCTAAAAATGAAAAAGATTATTGCTCTGTTAATAATATTAACGGCACTGATTGCCACGAATCCGCTTGTGGTATTTGCCGGTTTATCAGACAATGGCTTTGAGGGAGGCATATCTTCAGGATATGTAACGGGAGAAGAGAATTTTGAATATAAGGAAGTTATTTTTGTTACAGGGCGGCCGATAGTGCTGGAAGGGACAGTTATAATCAAAAAAACATTAAGAGATGATGAGGTCCGCTCAACATATACTTACAATCTTGAGAATCCGGGGGAAAATGCTACCCTCAGAAGAGTTTTGAATTACTCAACCAGCCTGACCGGTTCAGATAACGGGCAAACCCTTGAGCAAACCTTGTTTTCAAGAGATCCCTTTGAGACTATTGAAATAGATGGGGTATCATATGTTTTACAGGACTATGATTTCAGCAGGTCGAATATAATCGACTCAAAGCCTGCTGTTGATTATTTTGCAGGAAATACATCGGGCAAAAAGACATACAGGGTTGGAAATAATGCTTCAGATAACCGGCTTATAGTTGAAATTGAAGGCAATTTTTTTGGATGTAAGCAATATTGGGGCACTGCCGAAAGTGCAGCCTGCTCTTTATGGATTCAATATACCGGCAGCGACGACAGCTGGGGTGGAACCGCATCAATCAAATTTTCCTCTACAACATCAAAAAGCATGGAGTATGTTGATAATATGCCAAAGCAGATAAGCTTTAACGGGGGCTATATAGAAAGGCAGCATAATCGCTCAATAATGAAATATGACTGCAAGCTGCCTGAATTTGATTCGGATGGAATTTCAACGGACCATATGATTGAAAAGTCGGGAAGCTTAAACCTTGAAACCTTTCCCGTGCAAAAGCGTCTTCCTGTACCTGATTTAAGCCATATAAGAGGGCATTGGGCTGAAAGGGATGCGGGAATACTATTTAGTCTGGGAGTATTACATGGAGAGGAAACGCTTTTTGAGCCTGAACAGGTAATGACAAGGGTTGAGTTCACAAATTCAATGGTTATGGCTGCAAGAGAAGTGCCCCAGGACCCGCGATTGGAAAAAAGAAAATCCAGAAATCCGTCAAGAAGGAACTTGGAACAAGACCGGATTTCACCGTTTAAAGATATATCCGTTGACCACATATTTTTTCCCAATATAGAAAGTGCATATAACAGGGGGCTGATAAAAGATATGGGCAGCGGCAGCTTCGGGCCCGATGAAACTGTTACCATGTCCGATGCCATTACAATGTTCATAAGAGCATTGGGTCTTGAAAATATGGGACCCGGAACTTATGCGGTAACAACATTTAGAGATAATGACAAAATACCCTCATATGCACGCAATTCCGTATACGTCGCACAAAAAATAGGACTTGTAAAAGGTGACGCCAGGGGATATCTCAGGCCTGGCGAAAACTTGACAAAAGCGCGCGCAGCAGCAATGTTAAACAGGTTTCTAAGGTATATGAGAACTGGTATGCTTGACGATTATACAGGTATTATGAATTACTGAAACTTTTCTTTTAATTATAGTAATATAATTGCATATTTCGTATAGGTAATGTAATATGTAATATAGAAGAGTTTTTTTATAAAGTACCGGATAAAATTGTCAAGTCAAGGGGGATAATTGTGAGGAATATAAAAAACAAGTACATGGCAATGGTTTTAATTATCATCTTTTTATTTGTTAACCCTGCATTTATTTATGCTGCCGATGAACCGCAGGACAGCTTGGAATATCTTAAGGGAATAATAAATATGATTTTTGAAAAATACCAGGGAGAAGTAGATGAAAGCAAGCTTGTTGAAGGTGCTGTAAAGGGTATGTTTAATACTCTGGATCAATACTCCACCTATTATAACAATGAAGAAGTACAGCAATTTTTGACAGGTGTTACGGGTACATACGAGGGAATCGGCATTTCAATGGAGAAAAAGGGTGATTTTGTGGTAGTTCTCAAAGTTTTTGAAGGCTCACCGGCAGAATCGTCCGGAATACTGCAATCAGACGTTATTATTTCCGTAGATGGAGAGAGTATTGCCGGTTTGACTATCGATAAGGTGGCGGCTAAAATAAAGGGTCCTGCCGGTACAAAGGTTAAGCTTTCACTTTTAAGGGACAAAACCCCGTTGACCATTGAGGTGGCAAGGGCCGAAATAACCTTAAATCCGGTAAGGTATGAAATCAGGGATGATATTGGTTATATAAAGCTTGAAATGTTTAATTCAGGTGCATACAATAATTTCAAAGAGGCACTGGATGTAATGGGAATGCAAAACATTGCAAGGATTGTGCTGGACTTAAGGGGAAATCCGGGAGGAGAAGTTAACCAGGCTGTTGAGATTGCCAAAAAGTTCGTACCGGAAGGAATTATTACAACACTTGATTTTAAATCTGAGCTGGTAGAAGATATAGAATACAGGTCACCATTAAAAAGAAAGCTTTATGATGTAGTCGTGCTGGTAAATAATAACAGTGCAAGTGCCTCTGAAATACTGGCGGGTGCAATACAGGATACAGGTGTCGGTGTACTTGTTGGTACGAATACATTTGGAAAGGCGCAGGTACAAAACCTTATTCCGCTTTTAACGCCAAAAGCATATGAAAAGTACAAAAAAGAGCTTAATGTAGAAGTAGTAAGCGCGTATGACCTGATAGCGGTGTATGGAATATCTCCTCTTAACAGTGAGGTTTTGGGATGGACTAAAATGACCACAGGAATATACCTTACCCCAGGCGGAAAATATATAGATGAGAACGGGCTTGTTCCTGATTATGAAATAGCAGATCCCAATCCTGTAAATGAAGTTGATATTACCAATATAAAAAGGCTTTCGAAAAAAGTATTCCCGGGGCTAAACAGCAGCAGCAGCGAAATAATAAATGCTGAAAAAATCCTCAAAGCAGGTGGATTTGATATAGAGATTCCTGATAACCTTTTAGATGAAAAGACATTTGCCGCAATAAAAAAATTGCAGACGGATGAGGGCTTGGATTCTACAGGTATTCTTGATAAGAAAACACAAGCAATCCTGAATGAAATGCTGGATGAATTGATTATCAGATATGACCTCCAGTACATGAAAGCTGTTGAAATTCTTAAAAAGTAGAATACAAAAAACCGGGGGAGAAGGATGTACTAACCCTTCAAAAAGTATTTCCTGTATACGGATAACAATATCGATACAATATAGGCTTGTATTATAACCATTACAATTTCCTGTACTCCCCTGGGGATCCAGAATGCTAAAAATCCCATTTTGCCAAGACCGGGTATAAAGCTTTGCAGGATATATGTATTAAGTGTGGTGATAATTATCCCTGAAATACCCGTTGACAATAGTATTTTTAAAAAGTCAGTATGTATTTTGGAATTGGGATGGAGTCTTTTAATAACCAGGTCAACCAGGATAAAGCAAAGACCGATAAAAGATGCGGCTTCCAGTCCAACAGATGTAAAATCTCTATATTTGCCAATGCTGTTTAGCAGCCCGGTCCAGAAAGAGGACTTAATAAAAGCAATATGGATATGATTTACTGCCCCTATGGCACCAATAATTATTAAAAAAACCAGAAATGATTTTTGAAGCTTTCCGTCATTGAAATTTCCAAATAAAATCCAGAGAAAACCTGTTATGACACCTCCGGATACTGAGGTAACCGTCAGCCATGGTATATATGGGCCTAAAGGATTAATTATAAAACCGAAAATATCCACAAGGCCGGAAGCGATTCCCCCAAATAATGGTCCGAACAAAACGGCAGCCATTTTGGTAAATACACCTGAAAATCCTATTCTCATTCCCGGGGCCCCGCCAAAAAAGACCATGTAACTAAAATTTCTTATGACCATGGCAAGAGAAACAAGTAAAGCTGTAAAAACAATTTTTCTGATACTGTGCTTTCCATTCATATTTAAGCCCTCCATTTTCAGTAATCTGATTCGCATTCAACAGAAAATACGGTTATCACATTAAAAAAATAAGAAGGACTTATTCAGTGCAACAGCGGATGCAATATTATACCGCAAACCCTTATTCCCTAAGGGTTTTTCGTTTAGAGACTCTACTCCCATTCTCTAACACTTAACGCATAATACCTGCTCTGTTAAATACTCAATTCACTGCATTATATCATTTTAACCAGGTAAAGTCCAATGGATTTGCAAAATGTTTTTTGCTTGCGGCAAGGTATGATATAATTTTATAAAAAGGTTTAATATGTACTTTAAAAAATTTTTTTATCCAGGCAATTTGCATCGTAATCAGTAAGAAACATACTAAATGTTGTATATACTTATCAATGAAACTACTAAATTTAGTAGTTTCATTGATAAAAACATAGCATAAGCAAAGTGCTCTTAGAAATAGTCATTGACATGCAGGTATGGGGATTATAGAATATTAGGATGTGTTAACAATATACCGATAAAATAATTGAAGCAATTTGCGCCTTAATCAGTTTTACGCAAAGTCCATACTGATGCTGCAGTTAATAATAGTATGGCTTAGTTAAAAAATATTAAAATGCAAAATGCTCTAATGGGAGGAAAAAATGTCTGTTAAGTACATATTTATTACCGGTGGGGTTGTATCAGGACTTGGAAAGGGTATTACTGCAGCTTCCCTTGGGAGGCTTTTGAAGGCAAAAGGGCTTAATGTGACATTGCAAAAATTTGATCCATATATTAATTTAGACCCAGGTACTATGAGTCCTTATCAGCATGGCGAAGTTTTTGTAACAGACGACGGTACCGAAACTGATTTGGATTTAGGGCATTATGAAAGATTTGTTGATGAAAACCTGAGTAAAGACAGCAATGTAACTACGGGAAAGATATACTGGTCTATTTTGAATAAGGAGAGGAAAGGCGATTTTCTTGGAGCGACTGTCCAGGTGATTCCACATGTTACCAATGAAATAAAAGAGAGAATATATAGAGTGGGTAAATCTGTACATACAGATGTTGTTATTACAGAGATCGGAGGCACTGTCGGAGACATTGAAAGCCTGCCGTTTTTAGAAGCAATAAGGCAGGTTTCCTCAGATGTGGGCAGGCAAAATGTCATGTATATACATGTTACTTTAGTGCCTTATCTTAGTAAATCAGGCGAACTCAAAACCAAGCCTACACAACACAGTGTCAAGGAATTGAGAAGCATAGGGATACAGCCGGATGTAATAGTATGCAGGACAGTGAAAGAGCTCTCTAAGGATATTAAGGATAAAATTGGTTTGTTTTGTAACATTCCAAGGGATTGGGTAATACAGAACCTTGACTGTGAAGTACTATATGAGGTACCGCTTTATCTTGAAAAGGAGGGCCTTTCAAATATTGTTTGTGAAAGGCTGGAGCTTACTTGTGGAGAGCCTGACCTGGATGAATGGCGGGATATGGTTGAAAAGCATAAAAAATCCATAAAAAAAGTCAATATTGCTCTTGTCGGAAAATACGTGGAGCTTCATGATGCTTATTTAAGTGTTGTTGAGGCCTTAAAGCATGGGGGTATAGCTAATGGAGCAGATGTGGAAATTAAATGGATAAATTCTGAATACCTTGATGAGAACAGGATCGCGGAATTATTAAATGATGCCGATGGAATACTTGTACCAGGAGGTTTTGGAGATAGAGGAACTGAAGGAAAAATATCTGCAATAAAATTTGCGAGGGAAAACAATATACCGTTTTTTGGCATATGCCTTGGAATGCAAATGGCAGTAGTGGAATTTTCCAGAAACGTATTGGGGTATGAAGATGCACACAGCTCGGAGTTTAATGACAAAACCATGCACCCTGTGATTGATATTATGCCTGAGCAAAGAGATATAGATGAAAAAGGCGGGACCATGAGATTGGGCCTGTATCCTTGTAAAATCAGAGAGGGAACAAAAACTGCACAAATTTATAATGACCGGTTAATATATGAAAGGCACAGGCATAGATATGAATTTAATAATGATTATAGAGAAATACTAATAAAAAATGGATTTGTGCTTGCCGGTCTTTCACCAAGTGAACAGCTGGTGGAAATAATTGAATTTCCTGAGCATCCATGGTTTATAGGAGTTCAGTTCCATCCTGAATTCAAATCCCGGCCAAACAGGTCACATCCGCTTTTTAAAGATTTTATAAGGGCTGCTTTAGAAAAAAAAATAGAATAAAAATAATGTTTTGTATAAATTCCCCTCATAGTGCCAATACTAATACTTGAGAAAAAGTTTGGCATGGAAAGGCCAGGGGGAATTATAATGAATAAGGCAATTAGTAAACTGAAAAAACTGAAAAACATAAAAGGTTTTAAATTATTTGCAATAACGGCATTGAGCGTAATGCTGCTGGCCGCAATGCTTAGCTTTAAACTGTCTGCTTACTCGGAAGATACAAATTCCCAGCTCAGCGACAGCTTAATAAGATTGCATGTGCGTGCCAACAGTGATTCTGCTGAGGACCAGGAGTTAAAGCACAAAGTAAGAGATGCTGTTATAGCTTATATGAAAGAACTGATGGAGGATTCTGAAGAGCTTGAGGAAACACGGAAGCTAATAGCTCAAAACCTGGAAAAAATAAAGGAGCTTGCCAAAAATGAAGTGATTGCAAATGGCAGCAATTATGAAGTTAAAGCTTTTTTAGGCAAGTATCCCTTTCCTACAAAGCAATATGGAGATATTGCATTACCTGCAGGATATTACAGGGCTTTGAGAGTTGTTATCGGCAACGGAGAAGGAGCAAACTGGTGGTGTGTCCTTTTTCCGCCCCTTTGCTTTGTAGATGCTTCCCATGGAACGGTTCCTGATTCAGTGAAGGAAGATTTACAAAAATCTCTTACCGATGAGGAATACAAGCTCGTTATTTCTGCTGATGATGAATCAGAAATACCGGTTAAGGTTAAGTTTAAGATAGTTGAATTTTTTCAGGATTCCAAAATTAAATTTACAGGTCTTGTAAATAGGATATTTAAAAATAAATAGTGGCAGCCAATTTGAGAAGTTAAATAAAAGCGCGCGTTTTGCGCGCTTTTATTTTTACCTTTTTTTATAAATAAAAATAACTGTTGCTTTTCATGCGGATACCTAGTATAATATATCCAAATATCGGGCTAGTGGTCTGTTAAGCTTATAATTGTGGGTTGGATTAAGGTTTGGTTTTTCGTAGTGCAAGGCGGAGGAGACCACTAGTTTTGAATTAAACCGTTTTAGCTTTATAGGGTTTATTAATAAGATTTATACTTTAAAAAAGTTTCTTTAAAACATATTATAAAAAGCAGAAGAATATGAACTTACTTGCAGATGACAGCCAATCAGGAAAAAAATGTGAAAGGGGAATGAATTTGTCTGAGAAATTTCAAAGGAAGGGTCTGACGTTTGATGATGTTTTACTTGTACCAGGCCGGTCTGAAGTGCTTCCAAAGGATATCCGGGTATCTACAAGCCTGACCTGCAAAATCAAATTGAACATACCCATAGTAAGTGCTGCCATGGATACGGTAACAAGCTCCAGGCTGGCGATTGCTATTGCAAGGGAGGGAGGAATAGGCATTATTCATAAAAATATGTCTATAGCCGACCAGGCAACAGAAGTGGATAAGGTAAAAAGATCTGAACATGGGGTTATTGTTGACCCATTTTATCTTACACCGGACCGTTTTGTCTATGAAGCCGTACAGCTAATGGAAAAATACAGGATATCAGGAGTTCCTATAACCGAAAACTGTAAGCTGGTAGGAATTATAACAAATAGGGATGTCAGATTTGAAACAAATTATAATAAAAAAATTAACGATGTAATGACCAGGGAAAATCTCATTACTGCGCCTGAGGGAACTACAATGGACCAGGCCCAGGAAATACTCAGACACCATAAAATTGAAAAACTTCCTATAGTGGATGATTCTGGAAATCTAAAAGGCTTAATTACCATAAAGGATATTGAAAAAGCCATACAGTATCCGAATTCAGCAAAGGACTCGAACGGTAGGCTGCTTGCTGGGGCGGCTGTCGGAGCAACCGGTGATACAATGACAAGGGTAGCGGCACTGGTAAATGCAAAGGTGGATGTTATTACTCTGGATTCCGCCCACGGACATCATATTAATATACTGGAAAGTGTAAAGAAAATAAAGACCAGATTTCCGGATATCCAGGTGATAGCAGGGAATGTTGCAACGGCAGAAGGAGCAAGAGATATTATTGAAGCCGGAGCTGATGCTTTAAAAGTTGGCATTGGCCCCGGTTCTATTTGTACTACAAGAGTTGTAGCAGGCGTTGGGGTTCCTCAGATAACAGCTATAAATGATTGCCATAGTGTGGCCAAGGAATATGGGATACCCATAATTGCAGATGGAGGTATAAAATATTCGGGTGATATTACGAAGGCTATAGGAGCAGGTGCCAATACGGTAATGATAGGCAACCTGTTTGCAGGAACTGAAGAAAGTCCCGGTGAATCAGAGATATATCAAGGAAGAAGGTTCAAGGTTTACCGGGGAATGGGCTCTCTAGGTGCCATGCAAAAGGGCAGTAAAGACAGGTATTTCCAGGAGAATTCCAACAAGCTTGTTCCCGAAGGCGTTGAAGGCAGGGTTCCGTACAAAGGCCCGCTGTCTGAAATTGTTTTCCAAATGGTTGAAGGTCTCAAGCATGGCATGGGCTATTGTGGTACGGCTACCATTGAGGATTTGATAGAAAATTCCAGGTTTATCAGAATTACTGCGTCTGGACTTAGAGAGAGTCATCCTCACGATATAAATATTACCAAGGAGGCTCCTAATTATAGTATAAATTAATGTCATAACATTAAATCCCCTTAAATATAAATGTTATTGAAAACATAAACGGATTTGACGCAAAATTTTAAACGTCCGGATTTGCCGGTATATGTGAGGGGGAAAGTGTGATAAAAAATATTGGTGGTGGTGTTTTAGTTTGTTGATATAGTAGGGCCTGTTGGATGGTCTTGATGATTATTTGGTTAATATATATTTGTAAACAGGTTTTCCCATATATTTTCCGTTTCCGCAGTATTTATAAAACAGTATTAATAAACATTTATATAAAATAATAAAGAATTCTGAATATTACCATTTATTAGAGTCAATAATAAGGCAATCCGGTAATATTAAAATGGGAGATAACTATTTATCCTGATAAACATGAAAGCAGAAGAGAGCTTTAACAGGACAAATTGGGAATTTGTGAAATTAATAAAAATGTTTGATAGCAGGCAATTTCCGCCTAAAATATCCCAAGTTGATTCTTGACAACAAAAACTTAGTGTTCTATAATTAATAAAACCATGACGGTTAATTAACATAATTATAAGAAGTATTACAGCAAAAGTTCTATTAATTAATGTTTGGAAAACAAAGGCTAAAAGCATGTTGATTGTTTTCTAATTATGTTTTATAAGGTTTTTTCGCTGTAATATCAAATACAGAAAACAGAATAAATGCTGCAAATAAGGGAGTTTAGAATGATAACTTCAAAAAAAGGAGAGACTTATATGTTAAGTAAAGAAATAGTCCTAACTTACGAAGGACTTAAAAAGTTGGAGGATGAACTTGATAGATTAAAAGGGGTGAAAAGAAGAGAAGTAGCGGAAAAAATTAAACAAGCTTTATCGTTTGGAGACCTTTCAGAAAACTCAGAATATGATGAGGCAAAAAATGAGCAGGCACAAATTGAAAGCAGAATTATGAAAGTTGAGGCTATGCTTAAAAATGCCAAAGTTATTGATGAAGAAGATGTCAGTACCGACATGGTCGGTTTGGGATGCAAGGTTAAGCTTTTGGATATGGAGTATGACGAAGAAGTTGAGTATACACTGGTCGGTTCAACTGAGGCTGACCCGGGTAAAGCCAAGATTTCAAATGAGTCCCCGGTAGGCATGACATTAGTCGGCAGCAAAGTTGGAGAAATAGTCGAAGTACAGGTACCGGACGGCGTAATAAAATTTAAAGTACTGGATATATACAAGTAAATAATAATTAATTGTTAAAACCTTGTTTTTTAGTGTATGTATAATATATAATATAATGAAAGTTTTATAAATAGCAGTTTGTAATTAATACAAACTGTTATTTATATTTGCAGGAAGAAGGAGAATAAAAAATGGCAGAGAAAAATGAAGTACAGGACTTAAGTGAAATACTAAAAATCAGGAGAATGAAGCTTTTGGACCTGCAGGAGAAAAATAAGGACCCGTACCGGGAAGTTAAATATGAAGTTAATAGTTCATCTGTAAAAATAAAGGATAATTTTGATGAAATGGAAGGCGATACAGTTTCATTGGCCGGCCGCCTTATGTCAAAAAGAGATATGGGAAAAGCCAGTTTTTTTGATGTTCAGGACAGAGATGGCAGGATACAGCTTTTTATCAGGGTAAATGATGTTGGTAATCAAAGTTATGAGGATTTTAAAAAGTATGATATAGGTGATATAGTAGGCGCAAAAGGAGAAGTATTTAAAACAAGAAGGGGTGAAATTTCCGTAAAAGTATATGAGATTGTACTTTTGTCTAAGTCTCTTAAACCACTGCCTGAAAAATGGCATGGCTTAAAGGATGTTGACTTAAGATACCGGCAAAGATATCTTGACCTTATAGTTAATCCTGAGGTGAAGCAGACATTTATTACCAGAAGTAAAATTATAAGGGAAATAAGAAGGTATCTTGATTCAAGAGGCTTTCTTGAAGTAGAAACCCCTGTGCTTAATGCCATACCTGGAGGAGGCTCCGCAAGGCCATTTAATACACATCACAACACACTTGACATGGAGCTTTTTTTAAGAATTGCACCGGAGCTGTATTTAAAAAGACTTATAGTGGGTGGCCTTGAGAAAGTATACGAGATAGGAAGGCTGTTCAGGAATGAAGGCATTTCTATTAAGCATAATCCAGAATTTACTACCATTGAGCTCTACGAAGCTTACACCGACTATAAGGGAATGATGAAGCTGACAGAAAATTTGGTTTCGGCTGTTGCAAAGGAAGTTATTGGAACTTATAAAATCATGTACCAGGGCCAGGAGATTGACCTTAAGCCGCCATGGCAGAGAATTTCCATGTGTGACGCTGTCAAAAAGTATACCGGTGTGGATTTTAATGCTTTCCAAAATGATGAAGAGGCCCGGAATACGGCAAAAGATAAGGGTATGGAATTAAAGAAAGGCATGACAAAGGGTGAGATATTAAACCTTTTCTTTGAAGCATATGTTGAAGAAAATCTTATCCAGCCAACATTTGTTATGGATTATCCGGTAGAAATTTCTCCATTGGCTAAAAGGAAAGCTGGTAACAAAGAGTTTACAGAAAGGTTTGAAGTGTTTATTACATCCAGGGAAATGGCAAATGCCTTTAGTGAATTAAATGACCCGATTGATCAAAAGGAACGCTTTGAAGCACAGGTTAAAAAAAGAGAACAGGGCGACGACGAGGCAAACATGATGGATGAGGATTATATAAATTCTCTTGAGTATGGAATGCCTCCTACAGGAGGTCTTGGAATAGGCATAGACAGACTTGTAATGTTATTGACCGATTCTTATTCAATCAGGGATGTATTACTGTTTCCAACAATGAAGCCTCGTGATTTGTCCTGTTCATCCGGCAGAGAATGTGACTAATACAAAAAAGACATTGTGAATCTAAAAACGGACATTTTAAGATAAAAGCATTGCAGCATTAATTAATGGAGTATATTATATATTATGAGAACAGATATCAAATAAGGCTGTTTTCATTGCAATATGTATTAATGAAAGAAGGGGTTTGACATGCTGGACGAAAAACATTCCTTTGAGATACTTGGACTTAGGGAGAATGCATCAAGGGCTGATGTTGAAAACAGATACTATGTTTTGCTGAAAAAATATAAATCTGGAGGAGAAGCTTCACTAAAAGGCGCTACAATAGATGAAGTGACTGAAGCATATAATGTTCTGACAGGTAGAGTAGTAGTGGTAAAGGAAGACTTTAAACCCAGCCCTTTACTTGAAAAGATGGGAATTGATGAACGAAAGGCCAGGAATTGGCTGCATTATCATAAATGGCATATTGTTGCAGTCGTGCTGGGGATTTTTGCAGTTGTATCGTTAATGAGAGCTTTTCTCAGTCCCAGACCTGATTTTAATATGGCTATAATTGGAAAGATATATTACCAGGACCAGGAAATGATAACTGAAAGACTGGACAGTGTTTTTGCTGATATTGAAAAATCATCCCTCGATGGTGCCCAGTTTTTTAATGAACAAGCATCCTACGAGATGGAAATGAAGGCTATGGTCCTTACGGCTGCCGCAGAGATCGACCTTTTTATAGTTGACAAAGATAAATTTGTCAGGTTTGGAAAGCAAGGCTTGTTTATTGACCTGGAACCTTTGGCAAATGAGCTGGGAATATCGGTAGAAGCAAATGAAGATTACTTTTTAAAAAGTGAAGAAGACAAGGTAGAGCGCCTTTATGGCGTAAATGTTAAAGAAAGCAGTTTTTTGAAAGAATTTAATGTCGTCGGCAAGGAAATGATAGCAGGAATAAGAGTAAATGCGAAGAATCCTGAAAAGGCTAAGGAAGTCTTAAAGCTGCTGCTTGCAAATTAATAATAAAATCATTTGCGTTCCTATAAATTTTAACAAAGCAAAATGCGCATAATAGGAAAGTGGCTCTATTGTTTGTTCATAACCTAAAAAAGAGGGGGGTAAATAATGTCAAGTGAATTAAAAATCGTAGAAGAAGACAAAGCTGATGTTACAACGGTACTTTTAAATGGAGAAGTAGATATATACACTTCGCAAAACCTCAAGGAAAAACTTTATAATATTATTGAAACTAAAAAAAAGGAACTGGAGATTGATTGTAAAAATCTTACTTACATTGACAGTACAGGTCTTGGTATATTTGTTGGTGCTTTAAAAAAATCCAAGCAATATGGAAGTGCAATAAAAATAACCAATTTAAAGGACAACATAAAAAAGCTGTTTATAATAACCGGTTTGGACAAATTGTTCATTATCGGTTAAAAAGAATAATTTTGTATGCCTTTTTATTGATAAGAGGGAGTGTGAAAAATGAGTGGCAGTAATGAAAATAAAGTCGAGCTTACTTTGCCTTTTAAAGCTGAATATGTAAGTATTGCCCGTCTTACTGCATCAGGTGTGTCCAACCGCATGGGATTTGATATAGAAACTATTGAAGACATTAAAGTGGCACTTGCCGAAGTTTGTAATAAGCTTGTTGCATATGGAAGCAGTGTATGTGACAGCTATAAAATAATTTTCAATATTAGTGAAAAGGAATTGAATATTGTATTTGATTCTAAAGATAAAACACTTGATTCTCTATTCAGAGAAGAGCATGATGAATTGGGTATTTCAATTATACAGGCTTTAATGGATTCGCTTAGCTTATCCGATGACAGTTCATATATTCTTTCTATATCAAAATCAATTGAGGGGAGCGATAATGACTACAGGGAATAGCGAAAATAAGGAGAAGAAGGTAAAGAAGAATCCTAATCGAATTTTTGAGGAATACAGGAGTAATTCAACGGTAGAGAAAAGAAATGAAATTGTTGCCAGATTTATGTATCTTGCAGATATTATATCCAAAAAGTTTTACAACCGGGGAGTTGATTACGAGGATATATATCAAGTGGCTTGCATTGCACTTATAAAAGCGGTTGAACGCTTTGACCCCGATAAGGGAGTTAAATTTGTCAGCTTTGCTACTCCAACTATTCTGGGAGAAATAAAAAGGTTTTTCAGGGATAAAGCCGCAGTTATCAGAGTGCCAAGAAGGATATATGAGATATACCAAAAAGTCAGCAGTGCAAGGGAGGATTTGTCCCATACCCTTCAAAGGTCTCCAAAGGTAGCTGAAATTGCTAAATATCTTAATATGGATGAAGAAACTATACTGGAAATAATAGAATCATGGAGTGCCTATAATGTAAAATCCTTTGATCAAACGAGCTACGACGATGATAATATTGAATTGTATGAAACGGTTGGAAAAGAAGATGATACTTTTGAAAGAATTGAAAATCGTGATTTTCTTGAAAAAAGCATGGACCGTTTCAGCGATGTGGAAAAAGAGTTTATTAAAATGAGATATTATGGTAATAAAACCCAGAAAGTAATAGCGGAAAAAATGGGTGTGTCACAGATGTACATTTCAAGAATGGAACGGAAAGTAATACAAAAATTCAGAATGATAATGAATAAATAATATATTGTTTTAACCATGCTTTCATTGGGTAAATTATATAATGAATAAATAATAGATTACAATTTATATACTTTTATTTTACTTGCCGAGACATTGAAAAAATCATGCCAGGGTATTTTTTATGCCAAGGTTTTTACAATCTTATCAAAGTAAAATATTAACTTTCAAAAAGCGCAATTTATTATCCGTTCCGTATAAAATGAAAAGCGGGGAAGTAATGAATTTGACTTTGACAAAAGATTTCAATAGTAAGATAAGCAGCAATATCGGCGAAGCAGGAAAGCTTATTGATAATGCTTTGCATTATATTGAAAGTTATATAAGTTGTAGTGACGAATTTATGTTTGATACCAAGGTTATCTTAAGCGAGCTTATCCAAAATGCTATTAAGCATGGTAACGGATGTAATTCAAACAAATATGTTGAATTGGCAATTCACATAGAAAATGAACATATATTTATAACGGTTAAAGACGAAGGTGAGGGCTATAATTATAAAAGACTGATAAAAGATAATAAAAACAGGGAAAATCAATTTATAGAGCTGTGCTGTCAGAAGGAAACAGGAAGAGGTATATTGATAGTTGATAATTTGTGTGAAAAACTTGTTTTTAACAAAGAAGGCAACCAGATAACAGCAATAAAGAAATTTTAAAAAATACTTGGCAGGTGTGCCGCCGGCACACCTGCCAGAACTCCGGGCAATTTCGCCGCAATTCTTGATTATCTTATAAGTTTATTATATCGTTTTACCGATAGCCAGTAACAAAGCTCAAATAAAAGGCTCATTGCCTGTTGATTATCCATAATATCAATCCTTAAGCCTTGATTTGATGCAAAGCCTTGGACTGCTCAAAAGCCCTGCAGGTATAAGCATATAATCGTTGGAAAAACCATCTCCTTCGGTTACAAAGTTACGCGGACCATAAGATGAGGCATAGAGGGGCACTTGATGCAGCGGCCCAAATGTATTCCGGCGGGTTAACACAAGTTCCAGGGAAATCTTTGAGCCCTGCCTGAGCCCTTCGGTGATATCTGCCTCATAAGGCTGCCAGGCAATCATTCTAGTGGAACCACCCTGGCACCTCGCCTTAACAAACGCTCCCCCAAAGCCATCCAAGGTCAAGAATACAGCCTCATCTTTCCCGGCCTTGTAATTTACATCCAGGATATAGGTGATTCCGCCGGAGTAAAAGGGGAGGCCTTGTGAAACCAGGTCACCGGCTTTTAATTTGTCAGGCAGATCCACAATGGTTTTTTTACTTCCTTCAAGCTGAACCCCAAAACCACCCAGGAGATACAGGGCTTCCAAATCAATACCCTGATGAAAATCGGCAGCAAGTTCTATGATATTGCTTCCCTTGGACAAGAGCCCGGTATCCAGGGGTATTCGCCTGAAGGCCACATCGGTCCACCAGCCCTTCTGCTCTGCTGTATCCACAGCCCGTCCATTCAAGCTAAGCGAGAAGTTTTCCGGCCTCTCCATTGCCAGTTCAATACCTGCCTCAGGAATTGTATCAATAAAAAATTCAAATCGAAGCACGACTTTTCCCTTTATTTCAAAGCCGGTCTTTTTTGCAAACCAGGGTTGGATCATACGGCCCGACCTATAATCCAGGCCCAAATTATCCCGGATTTTCCAGTCTATTTTTAAGATTTCTTCCTCAGGCTGAAATTCGCCTTCATTGATTTGGAAACTCGCCATATCCAGCACACAGATATTGGGCTCATCCAGTTCATAGTCAAAGACGCCTTTTAAGGTATGGGACTCCTTCTTTTCATACCTATGCTTAGGTCCAAGGGTTTCATCCTTTTGACCGGTGATTACAAAAAGACGCTCTCCTCCTGCAGAAAAGTCGGCAGTATACTCAAAATCAGCAGCTTCGCTACCTCCCAGAGCATAACGTTCACCCGTTGCACAATTCCATTCTTCTACAAAACCCTGACGGTTCAATCTAATTTTTACCCCCTTCAAAGGCTCTTTGCGATTCATGTTGAGCATGAAGACATAGGTATTGCTGCTATCTTTCCGAGTCTGGATAAATATTTCATGGATATCATTCCTATTCCCACCGGTAATTTCTACAATCTTCCCCCCATACTCTCTGCAGGCCGTAACCAGCTCGTCCCGCTCAAACGGAATCTTCACTGCCTTCACAGCTTTCTCTGTCACGGCTCTCGATTCAACGGCATCCACATGGGAGGGAAGCTCTCCTGCAAATACCACCCTGCCGCCGGCATTCATAAATTCCTCCAGTATCTTTAAGGTAGTTGAGCGCATAGTAACCATACCCGAAACAACTACCTGGCGATAGGAGGCCTTGCCAATCTTCAATATGGGAATTCCATTGCCATCCTTTTGAATGCAGTACAATCGGGACATCATTTCCTCGTCGCCATAATCAAAATCAATGTGAGCGCCCATCAGCCAATGGAAAAGGCTTCTATAAAGCTCCTCCAGCTTTTTGATTTCAGGGGCCTCGGCATTTAGCCTATTGCACCATCCAGGATGAATCTGACACCATACGCTCTCTACAGGATTGAGTACCAGGGTATCACAGCAGGGCTCCCCCTGACCCATGATGACAGCTATCCTGGAAAAATAGGCCTCTACGTACTTATAATCCTTCCACCAGGCCGACTGGTGGAGAATACTGGCGGGAAAATCCCGTTTCGCTTCTCCCTGCATGGTATACCACGACAGGTGGTGGCAGCGAAGGTTAATGCCAAGGAGGGCCTGCCAATCTCCTACATTCTTATGGCTTTCAAAGGAAAATTGCCAACCGGTGCATCCATAGAGTTCTGAAAGCAGCCACTTCTGTCCGGTCTGACGGGCTGCCGAGGAGAGCTGTTTAACCAGCCAGTAATTTTGATTCCCTTCGGTGAGGACATCCACCCCCGGGTAACCCATATTCTCATAGACCCTCATCATAGACCCTACCACAGCGGTCTGAGCTGCCAGGGAATCCTCCTGGAGGGTGTGCCCTGTAAGGATTATATTGTTTTCCAGGCACCACTCATTGATGGGCCTTACAAAGTTTTCAAGAAACAGCCTCTGAAGGACATCCACATAGTGCCATTTAACCTCAGAAATCTTCTTCCCTTTATACCACAAGAACAATTCGGGGAGGTGCTTTTCCACATCATATCCAAAGCATTCTCTAAAGCTGTCAAAAAGGTTATAAGTCCAGGGTACCGACCATTCGGGGACAATCATGGTTTTTCCCGCACTGGATCCAAAGCTGGACATTAGCTGACCGCGGTGGGGTTCATCGGTAAAGATTCCCCTGACGGATCTGCCCAGCCTGTCGCCGCACTGCTCCCTGTACTTCTCGTGGGTAAGCTCAATGAATCTTTCGGTCGCTTCCCTATTCAGGGTATCTGCATAGGTGTACCCGTTGTAAAAAGTGTTCTTCTCCATTTCAACAACCGTGAACTTAAGGACTGTTAAATCCCGGTAGGTACCGGGTTCACTGTCCTTATATATCGCTTTATAATCAAACAGCTCAAGACCGTCCAGGGTGCATGTGAAAGCAGCGATAACATCCTCTGCCCATAGCATCTCACTGCCTTTTATCACATCAAGGTGCAAATACTTCATACGGTATTTGGGTTCCATGGTTACCATACCCCCGGCCGTACCGCTGGGCCAGCGGTCTTCGTCATACAGCCAGGCTTCCATTCCCAGCTTTTCCCCCTCGTCGGCGCAGGCATTTATTAAATCAAACCATTCCTCCCCAAGGTATTCAGTTTCCAAACCTGTACGGGAATGCATGAAGTACCCGCCAAAGCCCATTTCTTTCATCACATGGACTTGCCTTAACAGCTCTTCCTTTTCCAACTTTCCATTCCAGGACCAGAAGGGTTTCCCCCGGTATTGGGCGGAAGGGTTTTGAAATTCTTGATACAGTTTATTATTATTCAAAGTTTTCACTCCTTACTTGATTCTATATGTAACGTCATAATTCTAAGCATTATGACGTTACATATATCACTTGAATTCTTAACTCGTATAAGGTACGGTCTCCCGTCAAATCTTCCTGCCGCTGAGCAGTTGATCCTTCATCCACCGGCTTTTGGCTAAGCCGTCTCCCTCTTTTATCAGGATGCCATACAATCTCTTTCGCAGGTCTGCGACAAGTGAGGCGTGTTCTTCATGCTGGATGAGGTTATTGAGTTCATCAGGGTCCTTTTCCATATCATATAGTTCATCAATATCTGTTGTATTCCAAATGTATTTCCATTCCCTGGTCCGAAGCATTCGCTGGGTATACAGTCCAAATTGCTGTCCATTATAAGTGGAAACAATCTCCTGTCGCCAATCCTCCGGTTTTTCTCCCCTGAAAAAGGGCATAAGAGAGCGACCGTGAAAGAACTCTTTGGGCTCCTGGTCAATAATCTCCAGCAGGGTAGGGGGCAGGTCCAGGAAGTGGCTGACAAAATCATTACACACCCTTCCGGCCTCAATCCGGCCCGGCCAGCGGACAATGAGAGGCACCCGAACCACATCGTCATAAAGGACATAGTGTTTGTCCATCATCCGGTGCCCTCCGCACATATCCCCATGGTCTGTGGTATAGATAAGCAGAGTATCCTCTGCCATACCCAAGTCATCAAGTTTGCCGAGAACCCTGCCGATGGCATCGTCAATCTGGCTGATAAATCCATAGTAAAGCGCCACGGTTCCGGACCAGTCCTCCCAAGTAAGGCCTTGAATGTTCCAGTTGTAAAGCTGCTGTTTTTGGATATAGGGCTTGTTTTTGAACTCCTCGCCGAAGCTGCGCCACATCGGTATCTCTTCGGCCCTGTATATATCTGCAAACTCCTTGACCGGAGTACAGGGAAGATGGGGTCCGGGGAAGTCCAGGCGGATATGCCACGGCCGGCCGGTTTGGGCATACCCTTCCATGGTTTCAATGGCTTGCCCGGCCAGCCAATGACTTCTGGCGTCCTCCAGACCTACCGGGTCCACTTCGCCGAAACATCCGTTCTTGTACTTGACATCCGGATATTTGCTCCTTCTGTACCTGTCATATTCCCCTCTGCCAATATATCGGTCATAGCCATACATGGTAGGATTATGGCTGGGATGAACATGCCATTTCCCTATATATGTGCTTTGGTATCCCGAGTCCTGCAGTTCACGGGGCCAGGAGTATTCTTCAGGTTCCAGGGCCTCTACCTTCAAACTGGAATCATAATTCCACAGACCTCCAAAGGTCTCCGGCCTTCTTCCATTCAAAAAGCTCTGCCGGGCTGGACAGCACAGGGGAATAGGGGTATAGGCGCTGGTAAAGGAAATCCCTTCCGAGGCCAGCCGGTCCAAATTGGGAGTCTTCACGGGATAATCCTGACTGTAGCCGGTACAGTCATATCGATGCTGGTCGCTTACAATCAATAGGATATTAGGCTTGCATTTCATTAGATCACCTCTTTTGCTTTATTATATCTACATCATAGATTACAGGCTCTATACTACAATGTAATATTTTTAGTTTTCCCATTTTATAACATTGAGAAGATTTATGTGTATAATGAAACAGTTATCATTGGGAATGAATTTAGACCAGCTAATAGTTGTCAAGGGTTTTTTAAAAAAAAGTTAAAAAAC
>JANQLN010000046.1 GCA_028280575.1 Clostridia bacterium
TGCAATAAAAAAATAGCCGGAAACTCAGTTTTTTCAGTGGTTCTCAACTATTTTTATTATATATATCTTGCAAATATTTACTTCGTGATTTCACCCTGAGCTTCAGCAAAAAATCTTATTATACATAAAAATTAATTATTGTTTACAAGTTCGTATCATTTAGCACATAAAATATAATATATGATATTATAGACACAGTGGAGGTGTTATGTAAACTTGAAAAAATTAAGGGTTATTAAAACTTTAACTGCACTTATAGCTTTATTTATTATGGGCATAGTTTTTGTTGGACAGGCTCAATCACTTTCCAGGCAGATTTTCATAACTGTAAAAATAAATGGTAAATGTGTTACCATGGATACTTTACCCTATATAAAGAACAGCAGGACTATGGTTCCAATACGTTTTGTGGCTGAAGCGCTCAATGCGGATGTGGAATGGGACGGACAGGAAAGAAAAGTTTACATAAACTATAATAAAAAAAACATAGAGCTGTTTATAGGCAGCAATAAAATAACGGTTGACGGGATAGAGCACCTAATGGATACTAAAGCTGAGATAGTTAACCGCCGTACCATGGTGCCTGTCAGGTTTGTTGCCGAAAATATGGGCTGCAGCGTGGAATGGGATGCTATGACTTATACGGTTTTGATTTACAGGGATAATGCTGTGATACCTGCTTCATATATTAATAACAGAAATTATTCTGATGAAGATATTATATGGCTTGCGAGAATTGTTACAGTTGAAGCAAGGGGCCTGTCTATTGATGCGAAAGTGGCAGTTGCCAACGTTGTATTAAACAGAAAGAGAAGTACTGATTTTCCTAACAGTATTTATAATGTGATTTTTGACAGAAAATATTCCGTGCAGTTTCCACCTGCACATAAAAGCGGTTTTAAAGAATCAATACCTGCAAGCGAAAGCATTATTGCCTCTAAAATGGCACTTGAAGGTATAAATAATATATCTGCATGCCTCTACTTCAATAATGCTCCGTTTAAAGGCAAGGCCGACGACCTGTATAAAATAATTGAAGGTGAATACTTTTATTATTAAATCACTTAACATATTCCCATAACATATATTGTTAGTAAAAATATCTTAATATTATTGGATTTTGCATGGAATGTGTTTGCCGGAGACAGATGACCTCTTGCAAAATACTAATTTATATGTGAAGGGGATGAATAAAATTGGATATGAAGGAAAAGCTGGTAAACCACTATGGGCTAAAGCCCAAAACTGCCAGGAATCTTGTACACGCTACCAAATCTGTACCAATGATGGAGGAAATAACGCCGCGCTGGTTTCTCAATTTACTGCCATGGGTGCCGGTGGAAGCAGGCATTTATAGAGTAAATAAACTTAAAAAAAGTTTTGAAAATCCTGGAAAATTGAAATTTGATAATGGAAAGCATACAGGTGTTCACATAAAACATTTGAACCAGATACCTCCTTTTAAATATGTCAATAAACCTTTTATTGATAATTTGGCTTCACTTTTTAAAAAAGAGCGGTATGGCTTAGGTGATCCAGTTGCGGGGGCCAAAGTGGAAGGAGATGTGTTTTTTATTGTTGCCGGGGGTAAAGTTGAAGTTACAACCAGCGGTAAACAGGGAAAGAAAATAAATATAGGTATCCTGTCAAAGGGAGACTACTCAAATGTAAATGCTTTTGTTGAAAAATCAAACAGGCCGGTTACAATTAAAGCACTGACCTCATGTGAAATTTTTTATTTAGACAGGCCTTCATTTGACAACTGCCTTGATAATACTCCAGATATGAAAAAAAGCTATGATAATGCACTTAATATTTGGACTGAAAACAACAAAAAAACTAACGAATACGGTGAAAAACTAATTGATACTCATTCGGGTGAGCTGGGAAATCATTCTTATCCCCAGACCTATCCCGATTATGAAGAAAAGCCTCGTGAATACATACTTAGTTATGTACAAACTATTCTCAAGGTAAATACACATGTAACGGATATATTCAATACTCCCATAAACCAAATGCACGAGCAAATGCGGCTGACCGTTGAGGCCATGAAGGAGAAACAGGAATGGGAAATGATTAATAACACTGATTTTGGTCTTGCAAATTCCGTAGCACCTTCTATGCGTTTGTCCACGAGAAAAGGCGTTCCTACACCTGATGATATGGATGAGCTCCTTGCCCGCGTGTGGAAAAAGCCTGCATTCTTCCTGGCTCATCCCAAAGCGATAGCAGCCTTCACAAGAGAGTGTACAAGAAGGGGAGTTCCTCCCGTAACAATAAACATATACGGCTCACCATTTATTACATGGAGAGGCGTGCC
Source organism: Clostridia bacterium (assembly GCA_028280575.1). Taxonomy (GTDB): domain Bacteria; phylum Bacillota; class Clostridia; order Acetivibrionales; family STF1-152; genus JANQLN01. Next base: position 2,324 of record JANQLN010000046.1, read on the forward strand.
GCTCATACCTTGTGACAAGCTGCTTGTCAACGGCAGGTCATGTCATAATATCCGCTGCGGCACTACAAGCATTTTGCTGCTTCGCGTGGGAGAAAAGGAGCAGGGGGTTGTCGGACTTCACCAGCCGGGTATTCCTGATGAGAAGAGTAATCCAAGCCTTTCGGTTAAATTTGCAGGTATTGATAACGCAGGGGTTGCTTCATATGTTTTAAGCCTGTATTTTTCTCTGGCAGTGCTCACGGACGATGCTTTGGGAATGCTGGAGGATGTTGAGGTGGGTTTTTACCATGATTATGAATGATCAGGAAGACCTTACACCCAATTACATGAAGCAGCTTGCCAACGTATTTTATTCGGGTAAAAAACAGCAGGATGAAATTTATGATGCCGGTATGAAAAATCCAATTGATGCCAAACAGGAATCCAGCTGTATGGCAGATGGTTTAAAGGATGAATTCAAGTTAAAAGGTGCAGATTACAATAATTACTATTTTATTCCGGACAAACCGGAGAGTAAAAGTTTATATGAGAAGCCCAAACAGCAGTTATGCGGCAAATATGACGTATATTCTATAAGGAGAGACTTTCCCATACTGCACACACGGGTAAACGGTAAGCCCCTTATATGGCTTGATAATGCGGCAACAACACAAAAGCCTCTATGTGTTATAAATGAACTGAACAGGTATTACAGGGAATACAACTCCAATATCCACCGGGGAGCACATACCCTGTCAAACCTGGCAACAGATGCATATGAATCCGCGCGGGGAAAGATTCAGAAATTGATAGGAGCATCTATACCTGATGAAGTTGTTTTTCTCAGAGGTACCACCGAAGCTGTAAATCTTGTAGCGCAATCCTATGGCAGAACATATATCAAGGCAGGAGATGAAATCCTGCTGACAACAATGGAACACCATTCGAATATTGTGCCGTGGCAAATGTTATGCAGTGCAACAGGTGCTGTAATCAAAGAGATTCCTATTAATGAAAAAGGAGAAGTTATACTGGAGGAATATGAAAAACTGTTGGGAAACAGAACCAAACTGGTAGCATTAGCACATGTTTCAAACGTACTGGGTACAATCAATCCTGTAGAAAACATGATAAGGATGGCACATGACAATAATGCATGTGTACTGGTTGATGGTGCACAGTCCGTTCCCCATATTCCGGTAAATGTCAGCAAGCTTGATGCCGACTTTTATACTTTTTCAGGGCATAAGATTTATGGTCCTACAGGAATTGGTGTGTTGTACGGCAAAAAGCAAATACTTGAAAAAATGCCTCCCTGGCAAGGCGGAGGAGGAATGATCAGGAATGTAAGCTTGGCTAAAACTTCATATAGCGGGCCACCCTCAAAATTTGAAGCAGGAACACCTAATATAGCAGGGGCTGTGGGGTTGGGCAGTGCTGTTGAATATGTACAAAAGGCAGGGATTCATAATATTGAAGAATATGAGAGAAGTCTGACAAAATATTCAATGGATAAATTATCAGAAGTGCCCGGGCTTACGCTCATAGGTAATGCATCCCGGAAAACAAGTGTTTTGACATTTGTTTTAGACGGAATAATACCTGATGTTGCCGCCAGGTATTTAAACCAGGAAGGAATTGCACTTCGGGTAGGGCATCACTGCGCACAGCCTACGCTCAACAGATATAATGTTAAAAGTGCAATAAGAGCATCTCTTGGAATGTATAATACCGGCGAGGAAATTGATAAACTGGTTGAATCCATCCATAATATCGTTAAATACTACAGGTAAACTGTGACGGGGACGATTCCTATATATCAAGGGTACGGTTCTTGTGACACACTTTCCTGCAGAAAGTGTGTCACAAGAACCGTACCCTTGACACGTATATATAAAAATAAATTGTGACTGTGTTTTAAGTTAAAATATAGTATAATGTTTTTGTCAGTCTTTAGATTAATGGAGGTAATATTTTTGAAACCAAGATTAAGAATTAAAATTTTTCTGGTTCTAATAATATCTTTTATTGGTATTGAGATTTGTAAAGAAATATTTTCAAGAACTAAATATGAAAGTTTAGTTATATTAATTTCTACTATTTATTTTAGTATTCTTTTGTTGATTGCTGTATCTATTCAAGTAAGAATGTTAATTAAATTAAAAACATTTTATACATACAGAACAATATCTTTAGTTTTATATTTATTTATTCTTTTTTGCTTTATAAGTTACACATTAACAAACAACTCTATATATAGTAGTATTTTATTAATACTGACAGTTATTACAATTATATATAGACCGAAAAATGAATTTCGTTTAAAGTAAACCGGGGACGATTCTTCCCTATAAGAGCCGTCCCCTTAATATTGTTTCTTTTTAGCTACCCCATTTTATGAATGGTTTGATTGTAAATGAATAGCTTGCTTTTTCAGGATATAGCCTGTATTTTTCCATTGGCAGAGGTCCGCAGCTGTTACTGCCCAGGCCGCACTGTTTATAATCTACATAAATATGAGTCTTGTCACTTTTTTCAAGGTCTGTAGTGTGTTCAGCATTTGCTAGGTTATCAAGACTGTAAGGATGAGCGCTGAAATTTATTGTGGGATTACCCGTAATTTTTATACCTATATCCGTAATATTGGTTATTTCTGCCCAGCGCACATCACATTTGTTTCCATACTCCTGGGGATAGATATAATCTACATAATCCTCAGAAACGGTTGTATTGTATAAGCCCACCAGAGCACTTTCTTTCATGTCCGCATAATTTTGATGAGGCCCTCTGCCATACCATGAAATGTATTCGAATTGATTACTCATGGCGAATTTCATACCCATTTTTGGAATAAAAGAAATATCTCTTAACGGAGTGAATTCGGTTTTAACTTCTATTTCCCCCCATGAATTAACCGTATAGACCACTGCCGTATCAAATACAGGCTTAATAGCTTTTGCAGAGAATCTGCCTTCTACGGATATTTTAACCTCATTGCTGGAAATTTTAACGACTTCAACATTTTTTACTCTCTTTGAAAGCCTGTCAAGACCTTCTTTACGCCATTCATCCTTTTGCCTTCCCGGTCTGCAGCCGTCATTGTCGGTAGGTGCCCTGTAGAAGTTTTCTTCAAGGCCTTCTTCCAGCAGTGAAACCCCATTAAAGGTATATTTTTCAAGTTTCCCTTTAAACTTGTCAAATGTAACGGAAAAGTTTTCACCAAGTATTTCAATAGAATGGTCCTTATCGTCAACCGAAATAAATTCGTTAATGCATACCTTATCCCCTGATGTTTCCGCCTTTTTGACAGGAAGCTGCGACCGGCATACTATAAAACCTGCTTTTGACCATAGTGTTGAGTATTTTTGTGCAAACGAAAAGTTTATAAAGTATTCCTTATCCGGTTTCATATTATAATTTAGAAGTAATGAGAAATTACCTTCCTCTTTCGGCTTTATATCCAGGTTTTCCAATTCTCCCTGTTCTACCGCCTTACCGTTTTCCATTAGCGAATAGCTGCACCTTAGGAAACTGAGGGATATAAAATCGAGCATATTTTTAATCTTGATCTTTCCTTTGGATATATCAACATCAATTATTTTTGCCGGCTCCAATATTTTCTTATATTCAACTATGCCGGATTTTTCCTGCCTGTCCGGGGTAAGCAGCCCATCTACACAAAAGTTGCCATCATGAGGTTCTTCACCGAAATCACCGCCGTAAGCAAACCATTGCCTGCCGTCCTCTCCGAACTGCCTTAGCCCATGGTCCACCCATTCCCATACACACCCGCCTATAAGTCTTGGATATTTATATATTGCATCCCAGTACTCCTTAAGGTTTCCGGGTCCGTTTCCCATTGCATGTGCATATTCACACATGAAATAGGGCTGTTTGCTGTCCAGCTCGCCTTGTTTTATTACTTCTTCAACAGTAGGATACATAACACTGTAAACATCAACAAGATCATCTGCCCTGTTCTGTTCATAATGCACGGGCCTTGTATTGTCACGGTTTTTAGTCCACTTAATCATGGCTTTATGGTTTTCTCCGTAACGGGTTTCATTTCCCAGTGACCACATAATTATACTTGGATGGTTTTTGTCTCTTTCCACCATTCTTTTCATTCTATCCACGTAGCAATCCTTCCATTCAGGCTTATCGGAAAGGTCATATTCAGGGTCGTTATAATGAAAGCCGTGGGCTTCAATATCACATTCGTCTATTACATACAGGCCGTACTCGTCACACAGGTCGTACCAGTAAGGGTCATTGGGGTAATGTGATGTCCGTACCGTATTAATATTGTTTTTTTTCATAATCCGTATGTCTTCTACCAGGGAGTCATAATTGGTTACATGTCCCAGGTCTGTATGTGTATCGTGCCTGTTAACCCCTTTAAGCTTTACTGGTATGCCGTTTATATAAAGCTGCTGATTTTTGATCTCCACATTTCTAAAACCAATCTTCAGGCTTTGATGCTCAAGTATGTTATTGCCGCTGTCTTTCAGAGTAAGAAGAAGCTTATATAAGGCAGGGGTTTCAGCCGTCCATTTTTGAGGATTTTTGATTTCCTTTGAAAGGGAATCATCCTTCAGGCACTCTTCCATGACTACATTGCCGTAAGGGTCATACAATGATGCAGCGATGGAATAGTCACTGCCTGTTTCACCACAGACTTTTGTTTCAAGTATGAGTGCTGCGTTTTTATAATTATTGTCAAGTTCTGTTTTTACAAATACATCGCTAATATGGATTTTGGGTTTTGAATAAAGGTATACTTCCCTGTATATACCCGACAGCCTCCAGAAATCCTGGTCTTCCAGGTAACTTGTAGAGCTCCATTTGTATACTTTTACGGTCAGGACATTATTGCCTTCCTTAATGAATTCTGTTATGTCAAAATCAAATTTGTTATGAGATGTTTGCCCATAACCGGCTTCTTTACCATTGACATATACGTAAAAAGCGTTATTCACACCCCCAAAGGAAATAAATATTTTATTATCCTTCCAGCGTTTTGGCATATAAAAATCCTTCCTGTATATGCCTACAGGGTTTTCGTCGGGTACAAAAGGCGGATCATTGGGAAATGGAAACCTTACATTGGTATATTGGGGAATATCATAGCCATATAACTGCCAGTTTCCCGGAACAGGGATTTTATCCCAGTCCATGGAGCTTTCATCGAAAATATCCTCAGGAACCAATGAAGGATTTTCAAAGTAGGAAAAATCCCATTCTCCATTCAAATAACAGAAGCTATCTGAAAAATTTCTTTTCTCAAAAAGTGCCTTATCCTTTGAATCATAGGATATATAGCGAGTTGCCGGATCCAGGCATTTTTCAGGCATTATCCTTGTGTATTCGGACCTTGTTTTCTTCATACTTTACTACACCTCAACTCTTGGAAAACAGATTAATAGAGATCAGAGCTTCTTTTTTGCTTCAGCTTATTTAAAGGAATACTTTACCTTTGTTCTCCAATCTGAAATTTTCTGCTTTCTGCTTTTTTTATGTCTTTATTATAGAATTATATTATTATATAATTAGTATGTATATAGCAAAACTTGTGCAGCATATGTCATTTTTCTGAGTTGGAGGTATTTTATGGATTGGAATATGAAGCAAATACCATTGAGGTTAAAAATGGAGGAGGATGTGGTTTTTTTCTTTTGCGGTTATCATAGTACCCCTCCGGAGCATAGGATAGGACCGTCTGTCTGGGATTATTACCTTATACATATTGTCCACAAAGGGAAGGGAATAGTGAGGACCAATAATAAAGAATACATGCTGGAGCAAGGTGATGGCTTTGTAATATATCCCAATGTGATTTCATATTACGCATCTGATATTAAACTGCCGTGGGAATATTCCTGGATTGCAGTTAAGGGCCATGGGATAAAAAAAATTCTGTCCAGGGCAAACATATCTCCGGATAACAACAAGTTCCGGCATCATAACTTTGATTTTTTTAAATACTTTTCAATCGGATATGAAAATACTATTAATATCAATATGGCAAATATGCTGTTAATAAAAAGTAATTTTTACTCATTTTTTGCCCAGTTGATAAATCTTAATAAAAAGGAGAAGAAAAAAACAAATAAAGATATAAAGAAAATATATATCCAGGCTGTGGAAAATATAATCAACACAAATTTTCACAATAGGATAACGGTTGAACAGATAGCAAATCAAGTTGGCCTCAATATAAGCTATCTGGGTAAGCTTTTCAAGAGTGAAAAGGGTATAAGCATAAAAAACTATCTTATTAATATAAGAATGAAAAGAGCATGTGAGCTTCTGAAAAGTACGGATTACCAGATATCAGATATTTCAAGGTCGGCAGGCTATATGGACCAGTTACAGTTTGCCAAGATTTTTAGAAAATATAAATCCGTATCCCCTACGGATTATAGAGTCAAAAACAGCATGTTAAAAAATGAATAGAGGATGTGCTTATGATTCCCGTATTTTTTTCCTGAACTTTAAGGGAGTAATTCCCTCCTTGATTTTAAAAATTCTTATAAAGTGGTTAACATTGTTAAAACCTGAGCTTATGCAGACTTCGGTCACGCTTTTTGTAGTGCTTACCAGTAAATCCTTTGCTTTTGAAAGCCTCTGGTAGATAAGATAGTCTTTGAAAGTAAAGCCTGTTACCTTTTTAAAAAGGCGTGACAGGTAGTACATGTCCATATGAAATGCTTTAGCCGTATTTTCCAATGAAATTTCATCCAGGTAATTCTCTTCAATATGCTTTTGAACCTTGTTAATCATCTCAAGTGTGCTGTTTGAAATGCTTGTAAAAAAGAAATCTTCATAGTTCCTATAAATATTAATTAAAATCAGGTTAAGATAGTTGCCTATTACTTCAAAATGTTGTTTTCTCTGTTCGTTATATTCGTTAATAATGTTTTTTAACATACTGTTTATTAAAAAACTGCAATTATCTTTGACATTAATCATATGCTTGAATTTTTCGGGCCGCTGTTTAAGTATTGACAGCAATAACGGATTGGTAATATAGCTGTGGGCAAAATCCTGTGATACGAGTATAAGATATCTTTTATACGGAAAGGTGATCAATTTGTTTTTATGGGCCTCAAAATTATTTATAAAAAGAATGGAATTTTTTTTTGCCCTGTAATTTTTGCCGGATATTTCAAATTCCACTTCTCCTTCCGTTATGAATACTATTTCATGGGCGTTATGGTAATGCTCTTTTATGGAAAAAGCAGATATGGTTTCCTTATATTCAATTGAAAAAGGTTTATTTGTTACTTTGTTGTTGTTCAAAATAGTTTATCATCCAATACAGCAAAAAATGCTAATTTTATTACAAATTAATTATGTTAAACCTTTATTAGTTCTTGTATAATTTAAGTACAATCAGCTGTTATTATAGCATAATGGCTGCTTTATTGTAAACAAATATAATCAACTTAAGGCAAATTATGCTGTACCGGTTTCAAGCAAAGAGTATAACTTCGGTATACTCCGTTAAAAATCGCAACAACGCAATTTGCTCAATCAAGCTAAAAATCATGATAACATAAAAGGTTATGAAAGGAGGATTTGTATTGTTTAAGCTTGGATTAACATCAATATCATTTAGAAGCCTAAGTGGAGAGGAAATTATAAAGTCCTGCCGGAAAGCCGGCCTTGATGGGATTGAATGGGGGGGAGACATACACGTTCCGCACGGAGACCTTGAAAAAGCAGATGAAATAAGGAAGATGACAGTTGATGCAGGACTTGAAGTCTCTTCCTATGGTTCATACTACAGGGCAGGTATCAGTGAGGGCAAAGACCTTTTGTTCAAGGATGTGCTGGACACGGCAAAAGTACTCCATGCACCTGTGATAAGAGTATGGGCCGGGGAAAAGGATATGGAAAAATGCTCGGAGGAAGATGCCCGGCATGTAGTGGAAGATTCGTTAAGGATAGCTGATATGGCCGCAAAGGAGGATATAGGCATTTCTTTTGAATACCACGGCGGAACCCTTACGAACACAAATGAAAATGCTTTGAAATTCGCCCATATGGCCAGGCACGAAAACCTTAAATTTTACTGGCAGCCGCCGGTTGGCAAGGATATTGAATATTGCGGCAGCGGACTTAAGGAACTGCTTGAGAAGAATCTGCTGGCAAATGTTCATGTGTTCCACTGGACATTCAACCGGGGAAACATAACCCGGCATCTTCTTGAAGAGGGTAGCGAAGCCTGGGGGGAATACCTTGAAATCCTAAAAAAAGGCAATAGTGAAAGATACCTTTTATTCGAGTTTTTCAAAGACAGCAGCTTGGAAAGCTTTTATAGGGATGCCGAATGTTTAAAGGCACTTTTGAATTAAAAGAAAATATCCATTGTGATACATCGTTTATTATGGTAGAATTTTAAATAAATAAAAATTTAATAGTTGAAGTGAGACTTAGTATTGGAGGCATACAGATGAGCGATGTGTTTATGGAAAAAATAGTAAGAAGAAAAAGAACAGGAAAGGACAGCCTGATTACAATAGGCCTTGTTATTGCTGTTCCTGTTTTATTCATTTTATTGTTATCAATCCCTACGATAGGGCAGTTTATAAGCTCAATGGGTCTTTTGATTTTTGCAGGTATGATATATGGTGCTTATCACTTGATAAGATCAAGGAATATTGAATATGAATATATAGTAACAAACGGAGACCTGGATATAGATATGATTATTGCACAGAGGAAGAGGAAAAGAGTTTTCAGTGCAAACTGCAAATCCTTTGATATAATTGCAAAACATAAAGGCAGCCATTATTCAAACAATATGGACAATATAAAAAACCGTATTGAAGCAGTATCATCAATGGATGCTGGAGATATATATTTTATTACACTCAGTTATAAGGGAGAGCAAACCATAGTTTTCTTCCAGCCACAGGAGAGAATGCTTGATTCATTTAAAAGATTTATACCGAGGAAAGTGTACAAAACCGATATAAATATCCAGTGAAAAAGCAAAAGGATATAGAAAAGGACATAGAACAGACGTTCAGAAAAAGCGGATAAGAAATTGGGCTATTACCTCAATTCGGCAGTGGTTAATTTTCATTTGCCGGATTGAGGTTTTTTTGTGTACCGTTCTGGCACGGAAGTTACAAAATTGTTAAAAATTTTTAAAGAAATTTGTCGAATAAGGCTGTATAATTAAATTAATGATTAATAGATTATCAGCTTGACGGACAAGTTGAATTTGGGGGCTGTTTTTTTGAAAAGATATTTGCTTATTGTATTAATGATTGCTTTTATCATGGGATGTGTGGCAACTATAGCATATGGTACATATTATTATGTATATAAAAATTATTTCAGGCCAAACAATCAAATTGTTAGTGCCTTTAATGAAAATGAACTCAACCTGGTCGTTGAGGATGAGATTGTCAATGCAAATGCGCCTCCCCTTGTTATTGACGAAGAGATACTGCTTACTGTGGAGGTAATAAGGAAGTACTTTGACCCTTATATTAATTGGGATGAAAAAACCGGGAAGGTTACCATAACTACGAAAGACCGTGTCATAAGGATGAAAACCGAAAGCCTGGAAGCTTTGATTAATGATAATCCTGTAGAGCTTGATATACCTGTTGTTGTGAAAGACGATAACATATATGTCCCTATAGAATTCCTGGCAGATATGTATAAAATAGATATATCATTTATTGAAAAAAATGGGGTTATAATAATAGATTATAAAAACAATATCAGGCAGATAGCACATCCTCTTATTTCCGGTGCCGTTGTGAGGAGAGGAAGGAGTATACGTGAACCTGTTGTGAAAAAGTATGAGTTTGAGCCCGAGGGCAATGAAGATAATGAAATGAAGGTATTTAAAGAGTACGACAGGTGGCTTAAAGTAAGGACATCGGATGGAATTATTGGTTATATGCAAAAAAAGGAGGCGGTTATAATAAAGAGTTTTATGACAGAAATCCCCAGGGATGAAGCTAAACCGCCCTGGCAGCCCGGCGAAGGCAAAATAAGCCTTGTATGGGAGCAGATGTATGGGAAGCGTCCCGATTTATCAAAGATAAAGACGGACCAGGGCATGGATGTGGTATCACCTACATGGTTTCACTTAAAGGATGCCCAGGGCAACTTGAGAAACCATGGAGATAAGCTTTATGTAGATTGGGCGCATGAAAATGGGCTTGTGGTATGGGCACTTATTAGCAACAGCTTTGATGCCGGGATGACCCACGAATTTTTAAGCAATATGGATGCAAGAGATAATCTTATCAGGCAGTTGCTGGCATATGCCTCCCTTTACAATTTGGATGGTATTAATATTGATTTTGAAAATATAAATATAGAAGACAAGGATTTGCTTACACAGTTTGTAAGAGAGCTGGCACCTTTTTTAAGGGAACAGGGACTGGTAGTTTCTATGGATGTTGGAGTACCTGGCGGCAGTGATAATTATTCCAGGTGCTATGACCTGGTGGAGCTGGGGAAAGCCGTTGACTATATTATGCTTATGGCATATGACCAGCATTGGGCTGCAAGCCCTGTGGCAGGTTCGGTCGCCCAGATTTCATGGGTTGAAGCAAAGCTTAAGAGGACATTGCAAATGGTACCCCGGGAAAAGCTGATGCTTGGGCTTCCGTTTTACATAAGGGTATGGACTGAGAAAACCAGTGCTGACGGTAGGATAGAAGTGAGCAGTAAAGCTTATTCGATGGGATATGTAGAAAGACTTATACAGGAAAAAAAGCTTTCTGTGGAATGGGACGAAGTGAGCGGACAGTATTATACGGAATATGAAGAGGATGATGCTGTTGTTAAAATATGGGTGGAAGATGAAAAGTCAATAAACCTCAAATCGGCTCTGGCACACAAATACAAGCTGGCCGGAACTGCTGCATGGAGTAGAGGATTGGAGAAAGAAGGAATATGGTCTGTCCTTGAAGAGAACCTTAAGAATACAGACAACTATTTCGAATGGAAGGATAAAAATGCTGCTGTTTTAGCTCTCAAATAAAGATTGGAAGGAAAAGAAGGGGAAAATGATGGAAATGATGGATATGATGTACTACCTGGATATTGGATTAAGACTTGTTGCTTCAGTCCTGCTTGGGGGGATCATAGGGTACGAAAGGGAAAATACCAGAAGACCTGCAGGATTCAGAACTCATATACTGGTATGTGTTGGCGCGGCACTGGTTATGGTCACGTCTGAATTTATATTTGATATCTACAAGAATTCTGCCAATTTGGACCCTTCCCGTCTTGGTGCCCAGGTTATAAGCGGAATAGGATTCCTTGGAGCGGGAACAATCATACGGAACGGCTTCAATGTCAAGGGATTGACCACCGCTGCCAGTCTTTGGGCCGTAGCATGTGTAGGTATTGCTGCCGGTATAGGGTTTTATGAAGGTGCTGTGTTTGCTTCTATTTTGATATTTATAACATTGAGGGGATTGAAAGCAATTGAACGTAAAGTGAGTTCCAAATACAGGACAATACATGTGGTTGCTGATGAAAGAAGAGGATTGCTTGGAGATTTGAGCAATATATTCGAAGGTAATTGTATTTCTGTGAGAAAAATTGATTACAGCGAAAAAAAAGATGAAAATTTAAGTACGGTAACCATTAAATTTCATGTGAAAATACCTAGCGGCTGCATTTTCAATGATATTACGGAAAGCTTATATGGTATTGAATCGGTGAAAAAGGTATATGAAAAATAGGCGTATTATTTAAATTTTATATACATTTTTATAATCCAGCCTTAATTCATACCTGCACAGGTTCTTCATATTCTTGCCGGGTATATCTTCGAAGCACACGTTAAATGCTATTTCCTGATTACTATCCATCAGGCCTTCAAGTATAGGGAAGTTTTTTTCATAGGTACATGAATCATTCCTGTCAAAAATTTTTATAAATAAGCTCAAGTTTGAAACAGGCTTTTTACCTGTGTTAAAAAGCTTCCCTTCAAAGCTCAGCCCCTCGTTTTCCTTGTGGTTATAGCCAATGTCTGCAACCTGTACTTTTGTCTTGGGAAACTTGATTATTTTTTCCAAAAATAAAGTACTGCCTTCACTCATATTGTCTATCAGCAATTCCTTTTCCGTCTCACGCCTGTTGTCCACAATATCCTGCACAAGGGGTAACAGCTTTTTGCGGTCAATAAGTGTCATATTCATGCCGGTTTCCTTATTCTTTAATTCATCGGAGAAAAATGCGTTTGTGAAAACCATCAGCTTGTCGCAATTATACATGTTTGAAATATATTTTGTCTTTTGTATGGTATGGCTTTTTATTTTGAAGCCCGGTTCATGCTTAATTACAAAGACAGCTATTTTCAAATTGTCCCTGGATATTATCATGTCAATGGTGTGAGAATATACAGGTGGTATATAAAGCACTTTATACCCAAAGTGGATAATCAATTGCTTGATTAATGACTTGAACTTTATTTCATCAAGGCCGTCTATATCCATAACAGTTGAGTTGTTGCCGGCTTCACGTATCCTACCCAAAACTATTGAATCAATATATGAAGATAGGGCCTTTTTATTCTTATGCTTTTTTGATTCTTTTTCAATCTGCTTGTTACAGCTTAGCTGTGATATAATATTGTTTATCTTTTTTTGGGCATGCTGTTTATGCAAATAGTTTTGAACGCATCGCTCAATACTTTCATTGTCCGGCTGTTCCTTTACGGAATACAATTCTACAAGCTTATTATAAAGAGTTGGTGGCTTCATATGGTTCAATCCCCTTTTTGTTTTTTTCCAAGTGACATGGATTCTAAAAATGTCAGCCGTCTTTTGCCTAAAATATTATATGAACTGTCCATTACTACCAGATACCTTTTGAACAGGCTCTTTGCATAAACAGTTTTTATTTCCTGTGAAATTCCCAGATAGAATCTTTTATATTTTGAAAGCTGTGGTATTTGATCAATTAATTTAGATATAATTTCACTGTCTGCTTTAACACTTTTAAGATTGCCGCAGCATTTGCAATAGCCGCGCAAACTTACACAATCACTGCAGTATTCTTCTCCGCAAAGCCTGCACTTCACAGGGGTTTCACAGCTGCAGTAGCTTCTGCTGCAGCACTTACAACGGCTCACATGGTTTCTGCAGTATTCTTTCATGCAATTTTTGCATTCCAGTGTATCATCAGGGCACATTGGAGCATTACAGGAAGAACAGTAATGCACTTCGTCGGAAGCTATTTCATTTTTGCAAAAGGTGCATGTTTTTAAATGGGCATGGCAAACATGCCTTTTGCTGAATTCAGACTTTCCGGTATGATTACTGCAGAGATAGGTTTTGCAGACCTGGCACTGCCTGATATGTTCATCGCAATAACTTTCCCCGCAGACAGAGCACTTCCTTTGATGCTCACTGCATATATGCTTACCGCATTCACTGCAGCTGCTGCTGTGTGAAGAACATATTGCAAGGTCGCAAATACTACAGATTTCATGGCAGTCAAAGCACAGAAGTTTTCCGCATTCACTGCATTCATAGCTGTGGTCGGGGCAAATGACAGCACCGCACACATCACATGTTTTAGAGCAGCTTAAACAGTGTATTTCTCCGCAAGTGGAGCATATGAAGCTTTCATCATCGCAAATACTGCATATTATATTATCACATGAATTGCAGCTTTCGTAGCATGAACTGCAAAGAATGTGCCCGTTGCTGCAAAGCGCGGAGATGTCAATTTCACTTCCGCATTCATCACAGTATATATCCACCCGGCTCAAAAAAATTTCCGCATTCACTTCAAAATCTTTTTGTTCCTTGCAGCGGGTAAAAACAAGCTTGCGTTTATCCCGCCTGGTATTAATAAGAATGAGATTTTTAAGCTTAATATCAGTATTTATCGTATATCCTCTTATTTCCCTTTTGCAAAGCTTCAATGCCTCTTCCTGGAGGCTGTCAAGTTCTTCAAGGCTTGTCTTTGTATAGTTTTCAATATATTCTCCTTGATATTTGGAAACTATTGATTTTATTTTTTCTACGAGAGGCCTCTCTATCACTTTTTTAAAAACCTCCAATTGTCCTGACAAAACATCCGAGGCCCTGCTTTTAGCCAGGTTAAGAAAATGCCTGTACTTTTCGGTACTGATTTTTTTGCTGTTAGCCCAGGGTTTTAATTCAAGCTTCAAAATATCCTTGACCAGTATGTTTTCCAGGGTCTTTTCTCTTTCTATATCAATCAGCACAACAATATCCTTTTCAATTTTCTGGCTCAGTGTATAATCGTCGGAAAGCTCAAGGGTAAATATAAAACACATTATTTTAACCGGTGTGGAAGAAACTAAATTACCCAATTTTGAAAATCGGGCGTTTGATATATTGGTATTGCAGCTTTTATAATATGAACAAAAATCACAGCAGCCGCATTTGTGTTCACATACTGAAATAAAAGGACAAAGGCTGCAGCAGCTTTTTGGGGCCAGCGATGATTTCAGGGTTGATTCATTGTAGGATATGGAAACTGATGAATATGCAGCTTTACCGGTGCATTCGCTTATCATTGCCTTCAGTATTTTGCTGCCCTTTGCTATAAGCCCGATATTATTACCTTCGGAAGCTATTCTTGCAGAGTAGGTATATGCGGCTCTTTCGCCATTTTCATATATTACTTCAAAAAAGTCATTGTGCTTCCTTTCAATCCTGGCATCCTTTGACTTTAAATAAGCTTCAACAAACTTATGCAGTTCGGTATTATAAACCTTGTTCATTTTAACCACCATATCCATCAGTTCTTTTCCGTGTTTTGTTTCATTCACCATGTACGTTAAATTTATGCTGTTGCTGCAATATTTGCTGCCTTAATCAAGTATTCCATGGGAAAACTCATGCCTTAAAATATCCTGTTCCTTTTTATATTCCATATCTTCCTTGAGCTTTTCCATTTCGTTTTCCATATCTCTTTTATTTGATGCCCTCAATATGATTTCCAGTATTGCTTCCTCTATATCAAAATCGTCGTCCTTCATTTCCGACAGTATAGATTCAATTCCTCCAATTGTCATTTTGAAAAGGTCTATTTTTTCATACAGGATTTTCAAAACATAATCGTCAATCGAGTTTTTCATTACAATGTTAAAAATATTAACATCCTTTTTCTGGCCCCTTCTGTGAATTCTGCCTATTCTCTGTTCAATTTTCATAGGATTCCAATGCAGATCATAATTTACAACAATGCTTGCCTCCTGGAGATTAAGACCTTCGGCAGCAGAGTCGGTTGCAACGATGTATTGTATTATCCCATTGTTGAAATCGTTAATGAGTGCCCATCTTTCATAGCCTGACAGTTTGCCTTCATAAATTCTTGCAGGCATGAAGTTTTCATTTAAGCTATCGCATAACATGTAAGCGGTTTCCAGTCTGAGTGTGAATATTATTGCCTTTTCGCCGGGTATTCCATTAAGAGTTTCCAGGAGCTTCTGGGCTTTGGAATATGTACCCAGCTTTTCGGCTTCTTTTATGAGTGAGTCAATTATAGCTATTTCATTTTCATGCTTGTTTTTCCTGTTTTCGAGGCTTCTGACCAAAGCGCGGGGACTGCTGGATAGTGATTGCTGCAGGGTTATAAGCTCCTTATATAATAAAAAGCTCATTTTGCCTGAGGGTATGTTTCTTCTTGCAAAACCCATTAACGGTCTCCTGGAAAAATCGGTATAGATGTCCTTCATATAGTCCAGCACCCTGTCATAAAGCCTGTTTTCTTCACGAGTACCTTCAACCCTGAGAGAATATATATGTCTTTGGGTAAAAGGAATACCGCTGTCTTTCCTTAATGTTCTGACCATTACCTTTGAAATGATTTTCTTCAAATCCTCCTTCATTTCCGGGCGGCAAATTCTACCTGTACGGTCCGCAAAAAATTCCTGTTTGAAGCTTTTTTGAGTACCCAAAAGACCCGGATATAAAAGATCAACAAGGCTGTATATGTCTGTAAGGCGATTGCAAAGCGGAGTTGCCGTACTGAGGAGCATATAACGCCTGTCAATTTTAGCTACAGCCTGTCTTCTTTTGGATTTCATATTGCTTAAAAGATGGGCTTCGTCAATTGCTACCATGTCCCACTGCCTGTCGTTCAGCCTGTTTATGTTTCTTGCAAGCTTGCTGAAGGAAATGATTATTTTATTCCCGGTATAATCAAAGCCTTCATCTTCACTGGTTATGAACTCCTCATCAAATTTTTCCCTTAATTCCTGCTGCCATTGCCCTATGAGAGCCTTAGGGGTAATGATAAGGATGGAATGGATGTTTTCCCTTATTATATGTTCTTTTAAAACAAGCCCTACTTCTATTGTTTTACCCAATCCTACTTCGTCAGCCAGAAGAGCTATGCTTGATTTTTCCTTAAGGACATTTATTGCGACCTTTAATTGATAAGGATAGGGCTCTAATCTGCCTTCCAGCAAATCAATTGTAGATATTGTATCTATCCTGCCTGATTTCAAAAGGTCATTAGCCATGATCCCCAATTTTACCAGGTCTGCCGATGTGCATATGTTTTCTGCAGATATTTTTTCCAATATGCTTTTATTATCCAGAAATGAGCTGTGAACCGGTACAAGATCCATAAGTAAATCAGGGTCGCTGCTTCGCTTGATTATTTTTATCAGTTCCTCGTTTGTTAATTGTGGTAATTCCTCCATCTTATTCATCCTGTTTGAAAAATTATATAAAAGTACGTACATAAGCAATTTGCTCATACATATATTTTAGCATAATAAAATACTAAGTTAATTAGAATAATATAAGTATTTTACAGGGCTTTTTGTTCAGAATACACAAAAGCCCTGTAGAGCATGGAATCCTAAAAGCGGATTAGGGACCACAGGAAAGGGTGCATATATGGAATAATCAATATATAATATCTAAATATGTATTTTTATGCCTGCTTATATCCAAAATATTCTTTTACAACAGAATATGAAAGCTTGGGCCTTCTGTATTCATCAACTATACCTTTGTTGTTCATTGTGCGGGGTCTTATTATTCCCCATTTTTCATCAGGAACCCTGCAGTCTGCAAACTGCCATATATACGCGCCGCAGATTTCCGGCCGGTTCAAATAAACTGAGAGAGTGTTTTTAAGAATATCATACTGGCGTTCTTCAGACCATTTGCAGCGGGCAGGACTGTGATAGCCGTATATGGCCCCGCCGCCAAATTCGCTTATGATAACAGGTTTCCCATTACCTTCCGTCGAGCTTATCCATTGCAGCTCTTTCAGATATGATGCCTCTATTTCCTCAAGGCATTGCTCCTCACCATACCATCCGTAATATATATTAACGGATACTATATCTACAAGGTCAAGGCAAATATCCTTAAAATGCCTGCAGGTTGCAAATGTGACAGGCCTTGATTTGTCCATGGATTTGATTTGTGCAAACTGCTTCTCGTACATCCTGCGGCCCTGTGGTGTTTCACTTGCGCATTCATTTAGAATTCCCCAGATAATAATGGAAGGATGGTTGTAGTGGCTGGTAATCATCTCACTTATACAGTCTTCACACTGCTTTTCAAAATTTGGGTTGAGCATTTGTTCAAGGGAAAATCCACGGGCATGGTTTTCCTCCCATACAAATATTCCCTGTTCGTCACACATATCAAGGAATCTCTCGTCGTTTGGATAATGGCAGGTGCGGACTGAATTTGCATTCATATCCTTCATTAAATCCATATCAATAGCTGCAAGCTGCATTGGAATGGAGCAGCCTGAAGAGGCAAAATCCTCATGGCGGTTGAATCCTTTTATGAATACCGGTTTGCCGTTTAACAGTATTCTATTTTCCTCTACAGATACTGTCCTGAAGCCTACCCTTTCAATAAAATCATCTATGGGAGCTTCCTTCTCAGATTCGAATAGCCGGACATCCAGCATATACAAGCTTGGGGATTTGGCATTCCATTCCCTGACATCCTCAAAATCCTTGCTGAACTTGAGCACAGTCTGTGATGACGGCAAAAGCTCAACCCATTCGTTATCGTTTTTTGATACGACAGTTTCATCATCCAAAAAAACTGCTGCTTTCAATTTGTATGATTTATTGGATATATTATCCAGGACTATTTCGATATTTGAACTCCATTTCCCATTTGAAAAGCCTGGCGTGAAACTGACGTTTTTAATATACACATCAGCAATTGTTTCCAGGACAACAGGCTTAACAAGCCCGCCATAACAATAATAATCGTTGGGAATATGCAGTGCCGACTCTTCGGTAAATGTATTGTCTGCAATAACAACTATTTCATGTTCACCTTCACCAACCTTGGGAACAACCAGGCTGAACTCGGTAAATGCATTATAATGACGGGCAACATGCTTGCAGTCAAAATATACGTCGGCGGTATGGCTTACACCTTTAAAGCTGAGCCTGATATTGGATGTGCTGTCAACAGTAATGGTTTTCCTGTAAGCGCCATATCCCCTGTAATCAATCATTTGAATATTGCTTTCCCAACACCCTGGGACAAACAGCTTCTGATCATAACTTTTTGGAAGCTCATCCTTTGATTGCAATTTGGTGAATTCCCAATACCCTTCCAGCTCCTTTTGATACCTGACTTTGTGCTGGTCGAACATTCTTATCATAATTTTCACACCCCTGTTTTGTATTATAATGCTATTGTACATCCTTTAAAATTAAGATAAAATGGAATATATAATTATAAAGATGGACAATATCGATATTGGAGAGAGGTATGTGGGAAAAAACACGATATTTACGCATTCCAAAGGAAATAATAGATAAAAGTATTGAAAGTAAGCTGCTTCATGAAATCATTGTTGTGTCTGCCGGATTCAGGTGTGGATTTAATACAAGCATAGGTTATGATGTTCAACGTTATCCGGGGGAGGAATATCTTGTCAAATACTGTGCTTCAGGATACGGATGGCTTGAAGCGGAAGGGCTGGAATACAGGATAGGTCCGGGAGATATTGTTATTTGCAGGGATTCTGCTTCACATGGATATGGAGCCGACCCTGGTAATCCTTGGAGTGTATACTGGGCATATTTTAAAGGTAAATCGGCATCTGACTATTTCAATTCCGTGTTTTCACCAAAAGGAAGACATGTTGTCCGGATAGGTTATGACAGCTTCCTGGAACAGTATTTCAGGAATATAATTTTAACCATGGAAAAGGGGTATGCTCCAAATTATATGCTTCATGTATCCAATCTTCTTAAAGCAATATTCTCCCATACAATAATCATGCTTGAACCGCCGGGACGCAATAGTGGTAAGGAAAGTGAATTTGAGGAGCTTATCCGGTATATGCTTGAAAATTTGCATAAAACGTTGACATTGAACCAGATTGCAAAAAAGGCGGGCATGTCAAAGGATCATTTTACAAAGGTGTTTTCAAAAAGATACGGATACACTCCTGTGGATTATTTTATCAGGATGAAAATGCAAAAAGCCTGTGAGCTTTTGGTTACAACCGGACATACCATATATCAAATTGCAGGAGGTCTGGGATATAATGACTGCTACTATTTTTCACGTCTGTTCAAAAAAAAGACAGGCATTTCCCCAGGACAGTTCAGAAGGAAATACTCATAAATCATACAAAAACAATAAATTAGAATTTGAATATAACTGTTTTAGTAAAACTAGTACCTTGCGTCATTTAAAATATTGGATTTGCGGCGAGGATGATTTTTGCAAGACAAGGCGGAGGATTGAGGAATCCGGCACTTACTCGCTTGCATCTGTAAGATAAAGTAAAGACTTAATAAGTAAGTGCCGGATTCCGATTGACGACAACGAAGTATTGCGAAAATCAGACCGTTGCAAAACAATACTTTTAGATGACGCAAGGTACTAG
>JANQLN010000063.1 GCA_028280575.1 Clostridia bacterium
GGAGTATCTTTTTAAGACTCTTCAAATGGGAGCATTAGGTTATGTTTTAAAAGATGCGGAGCCGTCCATGCTGGTAACGGCAATAAGGACAGTCAATAGGGGTGAATCGTACATACAGCCTAATATGACAAAAGAGCTTATAAAGGAATTTAACAGGGTAACTCTTCACGAAAGAGACAAGGAGGTTGAAAATAATCTTACGGCAAGAGAGGTGGAAGTGCTTCAATTAATAGCAGAAGGCATGATTAACAAAGAAATTGCAAAACACCTTTATATTAGTGAAAAGACTGTAAAAAACCATGTATCCAATATATTCAAAAAAATTAATGTCTCAGATAGGACCCAGGCGGCAATATATGCTTTTAAACACAATATAAAAGCTGACTGATGGCACTGAGCTTTATGAAAAGCGTTGAGGCATATTAGCCTGTTGGCCTATTCCGGCTGCTTAAGGAGACAATAAAACCCAATACAAAAAACAAAATAGGACTTTTGGCTGCGGTCCTATTTTATATAGGCATATAGCCCTATTTATAAAGCATGTGGTATATAGGTAATTTTCTTTATGTAAATCAATACTAATGGCATATGGTTTTTTTAACTTACTTTAATTATAATAATAAATATGCATGGGACAGATATAACATTTTTAATGAAAGGTGATTTTCAAAAGATGTTACAAATATTCTTAAATTGTATAAGGTTTAGCAAAAACGATGAAAAGGGACAGGGTATGATAGAATATGCATTGATAATCGGACTTATAATACTGGCTCTTATTACAACTATTGGTTTGCTTGGGAATTCACTTGCCAATATTTTTAACAAAATAACAAATGGGCTTCAATAGTGTATATTTTAAATAACCTGGTTTTTAATAAAAAATGTCCTATTCTTCTTATTGCAATAATAGGACATTTCATAAACATGCATATTAATAATACTATATCGGATAAGGAAAAATGATTGATGCTTTAAAATATGGGGTATTATATTTTTTATTAGAGCTGGTTAATAAATAAAAGCTTACAATTTATCTAAAGTAGTAATATATATTTTTTAAAGTTTGATATATTAAAGAGAAATTTTGTTGCGGTATTAGCTTTTGGCTTTTTACTCAGTCTATTGGGAGGTACGGTATATTAATGGAGAACATAAGGGTTATTATAGCAGATGACAGTAAGGAAACGCGCAGTAATGTAAAGCAGCTTCTTTCATTTGAGAACTACATAGAGGTAGTGGGAGAAGCTGAGAATGGGAAAGAGGCAATAACAGTTGCTAACAAGACACGGCCGGATATTATATTAATGGATATAAATATGCCTGTTAAAGATGGAATAAAAGCAACTGAGGAGTTAAATCTCACCATGCCGGAAACCATAGTGGTTATGATTTCTGTTCAGTCTGACCAGGAATATCAAAAAAGAGCAATGTCGGCAGGGGCAAGGGGTTTTTTGGTAAAGCCATTTTCAAGCAGTGAATTAATTGCTCAAATTACAAATTCTTATAAAATAGTAAAAAAATAACAGAAAAAAACTAATGCCTTCATTTGCCCAAAAGAGGAGCAGGGAAAAGCCCTGCCCCTCAGACATACTTTGTCAGATAATTTTTTCTACATATATCCTGGTGTAATCAGACCAGTTTTTGCCTGGATCAAGCTCTATCAATCCTGTAACTTTTGCCGGCATGTCAATGTTTGGTGTGTTGACCAGCCATGTTTGAGGCTCAGGACAGATAAAGTCCTTTCGTTCTTCCAGACCGTTGTACACCATCCAGTGCTTGAAGCTATTGCCGGCTTCATAAACAAGTCTTAAGCCTGCGGATGTATCTTCAATTATGGCACCGTTAAAATCCATTGATTTAAAGCTTATAGACTTTTTACGGTAATGGGTGTCGAACGGATGCTCCATACAAGCTACCCCTTTATTTCTAAAAGCCGATTCCCATTCATTTAATCCCAGATTATTTCCGGTTGGAAGCATCCCTTTGCCAAGCTCCCATCTTCCGTCTGTCGACAGCTTCAAAAAACAGTTTTTACTGTTTCCCTTATTATTAAATGGTATGTTGAATGTAGTATGATAGCCAAATCCTGCAGGCATCGTTGAGGTACCGGTATTAATTATTTGAACTGTTTGGTGCAATCCGTCTTTTGAAAGATTATGAACAAGCTTTATTATAAATTGGTGCGGGAAATATTTATAGAAATCAGTGTTTTTATCTGCAATAAATGATAGTTCAACTTCGCAGGAAGTATCGGTAATTGTTTCTCTTAAAACAGTCCATTTTTGGTTATAAAGAAAACCGTGCAGATGATTGCCTCTTTCGGTTTCGTTCACAGGAAATTGATAATTTTTATTTCTATATGTAAATTTACCTTCTTTTATACGGTTGGGAGGGAACAGGACAGGTATGCCAAATAAAAATGCACTGTCGTATTTATCAATTGATGAAGGTGTTCTAAGAATATTTGCTTTGAGTAAATTATTTTTTAATTCAATCAGGTTTCCTCCTTTTTCAGGAACAATCAAAGCTTCATATGCTCCTGTACATAATCTTACGGCATCCTTCCCAAACCAGGATGTCCTTGTAATTTTTGGGCTGCTGTTTGTCGGCATGGTGTACCTCCGTTTTTTGTGTTTATTTTTATCTTTCTAAACCGTCCAACTCTTCTTATAATTAAATATTATAAGGTATCATGTTCCAAATTAATATATATAACATGCCAAAAGCTTTAATTGTTTTTTGTAATGTCTCAACAAATGTAAAAATATTAATCTATAATATTTTTACATTATATTCCTTAAGCCATATATGGACTTGAATGAGAAAAGCAAATAACTGGGGCTGTGCCATTAGCTGGCCAAACCAGGGCTTGCCGTAGTCAGACTTTCTTTTAACCATTTTAATGAGTTTTTTAGCATTCACAAGAGGCAGCAGGGGTGAATTTTTACTGGATAATATCTCCATAAGCTGTTTTGATACGGCTTGCTCATAGGAAGGATTATGTGTTTTGGGATAAGGGCTTTTTTTCCTGGATACAATATCAACCGGAAGTATACCTCTTAATGCATGCCTCAGAAGGCCCTTTTCCTTTCCGTCAAGCATTTTCATGCTCCAGGGGATATTCCAAATATATTGTACAAGCCTGTGGTCGCAGAAAGGAACCCTGACCTCCAGGCCGCAGTACATACTCATTCTGTCTTTTCTGTCCAGAAGAGTTGCCATAAACCAATAAAGATTCAAATAAAACATTTCACGTCTTTTTATTTCTTCATAATTTTCTCCCGGAAGAATGGGAACTTCATTTATTGTTTCAACATATCTTTTTTTTATGTAGTTTTCCGGCTCAATTACATTGATCAGGTCGCCGGACAGGATATTTGTTCTTTCGCTTAAGCTTCTTGCCCAGGGGAATGTTCCACAGTTAAGAAGCTCGGGCCTGTGGTACCATGGATATCCCCCAAACACTTCATCGGCACATTCTCCGGACAGGCTCACCGTATGGTGCTTTTTTACTTCATTGCAAAATAAAAGCAAGGAGGAGTCCACGTCGGCCATCCCGGGCAAATCCCGTGCAAGTACCGCATCCTTTAAAGACCCGGCCAATTGGGGAGTATCAAATTCAACGTAGTGGTGTTTAGTATCAAACTTTTCCGACATCCTGCCGATCCAGGGAGCGTCCGAATCGGGTTGAAAATTGCTTGGCTTGAAATGTTTATCGTTATCGGTATAATCTATGGAAAATGTGTGGAGCTGGCCTCTGTCATTTTCCTTGAAAAAGTTTGAGGAAATTGCTGTAATTGCGCTGGAATCAAGGCCTCCTGATAGAAATGTACACAATGGTACGTCGGAGACAAGCTGTCTCTGTATTGCATCTAATACAAGGCTTTTTGTATTTTTTACAGTTTGCTCCAGGCTATCCGTATGCTCATGGCTGGTTAAAGCCCAATATTTTTTTATAAATATGCCCTCCCTGTTAAGAATAAGGCAATGGGCCGGTTTTAACTCATTTATATCCTTGAATACTCCATGACCCGGGGTTCTTGAAGGGCATAATGAAAAAATTTCTGCCAAACCCTCACAATCAATTTGTGCCCTGATATCAGGATGTGCTAAAATCGCCTTTATTTCTGACCCGAATACAAGTGAGTCTTCCTTAAAGGAATAAAATAAAGGCTTTACTCCAAACCTATCCCTTGCAAGGAAGATACTTCCTTTATCCTGATTCCATATCCCGAAAGCAAAAATACCGTTTAGATGCTCTACACAATTGCTGCCCCACTCAATATATGAGGTGAGGAGTACTTCCGTATCGGAATGGCCTTCAAAGGAGTAGCCTCTGGATTTAAGAATTTTTTTTAAGTCTTCCGTATTATAGAGCTCACCGTTATAGGTAATCACATATGTATTGTTTTCATGCCTTCTTACCATGGGCTGTTTTCCTCCCACAGGGTCAATTACCGTAAGGCGCCTGTGACCGATAAGGGAATTTTCAGAGAGCCAGAAGCCTTCTTCATCAGGTCCCCTGTGTTTAAGCTTTCCCGTCATATTTTCGATAATATCCCTGCGGTTTGAAAGATCAGCCTTTAAATCTATCCATCCTGCAATTCCACACACTGAAATATCTCCTCCTTTGAGCATTTGCTTATGTTATGATTTTTCTATGGAGCATGAATAATAATTATATTGCTTCCCTTTACAATTTCAATATATGATTATTGCATAAAGTCGTTACAAAACTTATAATTATTCTCTATTTCATGTTTATATAAGTGAAGAGTTGGGTATATTCAATAATGGAAAATATTATAGGATTTATAGAACATTGATGTTTTATAAATTGTCGCGGAAGGTGGTAAATGATGTTAAACGAAAAAGTAGAGCAAAAGTTAAATGAACAAATCCAAAAAGAGTTTTTTTCTTCATACCTTTATCTTTCGATGGAGGCATATTTCAAGTCCGTTGACCTTGACGGTTTTGCGAACTGGTACCATATACAGGCCCAGGAAGAAAGAGATCATGCCATGAAAATATACAACTATATAGACTATGTTGGCGGCAGGATAAGGCTTTTGCCCATACAGGCTCCAAAAGGAGAGTACAAGTCTGTGAGAGAAGTTTTGGAAGATACGCTGGCCCATGAAAGGATGGTAACTCAATCCATTTATGATATAGTGGATGTTGCAAGAGAACATAAGGACCATAAAACAGATTATTTTATGCAGTGGTATGTGAAAGAACAGGTTGAAGAGGAAAACAACTCCGAAAGCAACATAAAGAAGCTGAAAATTTCAGGAGAGGAAGGCAGCGGCCTGTTCATACTTGATGCGGAGATGGGCAAAAGAGTCTATGTACCAACACCCACCGGTTTTGATGACGGAGAGTAAGTCTAATAATTATTAAAATAAATTTGTGCTGTTATTAATTAATATACACAGGGAGGATTTAAAAATGTCTTGCTATAATTTTATGGCCGTGCTTATAAACCACAGGTCAAAAATGGCACCGAAGGTCCAGGAAATATTGACAAATCACGGGTGTGCCATAAAAATGAGATTGGGACTTCACGAAGTAAGTGATGTATGCTCGGAAGAAGGAGTTATTTTGATGCAGGTTTGTGGTGAAGATGACCAAATAAAAACTTTGCAGAGCGACTTGAATGAGCTCCCCGGTGTTAAGGCCAAGACAATAAGCATATAATAATTTGTCGGCCGGTAGTTAATACATAATAATTTACAAAATATCTTTAATAATTTATTGCTTTTTATTGTGTTTGAATGTATAATTACCACAATTGAATAAATAAGCAGCAAGTGTCCGGTTTAAAACCGGAATAATAGGGAAATGGGTAAGAATCCCATGCGGTCCCGCCGCTGTATTAGGCGAGAATTCCTTTAAAAAACCACCGGGCAGTCCGGGAAGGTAAGGATGACTATGAGCCTTAAGCCAGAAGACCTGCTTGCAGCATATTCATTGTATAACCTACGAGCGATAGGGAGATGGACTTTAGATTCATTACTTTTTGTAAAAAATATGCCCCTCTATTGATGCAGGATAGGGGGGTTATTTCAATGCACAAAGAACATTTTTACCTGTCGCTTAAACTGATAGGAGGTCAAAGCCGGTGACAGGGTATAATTTTATATTACGGCCTAAAGAAATAGAAAACAAAAGTTTTGAAATTATTTCACAGCTTTTGGAAGGCAGAAATATCCCCTCTTTCCATGAACCCGTTGTTAAAAGGGTTATCCATACAACTGCCGATTATGAATATGCGGATATCTTAAAAATCAGTGAAAATTCCGTTGAAAAAGGCTTGCAGGCACTTAGGTCAGGCTGCGGTATCGTTACAGATACAAAAATGGCTGAAGCAGGTGTTAATAAAAAAGCACTTAACAGGCTTGGTGCACGTATTTCATGCTTTATGGACAGTAAAGAAGTCGCAAAGGAGGCGCTTGAAAAGGGTGTAACCAGGGCTTCTGTGTCCATGGATAAGGCTGCGTCTGATAAGGAAAACCGTATATTTGTCATAGGCAACGCTCCTACCGCATTGATAAGATTATATGAGCTGGCCTGTAAGGGGCTTGCCAGACCCGAGCTTGTAATTGGAGTGCCTGTAGGCTTTGTAAATGTTGCTGAGTCAAAGGAGCTGTTTAAGCAAAGCGGTGTTCCATATATTATATCAGAAGGACGCAAGGGTGGAAGCAATGTTGCTGCAGCTATTGTTAATGCACTGATGTATATGGCTTTAGAGGGAAGATGAAAAAATGGCGGACTATATAACGGTTGCGGGAAAAAAGCTTAGAAAAGGCTATACTACAGGGTCCTGTGCGGCTGCAGCTTCAAAGGCTGCAGCAGTTATGTATTTATCAGGCAATATCCTTGAAAAAGTAGATATAAATACTCCCGCAGGAATCAGACTGGAGCTTGCGGTATACGATGCATTGATAAAAGACAGCTATGCCGAATGCTCAGTAGTAAAGGACGGAGGGGACGACCCTGATGTTACTACGGGACTTAAAATCTTTTCCCGGTTCAGGCTCACAACGGGCGGCCGTATAGAGGTGAAAGCCGGAGAGGGGATAGGTATGGTTACGCTTCCGGGACTTAAGGTAGAGAAGGGAAAACCTGCCATCAATCCGGTTCCCATGAAGATGATTAAAGAAGCCGTATCCCAGGTCCTTCCCGAGGGTAAGGGCGCTGTTATAACCCTGAGGGTTCCGGGTGGCGAGGAAGTTGCAAAAAAGACTTATAATCCAAAGCTTGGGATTACGGGAGGCATATCCATAATAGGAACAAAGGGGATTGTTGAACCCATGTCGGAGGATGCCTGGAAGGAAACTATTGCACTGGAATTGAATGTACTTAAGGGTAAGGGCATTAACTCCTGTGTGTTTGTCTTTGGAAACTATGGAGAGGATTTTGCGGCAAACAGCCTGGGAATACAAAGGGACAGAATTATAAAAATAAGTAATTTTGTTGGTTTTATGCTTGATAAAGCTGCATATTGCGGCATTGAAAATATTCTTCTTGCAGGTCACCCGGGAAAGCTTGTGAAAGTGGCAGGGGGTATATTTCATACCCACAGCAGGGTTGCCGACGCCCGTATGGAAATACTTGCAGCTTATGCAGGCTCGGAAGGTGCTTCAAAGGAAGTACTGCACAGGATTTTGACCTCTAAAACAACCGGCGAGGCTGCAGCAATTATTGATGGTGAAGATTTGAAAAAGGTTTATAAAAGAATTGTTGAGAACGTTTCGGCAAGGTGTTTTGATTATACTTACGGAAAGGTTTTTACAGGAACTGTAATGTTTAACGAAGAAAACAGGATTTTATATATGGACGAAAAGGCCCGCAGAATCGTCAGGGAGATGAAAAAATGAGAAAACCGGGGGCTGCCGGAAAAAAAATTCATATTGCAGGTATCGGACCTGGAAATCTGGAGCTTGTTTCTTTTTGCGCCATGGAGGCTATAAAAAGCTGTGATGTTTTGGTTGGAGGCAGAAGAAACCTGGAATTGTTCAAATACCTGGAAAAGGAAGAGTTTGTTATCGAAAGCGACCTTGATAATGTATGTAATTATATATTGGAAAATGCTGAAAGCAAATCAATTACGGTAATTGCAACAGGAGATCCGGGAATATTCAGCATATCCGGATACCTAAAAAAAAGGCTTAAGGATATAAAGATTGAAATCATACCCGGAATCAGCTCTCTACAGTATTTTTGCAGCAGGCTGGGAACAAGCTGGAATGATATTGCCATTGTCAGCCTTCATGGCAGGCAAGAGGACAACCTTTCCCAAATAATAAGAAAAAACCGCAAAACTGCCGTATTTACAGGTATGGGAACGTCTCCTTCCCATGTTTGCAGACGTCTTATAGGCTTTGGCATTCATAATGCCTGCGTTACTGTGGGTGAAAAGCTTTCCTATCCGGAGGAAAGGATAATTTCAGGAACACCGGAAGAGATTGCAGAGATGAGTTTTGACCCATTGTCTCTGGTCCTGGTGGAAAATGATTCTCCTGGTGATTCCGGGCCCTTATGGGAATTCAGTACACCGGGAATACCGGATCACCTTTTCATAAGGGGAAAAGTACCCATGACCAAGGAGGAGGTAAGGGTAAATGCCCTGGCAAAGCTGAGGCTCAAGGAAGAAAGCATTGTTTTCGATATTGGAGCAGGAACAGGTTCGGTTTCAATAGAATGCGGCATTATCTGCAAAAAGGGAAAGGTGTATGCTGTGGAAAGGCATAGGGAAGCAATCTGCTTAATTAAGCAAAATATTAAAAAATTTGATATAAACAATGTTTGTACGGTTGAGGGTTATGCGCCTTTTGTTCTTGACAGCCTGCCTGCACCGGACAGGATTTTTATAGGAGGGTCAGGAGGCTGTATGGATGAAATACTCGCCTGGATTGTAAAAAGTGTAAAAAAAACCAGGGTAGTAGCCAATGCTGTTACACCGGAATCTGTCTATAAGGTGCTTAATGGTTTCAAAAATTATGATTTTAAGGATGTTGAGATTTTGAACGTAGGCATATCAAAGGGTCATAAAGCGGGAGAAAAGCATATTATGAAGGCTTTAAACCCCGTATATATTATCAGCGGGCAAATAGGATGAAATAAAAAGAAGGGGGATTGGGTTAATATGGTGTACATTATCGGTGCCGGTCCGGGAGAACCTGAACTGATTACGGTTAAGGGAAAAGCCATTCTTGAAAAGGCTGATATTGTAATATATGCAGGCTCGCTTGTAAACAAGGGAATTTTGCGCTGGACTAAAAGAGGCTGTGAAATTTATGACAGCAAGGGCATGAATTTGGAAGAAGTGATTTCCGTTATAGAGATTGGGGCAAGGGAAAAGAAGCTGGTGGTAAGGCTTCATACTGGTGATCCTTCAATTTATGGCGCTGTCCGGGAACAGATGGATGAGCTTTTGAAAAGATCAATTCCTTTTGAAGTTGTACCCGGCGTAAGTTCCTTTTGTGCTGCCGCCGCCGCAATGAAGGAAGAATATACACTCCCCGGGGTATCCCAGACGGTAATTCTTACAAGAATGGAAGGAAGAACAGGTGTGCCTGAGAAGGAAAGCATACAATCACTGGCATTGCACAGGGCAACCATGATTGTTTTCCTTAGCATCCATATGCTGGAGAACATGGTGGAAAGGCTTGGCTCCGGATATGGTAAAGAAACACCGGTTGCGGTAGTTTACAAAGCTTCCTGGCCTGAACAGAAAATTATCAGGGGGGTGCTGGGCGACATTTGTGAAAAGGTTGGCAGTGAGAAGATTGAGAGGACAGCCCTTGTGGTAGTAGGGGATTTTATGGGGGAGGATTATGAAATGTCCAAGCTTTACGACAGGAGCTTTTCCCACGGGTTCAGGAGTGGGTGCCCATGAAAACCGCAATAATAGCCCTTACCAGATGCGGTGCTGAGTTAGCTTTGAAAATAGCTTATGCCATGGATACAGATGTTTACATCAAGAATAATGATATTAATAAAAATGGTTTTATTAACAGGTACGTGTTAAATGGCAAAATGATATTGGTCCACCCTTTCACAACAGGCTTCAAAAAGATGGTGGAAAAGATATTTGCAAAGTATGAAGGACTTGTTTTTATTATGGCCTGTGGTATCGTTGTCAGGAGCATAGCACCTTACCTGAAAGGAAAAAGTGAAGACCCGGCCGTAGTTGTAGTGGATGAAATGGGACGGTTTGCCATAAGTCTTCTTTCAGGACATATGGGTGGAGCAAATAAGCTTGCAGGAGAGATTTCGGCAGTTGCCGGAGCAGTTCCCGTAATTACCACGGCAACAGATATTCATAATGTAATTGCGTTTGATATATTTGCCTGCGAAAATGACTGCGTTATCGAAAATACAGGCTGTTTGAAACATATAAGCTCGGAGCTGGTCAATGGAGGAAAAGTAAGCCTTTACAGTGATTGCAATTTGAGAGGTATTTTGCCGGGCAATGTATTACCCTATGAGAAAGGACAAAAGTGCAAAAGGGCAGTAGTCCTTTCAAACAGGGAAGATGTACCCGTTGCTGCTGAAAAGGTGCTTTTACTGCGTCCTAAAAACCTGATTATGGGTATAGGCTGTAAAAAGGGGAAAAGCAGGGATGAAATAGAGGCAGCAGTAATGGATTTTCTGAAAAGGGAAAAAAGGAGTATTTTATCTGTACGCAGGATCGCTTCTATCGACCTTAAGTCAAAGGAGCCGGGTATTGTAGATTTCTGTTTGGGCAAAGGTATTGAATTTGTAACCTATAGGGCTGAAAAGATAAAGCTGGCAGCAGAAAAATTCAGTAACTCGGAATTTGTAAAAAAAGTTACAGGTGTAGGAAATGTGGCTGAATCCTGCGCCGTAATAGCAGGTGAAAAAGCAAAGCTTGTCTGCCCGAAAACAATCTACAGCGGAATCACCCTTGCGCTGGCCGAGGAAGAGAGGAGCTATTACATATAATTAGTACATTTTCCAAAAAAATTCTATGGGCAGGGAGGGATAAGGTGTGAACAGGCCGAGGGTCATAATTGCAGGCACGGGCAGCGGCTGTGGAAAAACCATTATAGCCTCAGGACTGATGGCTGCGCTGGTCAAAAAAGGTATAAGGGTTCAGCCGTTTAAAGTAGGGCCGGACTATATCGACCCCATGTTTCATACCTTTGCAACAGGGAGGTATTCAAGAAACCTGGACAGCTGGATGCTCAAGGAAAACATCCTGGAACACCTGTTTTTCAAAAATTCATCCGGTTGTGATATTTCTGTTGTAGAAGGTGTCATGGGACTTTATGACGGTTTCGGGGGAAGATATATTGAAGGCAGCACCGCGCATGTTTCAAGGATACTGGAGTGTCCGGTTATTCTTGTGTTAAATGCCCAGGGAATGTCCTTGAGTGCGGCTGCCATGATAAAGGGATATATTGATTTCAAAGGAGGAGCCTGTGTTAGGGGAGTGATTTTAAACAGGATAAACAAACATTCCTTATTTTTACATTTGAAGGATATCATTGAAGACAACACAGGTGTAAAAGTATTAGGATATATTCCCTATTCGGAAAATTACAAGCTTCCCCAAAGGCATCTTGGACTGGTGCCGGGTGAAGAGGTGCCCGGCTTTAAAGACAGCCTTGAAAGGCTTGCACAAGCAGTTGATAAAACGGTTGACCTGGAGCTTTTAATGAAGATTGCCAAAGATACACCTGAATTGGCAAAAACACCGGAATGCGCTGAGATATCAGTAGTAAAACCTGGTTTTACCGAAAACCGACCAGGCTTTATATACCGCAAAGCAGCATCTAAAATAAGGATTGCCGTGGCTTTGGACAGAGCTTTCAATTTTTATTACAGGGACAATATTGAGCTTTTGGAAGACTTGGGAGCTGAGCTTGTCTACTTTAGCCCGTTGGATGATAACAGCCTGCCCGAAAAAATCCACGGGGTATATTTCGGCGGAGGCTATCCTGAAGTTTTTGCACAAGAGCTTTCAAATAATCATTCCATGAGGAAGGACGTTAAAGCCAGTCTTTCAAGAGGCCTTCCTGCTTATGCAGAATGTGGGGGACTTATGTATTTATGCAGGAGTTTGGAGGATATTCAGGGCGGTTTATTTGAAATGGCAGGATTTTTCCCTGCACAATGCAAAATGACCAATTCACTTAAGAGGTTTGGATATGTGAATGTGAATATTTTAAAGAGTTGCATCCTTGGCAATCCGGGTTATACAATCCGTGCCCACGAATTTCACTATTCAACCGCAGTCCTGGACAAAAGCGTTGAAAATACTGAAATATGCAGCTGTTATGATGTGTTTAAGCAGAGAAAGGAAGGCAAGTACCTGAATTGGACAGACGGATGGAAGCTTAAAAATACGCTGGCAGGATATCCCCACATTCACTTCTGGTCTGACCCCCGGTTTGCGGCAAAATTTGTAGAAAGCTGTTTTGTGTTGAAAAGAGAGCTGAAAAATATATAAAAACAGGAGGCGTATTGTATTGAAAAAATATTTTAGAAACATATCGTTAATGCTGGTGCTATTCATAATATTATCAATGTTTTTATCGTCATGTGTTAAAAACGACGCAAAAAAAGAAGCGGATTCTGATAATAATACGGGGAAGCTTGATTTTATAATAAGTGAAACAGATACCACGATTACAATCAATGACCCGCTGGAAAATGAAATAACACTGGATAAAAAACCACAAAGGGTTGCCGTACTTATGAATTCTATTCTCGATTTGTGGTATATGGCAGGTGGAACTGCGGTAGCAAGAGTAAAAGGAACCATAAATGTGCCGCCTGAGGCATTGGATATTGAGGACCTGGGAAGTGTGGGAGGCCCAAACATAGAGAAGCTGATTGCCCTAAAGCCCGATCTTGTAATACTTACTTCCACCATGGCCGCCCACAGGGAAATGAAAGACATGCTGGACCAGAATGGTATTAAATACCTGTATGTAAACTACAGGGTATACAAAGACTTTATTGATTATCTTGATCTTTTCACCAGGATTACGGGAAGGGAGGATATATTTGAAGACAGCATTGCAAAATTGAAGGAGCAGGTTGAAAATACGGTAAAGAAGGTATCGGACCGGGAAGGACCGAAGGTTCTTATATTGTTTTCCTCTTCAAAATCTGTAACATGCGAGCTCCCGGGGGCACTGACAGGAGATATGGCAGATATGCTGGGAGCGGAGAATATTGTTTCCGATATTCCCATAGAAGGCTCAACAAGGGTCCAGTTCAGCATGGAAAGAATTGTGGAAAGAGATCCTGATATTATATTGATTACAACAATGGGTGATGTTGAAAAATGTAAGGACAGGATAAAGGAGGATATTGAATCCAATCAAGCCTGGGGAGCCCTGAGGGCGGTTAAGGAAGGAAATGTTTATTACCTGCCTAAGGAATTTTATATTTACAAACCCAATGCAAAATATCCGGAGGCAGTTGAATACCTGGCAAAAATACTATATCCGGGAGTGTATGGCAACTGATGTACGATAAAGCAATAAAGGCTGTAAAAGCCAGGCAGGCAAAAGAAAGCATCAGGAAAAAGAAGGAATACAGGTTAACCATTCTGCTGGTGCTTTTTGTCCTTTGTATATTATCCCTGGTTCTGAGTGTAAGCTTTGGCGCATTTAAGATATCTTTGACAGATGTGGTCAGGGCGATTATTCATGGAGAGGAAACTACTAACCGGCAGATTATCTGGAATGTAAGGCTTCCCAGAACGCTTGTTGCAGGGTTTACAGGAATCTGCCTTTCCCTTTCCGGGGTGATGCTGCAGGGAGTCATGAATAATCCCCTGGCCTCTCCCGGCATAATAGGAGTATCTTCAGGTGCAGGTCTTGCAGCCGTTATTATCCTGGTAGTTATGCCCGACTATTATTACCTTGTTACTCCCTTTGCGTTCATAGGGGCCCTGGGTGCAACCGTATTGATATACTTCCTGGCTTGGAAAAACGGTATAAATCCAATGAGGCTTATTCTTGCGGGTGTTGCAGTTTCAGCATTCCTGGGAGCGGGAATAAATGCCCTCCTGGTTTTCTACCCGGACCGTGTCCACGGTGTGGTGTGGTTTATGGTTGGAGGACTTGCTGCAAGGACCTGGAAGCATTTTCATATTTTGTGGCCCTATACTTTAGGCGGATTGTGTACAGCATTTTTACTTACTCAAAAGCTTAACATACTTATGCTGGGTGACGAAGTGGCTACGGGCCTGGGATTAAAGGTTGAGAGGACCAGGATGGTTCTGATCGGCCTGGCTTCCCTTCTTGCGGCAACAGCCGTTAGCGTTGTAGGACTCCTGGGTTTTGTAGGACTTATTGTTCCCCACATGACCAGGCTGATTATCGGTTCGGATCATAAATATCTCATACCGGCAACTGCCATGTGGGGGGCCGCACTTTTGATGGCATGTGATACTTTTGCCCGGGTGGTCATGGACCCGGTTGAAATACCTGTGGGAATTGTTATGGCGGCATTAGGTGCGCCCTTTTTCCTTTACCTTTTAAGAGGAGGGATTAAGCGCAATGTTAAAAGCTGAGGACCTTTCAACAGGGTATGGGGATAATCTTGTTATAAAGGAGCTTTTACTGGAAATAAAAGAGGGTGATATGGTTACTATAATAGGAGGCAACGGCTCAGGCAAGTCAACTCTTTTAAAAAGCTTTTCAAGGAACCTGCGGCCATTGGGGGGAAGCATATACCTTGATGGAAAGTCCATATTTAAGCAGGACACAAAAACAATTGCACGCAAGCTTGCAATTTTGCCCCAATCACCCAGGGTTCCCGGGGATTTTACCGTCCGGGATCTGGTGAGTTATGGAAGGCAGCCATACCTGGGGTGGACCGGCCATATGGGGCAAAAGGATTATGAAGTTATTGACTGGGCAGTTTCGGCAGCCCGGATAGACTACCTGCAGCATCGCCTTGTATCCACCCTTTCCGGGGGAGAGAGACAGAGGGCATGGCTTGCCCTTGCCCTGGCCCAGCAACCCCGGATTCTCCTGCTGGACGAGCCCACCACATTTCTTGATATAGGCTGCCAGTTTGAAGTGCTTGAGCTTGTCAAAAGCCTTAACGGAAGGCTGGGAATTACCATAGTCATGGTTCTTCATGATATCAACCAGGCAGCTAGGTATTCAAAAAGTATCGTGGTACTTAAAAACGGAAAAATTTATATGAAGGGAAAGCCGGAGGAAATTGTAACCGAAAAGGTGCTGGAGGCTGTTTTTGACGTGAAGGTCAGGGTCTTTAAGGATACTGACAATAACTGCCCATATTTCATACCTGTGGGTGGACGCTGCGATTTAAAAAGAGTAACGGATTTACAAGATAAAAATAATATTTTGCGGAGATGATGATATATGAAAAAAAAGGCAGTCCTGGTTGCAAGCTTTGGAACAAGCTATCCCAAAGTTTTATCAGATTGTATTGAAAGTACCGAAAAAAGTATTCGTGAAGCCTTTTCCGGATATGAGCTCAGGAGGGCATTTACCTCAGGATTTATTATCGGTAAGCTGGCAAAAAGAGATGGGGTTAATATAGACGATGCTGCAGGGGCCCTTGAAAAATTGAAGGATGAAGGCTTCAGCCGTATAGTTGTACAGCCCCTGCATATTATTCCGGGCTATGAGTATCATAAGGTTAAAAAGACCGTATATGAGTTTGAAAGAAAAAAGGCTTTTGATGAAATAGTGCTTGGTGAGCCTCTGCTTTTTAATAATGAAGACTATAAAACCACAATAGAGGCTATAAAATTTCAATTTAAGGATATTTCGGAAGATGAGGCTGTTGTATTTATGGGACATGGGACTGCACACTTTAGCAATGCCTGTTATTACTGCCTTCAAAGCTATATGGATGAGGAAGGGATAAATGCATATATTGCAAATGTGGAAGGCTGTCCTTCACTTTGTGATGCCATAAGCAAGCTTAAGGAAAAAAATATAAAAAAAATTGTGCTTATGCCGCTGATGCTGGTGGCAGGAGATCATGCCATAAATGATATGGCCGGTGGAGAGGATTCATGGAAAAGCATCCTTGAAAATGAAGGGTTTGAAGTCTCGGTCTATATGCATGGACTTGGAGAAAATGAAGCTGTGCGCAGGATATTCGCAGCTAAAGCATTAAAGGCGGCAAAACCCGGGATTTGTCAAGGATAAAACGTGATACATTGAATAGTCCTACGGCTGGATAAATATAAAATACCGGTCTTCAAATCATGCCTGTTCCATTATACACATAAATCTTATCAATGTTAAAAATGGCGAAATTCAAATTATTTTGCTATTGACATCAACTGCTTATTTTGATAGAATGTTAGGCAAAGCTAACTTAATGATAATAATTCTCATTATCGCGGGAGTGATGTGCAAGTTGAAAGGAGTGCGGACTATGCCTATAACGATGCTTTCTTCAGGTCAGGAAGCAGTCATTGATGCCTGTAGAGTTAAGGATGCCACCAGAAAGTTTCTTGAGGGACTTGGGATTATTCCCGGAGCATTAATATCGGTGGTGTCTGAAATGAACGGTAACCTTATAATAAGCATTAAGGGATCGAGAATTGCTATAAGCAAGGGAATTGCCCAGCAAGTAATGGTGCAGGACTGAAAAACAGTGGAGGTGGATATTTTGGAAAGGTCTTTGAAAGAGCTTAAGCCTGGAGAAAAGGCGGTTGTAACCAAAATTAAAGGTGAAGGTGCGGTAAGAAGAAGACTTATGGACATGGGGATTACTTCAGGGGTAGAAGTTCAAGTTCGGAAGGTAGCTCCTCTGGGAGACCCTATTGAAGTTAACATACGTGGATATGAATTAACTTTTCGGAAATCCGAGGCTGAAAACATCATTGTGGAATAATGTGGACCGCTTATATAAACCGTAAAGAATTGCATTAAATAGATATTTTAGTATCATTAAATGAAAGGGGTCTTTGGTAATGAGCTATACATTTGCGCTGGTGGGAAATCCTAACTGCGGTAAAACCACCATGTTTAATGAAATTACCGGCAGTACACAATATGTTGGAAACTGGCCGGGAGTTACCGTTGAAAAAAAAGAGGGAAAAGCAAAAAAGTTTAAGGAAGATATTAAGGTAATTGACCTGCCGGGGATTTATTCACTATCTCCATACACACTTGAAGAAATTATTGCGAGGGACTATATTATTGAAGAAAAGCCCGATGTGGTGATCAATATTGTCGAAGGTACAAACATTGAAAGAAATCTTTATCTTACCACCCAGCTCCTGGAATTGGGAGTGCCTGTAATTGTAGCCCTTAACATGATGGATGCGGTGGAGGCCAAGGGTGATAAAATTAATGCAGAGCTGCTGGCAAAACATCTTGGCGTACCTGTAGTTCCTACATCAGCAAGGAAGGGCCGGGGAATTGGGCAATTGATGAACAAAGCTCTTGAGATGGCTCAGACTGCCGCAGTTCTAGAAAAGGAAAAAAAATATATTTCTTATGACAACAGCCTGGAAGAATGCATTTCAGAAATTGAAGCCATTATAGAAAATAATTTGTACAATAAAAACTGCAGCTTGCGCTGGACCGCCGTTAAAGTTCTGGAAGGCGATGAAAAAGTACTTGAGAAGCTTGATATTCCCGTATCAGGCCTGGAGGAAGTAAAGTCCTGCCGTGAGAAGCTGCAAAAGGAATATGGCTGCGATATTGAGACCATAATGGCAGATAACAGGTATAAATTCATTTCAAATATTATAGGCAAGGCAGTAAAAAAGAAACGGAGCGGCTCTCTTACAGCATCGGATAAAATTGATAAAATCGTAACCAACCGTATACTGGCAATACCCATTTTTCTTGCATTAATGTGGCTTGTTTACTATGTATCTATTTCCACCCTAGGGGATTATACGATCGGATGGGTGGAATGGCTTATCGGTGATGCAATAGGCGGAACCATTGAAGGATGGCTTGAGGCAGGAGGTGCTGCAGATTGGCTCCACAGCCTTGTCATAGACGGAATTATTGGCGGAGTTGGCGGAGTTATGGTTTTTGTCCCGCAGCTTATGATTTTGTTTTTCTTTATTTCATTGATGGAAGACAGCGGCTACATGGCAAGAGTTGCCTTTGTTATGGATAGGCTGTTCAGAAAATTCGGTCTTTCAGGCAAATCATTTATTCCCATGCTGATAGGGTCCGGTTGTTCTGTTCCGGGGATTATGGCAACCAGAACCATAGAAAGTGATAAGGACAGGAAGATGACAATCGTGCTGACTCCTTTTATTCCCTGTGGAGCGAAATGGCCCGTATTTGCCATGTTTATTGCGGCATTTTTTACCGACAGTGCATGGGTAGCACCTGCGTTATATATTATAGGGATAGGCATTGCAGTACTATCTGGAATTATTTTAAAGAGTACAATTTTGAAGGGAGAACCCTCGCCATTCGTAATGGAGCTTCCTGAATACAGGGTGCCAAAGCTGAAAGGTGTTCTCATTCATATGTGGGACAGGGGAAAGGCCTTTATGATAAAGGCGGGAACTATTATCTTTATTGCTTCCGGCCTGATCTGGCTGCTGCAATCCTTTGATTTTTCGTTCTCAATGGTAGAAGCCGAAAGCAGTATGCTGGCTGCTATAGGAAAAGCAGTTGCACCTGTTTTTTCTCCGCTGGGATTCGGGGAATGGAAAGCTGCTGTGGCTACAGTGACCGGGCTTTTAGCTAAGGAAGTTGTTGTTGCTACTTTGGGAATACTCCAGGGTATCGGAGAGGTCGCTGAGGATGACCCGTCACTTCTTGAAAATATAAGGCAGAGCTTCACCGCATTAAGTGCATTTTCATTTATGATATTTACCCTTGTTGCATCACCTTGCTTTGCTGCTATTGGTGCCATGAAAAGGGAATTCAACTCATGGAAGTGGACTTTCTTTACGGTAGGCTATCAAACCCTGCTTGCATGGCTACTGGGAGTTTTAGTGTTTCAAATAGGTAAAATAGTTGGATTGGGATAAACCAATTTGAATGTACGGCCGGGTGGTAGAAAAATACTGGTTCTATCACCCCTTATATACACTGCCTTTTTAAAGGAGATGTAACAATATCATGATCAACTATATTGTAGGTGGGGCTATTTTAGGTTTAATGGTTTTTGCAGCCCTGAGGCTTTTCAAAAAGTCAAAAAACGGGAAAAACGTATGCGGCTGCGGCTGTTCCGGATGCCCTTCCGGCGGTTCTTCGAATTCCGGTAATAAAGCATAAATATTATTTTATCAAGTCACATCCATAGGAAAGCAATTTGCGCCTTAATCAATTTCAAGCAAGGAGCATACTAAATGTTGTATATGCTTATTATTCATACTACTAAATTTAGTATGCTCCATTAAGAAAATCATAACAACGCAAATTGC
>JANQLN010000099.1 GCA_028280575.1 Clostridia bacterium
TATGCTTTCACGGTGCAGCATGTAGGGAAGGGCTTCAACTGCTCCATCTACTTCATACCTTCTTGCCATATCCATAAGCACGTTTGTTTTCAAACGTCCAATAAAGCGCAGCCTTATATCCGAAATAGGGATATCCCCTTTTGAAACGAGTATTTTAAGGGCTTTAAATACGGTTTCCGGACTGGTATTGCCATAGATTAAACCGGTATACGTTATGGTGAACTTATCATTTTTGGGTTTTTCATCTCTCAAGCCTTCAAAATCCGTCTGATCAAAACCATTTGGAATGACGTTAAATTTTTTGGCCAGATGCGGATTGTCCCGTACAGAATTATCCCTCATTACCGGAGTATTTATTACAATTGCATCAGCCTTTTCAAATATGCTCCGCTCCATTTTTTTCTCTTTGTTTATCCTGAATAAGTTGTAGCCATAATCTTTAACAAATGAATTGTTGGTCCACTCGTCCCTGAAATCAACTACCCATGGAATATAAGGGAATTTTTCTTTCAAGTGCATCGCCAGGATATGTGTGCTGAATGGCTGTGAGGTTGAGTATAGAATATCAAAATGCTTGTTTTCCAATATTTTAGCAGCCTGCCTTTTGCCAAAAAAAGCCCACAGCCGCTCACCATCAGGAATCAAAACCCTGCGTCTTATAAATTTTCCCGCAAGATTTAAAGGGAAAATCCACTCGGAGCAATCTGCGGCACGGCTTCTATAAACAGGTGTATTTTCAGGGATTTCTTCCATAAGAGAATGGTCTGAAAGCCTTATTCCTTTAACCTTGCGCGTGAATACTTCAGCCTTCCAATTAAATGAAGGAAGGTATTTTACAAATTTCACTGTTCTTTGAACACCTGATCCCCCGATGGGAGGGAACTGGTGTGCTATCATTAGTACTTTTTTCATGGTGCCTCCATTTACGGCTTTTTGTTTTTTAAAACATATGCTATATATATCTACACTTAAGTCGATAAATATTATATAATAATTAATAGAGATTCACAAATAAGTTTCAAAAAAAGGAAGACTTAACTAATGGAACGGTGTTTGGAGGGGAACATGCTAAAAAGACTCTTCAGGAAAGAGAAAAAGATACATCTTGGGAAGAATATACTCAAAAAAAACGGAATCACACTTCTTTTTGTCGACGAAAGGTGGAAGAAGCTGTATGATAAATTTGCCAAAACACAGGATATAATAAATTTTGAAAATGAAATAAGCTCACTGCTTAAGGAACAATCCAGGTTAAAGCTGGAGCTAAAGCAGCTTAATGCCTGTAAAAAGGAATACATGGATAAAATAGTAAGCCTGACCTCCCAGGTTTTTGATAATGATTCCGACAATGCAAGGGAAGACATGGATTACTGCAGGAAGGAAATCAGAAGGATGAATTTAAGGGGTGCTGAGATAGAGAGAAGGCTGGAAGAAATTCCCGGAATTATAGACGGCGACAATTTAGAAATGCTGGAATGTGCTGTAAATTATACATATGAGAAGATGAACGGGTATATAAAGAGGATGGGTGAGCTTGAAGGCCTTGTTGACGAAGCAAGGGTCAAATTAAGAAAATACGTTGAAGAGATGCAAATAATTTCGGATGATTATTCACTGATATATTCAAACATGCATGATCTTCTTGGAAGCGAAGAGCTTGACAGGCTGGATAGGCTCTACCTGTTGCAAAAAAATAAAGATGAAACGGATGATTCATATGCTGGTGGCGACATCTGAACAAATGTCTGAAATTGATAGAATGTCTATTGAGGAAATTGGAATACCGGGTGTGGTGCTTATGGAAAATGCCGCACTCCAGGTTGTCAGCCATGTTGCAGACTATCTGGATAAAACGGGCGGCAGCAGGGTTGTGGTGGTTTGTGGAAAAGGCAATAACGGGGGAGACGGTTTTGCTGCAGCCAGGCATCTTCACAATATGGGAGTGGATGTCTGTGTTTTTCTGCTGTCGTCATTTGAAAGCATTTATAAAGATGCCCGGATCAACCTTCATATATTACATAAAATGGGGGTACCCGTTAAGGAAATATCCGAAAAAAACTTTGAGGAGCAATTGAAGCAAAAGCTTGATAGAGTTGATGTTGTTGTGGATGCCATTTTTGGGACCGGATTGGCCGGTATTGTAAAAGACGAGGCTTTAAAAGTAATAGATATGATTAACAG
This sequence comes from Clostridia bacterium, assembly GCA_028280575.1. Taxonomy (GTDB): domain Bacteria; phylum Bacillota; class Clostridia; order Acetivibrionales; family STF1-152; genus JANQLN01. The sequence continues at coordinate 2,182 of JANQLN010000099.1, forward strand.
GTCCTGTAAGTATGTTTTAGCGGTGGACATTCCGTCCGGAGTTAACGGTACCACGGGACATATATGCGGGGCCTGTGTAATGGCTGATATGACAGTAACCTTTGGACTTGTGAAGACAGGGCTTCTTGTCCATCCGGGAAGTGAGGCGGCAGGAGAATTGATAGTTGCTGACATTGGCTTTCCCGTTAGTGTTTTGAAGAAAGCGGGTATTAATATATACACCATAGAAAAGGATTATGTAGAGGGCATATTTCCCGTCCGGGCATTAAACAGCAGTAAAGGAAGCTATGGCAAAATAGCATTGATTACCGGCTCAACAGGCATGACCGGTTCAGGCTGTCTTTGTTCCAATGCCGCATTAAGGACCGGGGCCGGACTCATATATACATGTGTACCTGCTTCTTTGATTCCCATATATGGTGCGGTACTGACCGAACCTATCCTGGTACCCTTGGAGGATGGAGGAAGGGGAGAGCTGTCGGAGGATTGTATCGGCAAATTGAAAAGCTGTCTTGCGGGCATGGATGCGGCGGCTATCGGACCGGGGCTTGCCCTGGGAGAAGATATAGGCAAAATATTGAGCGCGGTTATTAATTCTGTAAATTTCCCTGTGGTGCTGGACGCAGATGCACTTAATGCATTGTCAGGGAATAAAGAGATGTTTGGTATGCTTAAAAGCAATGCCGTTCTCACGCCTCATCCCGGTGAAATGGCGAGATTGACAGGTTTGAGTATTGAAGATATTCAAAGGGACAGAATAAATGTAGCAAGAGAATTTGCCGTAAAGCGGCAGGTTGTAATTGTACTGAAAGGATTCAGGACTGTTGTTGCAAGTCCTGACGGTACGGTTTATATTAATATTACCGGTAATCCGGGAATGGCAACTGCTGGCAGCGGAGACGTACTGGCAGGGATAATTTTGTCATTTTTGGGACAGGGGCTTACACCCATTGAAGCCGCTTTAGCAGGAGTGTATATTCATGGTTTTGCCGGTGATATTGCAGCAGGGAAAAAGGGAGAGCATGGTATGTGTGCAGGGGATATTGTATCCTGCCTGCCGGATGCCGTAAACTCAGTCTATAATTAATGGAGAGGTGGATTTTATGGTAGCAAGGGACATTATGTCAAAAGATGTTGTAACGGTTAGGCCTGATGCTTCAATTCAGGAAATTGCCAAGCTGCTGACCGAAAACAATATAAGCGGTTTGCCGGTTATAAATGAAGAGAGCAGGGTATTGGGAATTGTTTCCCAAAAGGATATATTATATAAGGATGTGGAACCCCATTTTCCTCCTGTCGCCGAAATATTGGGAGGCTTGATATATTTGGGAGGAGTCAGGCATTATAATGAAGAATTGAAAAAGCTTGTGGCAACCACGGCTGAAGAGGTTATGACCTGTGATGTTGTTGTGGCATATGAGAATGATACGGTTGAAGAAATTGCTTCATTAATGGTTGAAAATGATATTAACAGGATACCTGTCCTGGACGAAGAAGGAAAGATTGCAGGGATTATAAGCAGGGCGGATATAATCAAGTATATAGCCAAAGGACTTTAACTGCATAGGCGCCTTTCTAAAAGTATTACGCCATTCTCACAGGTTTGTTCCGATAAGTATAAAAATAAGCATTTTTGGAGGGAAAATGGAATATAAATTTAACAGGGCTTGGGCTGAGATCAACCTTGACAATATAGCTCACAATGTAAGGGAAATAAGAAAAATTACCAGTAAAAGGGCTGAAATAATGGGAGTTGTAAAAGCCGATGCATATGGGCATGGAGTTTTTGAAGTTACAAAAACCCTGCTTGACAACGGTGTTGACAGCCTGGCGGTTTCCATGCTGGATGAAGCGATCCAGCTTAGAAAGAATGGTATAGATGTTCCGATACTTATATTAGGCTATACTGATCCTGTAAGGGCTGAAGAAATTATTTCATATAATGTTACCCAGACCGTATTCAGCCATGACCTGGCAGAGGCCCTGTCACAAGCAGCACTGAAAATGGGGAAAAAGGTGAAAATCCATATCAAGGTTGATACGGGAATGACTAGAATTGGCTTTATGCCCGGATACAGCGCCGTTAAAAATATTATGAAGATAGATAAACTGCCAGGCATTATAATTGAGGGTTTATTTACACATCTGGCGTGTGCAGATGAAAAAGATAAAAGCTATACTAAAATGCAGTTTGAAAAATTTATGAGCATATGGAACGAGCTTAACAGGATAGGCATAATTATTCCGTTGAAACATGCGGCAAATAGTGCCGCAATAATAGAAAATCCGGAAATCCATATGGACATAGTAAGACCTGGTATTATAATATACGGGCTCTACCCGTCTGAAGAGGTTGATAAAAAAAGGATAGGCTTAAAACCTGCTATGTCGCTGAAAGCAAATGTAATACTTGTTAAGGATGTGGAACCCGGCACTTCCATCAGCTATGGAAGGACCTTCACTACTGAAAGAAAGAGCAGGATAGCGACAATACCTGTAGGCTATGCAGATGGTTATACAAGGCTTTTAAGCAATAAAGGGAGTGTTCTTTTAAATGGCGGGAAAGCCCCCATAGTAGGCAGGATTTGTATGGACCAGTGTATGATTGATGTAACAGACCTTGAGAATGAAGTAAGGGTCGGGGATGAAGTCATACTAATCGGGACACAGGGCAACAGCACCATATCGGCAGATAGTATTGCAAAAGACCTGGGAACAATAAACTATGAAGTTGTAAGCCTGATAGGAAAAAGAATACCCAGGTTTTATATAAGCAACGGAAAAGTATCCAATGTACTTAATTACCTTTATGAAATTTAAAGGCAAAAAAATGGGGAAAGCATCTATATGGGAAGAGATGTGAAGATGAAAGACAGGCTTAAGCAAATATGCAGCTTGCTGGATATTGAATATGTAGGTGTTATTCCGCCGGGTCCTTATAACGACCTTGGGAAAATACTTCAAAAAAGGCTTAAAGAAGGATGTCTTTCCGGTATGGATAAGGACGGAATTAAAACAGCAATTGATGCAAGAAACTTTTTAAAAGAGGCAAAGTCTGTAATAGTATGCCTTTTCCCTTATTATTCGGGAGATATTGCGAATTCCAATATTGCAATGTATGCCCGTTCTATTGACTATCATAAAACAATAATAGGCATGCTTGAAAACATATGCGAAAAGCTGGGGGAATATATTTGTGATTTCAAATATGAAGCATATACGGATAAAGGTCCTATGATAGACAGGTACCTTGCCTGGAAAGCCGGTCTTGGGTTTTATGGACTTAACAGCCAGATAATTAATGAAAAATATGGATCATATGTAATGATTGGATATATTATAACCAATTACCCATTTGAATTTGACTCTCCTGTAAACAAGGAATGCCATAGGTGTTACAATTGTATTAGCTCCTGCCCCGGCAATGCTATCGGAGATAAATTTGATTTTTCTTTGCACAAATGTGTTTCATATATTACACAAAAAAAAGGTGAATTGTCAGAGGAGGAAGCAAGGCTGGTAAGTGAACATAACATGGTTTATGGATGTGATGTGTGTCAAAGGGTCTGTCCCCATAATAAAGATATTCCGATAACACCATTGGCCTGTTTTAATGAAAACCTCATAACAAGCCTTAATTGGGATGATATTGAAAATTTGTCCAATAGAAAATTTAGAAAAGCTTATGGAGACAGGGCATTTAGCTGGAGAGGCAGGAGTGTAATCGAAAGAAACATGAAGCTAAAACCGAAATAAGTGCCGGAATACGGGGTTCATTTTGTTCAATATTCACGTTATACTTATACTTTGTTTGACATATAAATTATATATATCATTATTTTTAGGTGTTAAGCTTGAACAAATTAAGTATTTTGATGTTGTGTACATTTGTCTTCCTGCTTTTTTGCGGTTGTAGGGATAGAGAGCTCCCGACCGACGCATCAAGCATTACTTACGTCAATCCTGAAATATTTGTATATAATACCACAATGAAAAGGGATATACTTTGTCTTTTTATGGGCTATCCCGGTTTTTTCAAAGGAGTAGAGACGGAAAATGAAAAGGTTTATGTTGTTTTAAATTCGGGTGCGAGGATTTTATACGATGATAAAAAAACAAAAACCTTTTCTGAAAAGCTAAATAATCCGGACATCCAGGATATGATGGAACAGCTTTATCCTCTTGATGGAAAAATGGAGCTGATGGAAGAAAATTTTGACCCGGGCAGGATAAGGATATATCCTATTTTGAAAGAGGTATATGGGGCTGCGCAAAATGAAATAGAGAAAAATCTGGCCCACATTTGGATTGGAGGCAAAAAGCTTAAGTTTAACAGGCAAAACAATGCGGCAAAAAAACTGGATGCCGTAATGAAAGAGGTCAATAATCTCATTAGATACAAAGCAAGTATAGGAGGATTTGTGTATCCTGCCGGGGGCACATTTAATTACAGGCTTATTGCAGGCACGGGAAGACTTAGCTCGCATGCATTCGGCACGGCAGTGGATTTGGCGGTTAACAAAGCCGACTACTGGAAGTGGTCAAGCAGAAAACAGGGTGAAGACAGGCTATTAGCATACCCGGCAGAGCTTGTAAAAGCTTTTGAATCACATGGATTTATATGGGGCGGCAGATGGGGGCATTTTGATATAATGCACTATGAATACAGGCCGGAAATTATTTATAAAGCCAGATTTTTCAATAAGATGGAAATTTCTGATAAACCATGGCACACCGGAATTGAATCAAAAACGGAATCAATACGGGAATATATTCAAATGATAGATAAACTCCCTTTTTAAAAAAACCAGGATTTTTTTTAAAAATCAACAGGGGAAAAATTAAAAAACTCAATAACAAAAGATAGAACAAATTCCCAATCTTTAATTCTTGCAATATGGCTTTTGAAATACACAAAGATTTTCTAAAGCCATATTGCATAGAATTATGGCTTTAGATATAGTTTTGTACTAATGTGTATGTTTTTAAAATAAACATAATTTTTCTAGTTAAGCTTTTATTCAACACTTCTCAATTTCAACAATCATTTCTATTTCCACCGGGGTGTTAAATGGCAGCTCATTTGATGAAATAGCACTTCGTGCATGCTTGCCCTTTTCGCCGAATACTTCTTCAAGTATTTCGGACCCGCCGTTAATGACAAAGGGCTGCAAAATGAAACCGTCGGCGGAATTGACAAATCCTAAAACCTTAACAATTTGCTTCACATGTTCTAAACTCCCCAAATAATCATTCATGACAGCCAGTGCATTAATCATGCATTGGCGGGCACACGCCTGCCCTTGCTCCAGGGTGATATCCTTGCCTACCTTGCCTTCGTATATAAGTACACCATTTTTACGGCAGTCCTGACCCGAAATGAAAATCAGATTTCCTGTTTGTACCACAGGAAGGTAGGCTGCCACCGGTTTAGCTGGTTTAGGCAGGGTAATGCCGAGTTTTTTCAAACGTTCTTTTGTATTCATAGTATGATCTCTCTTTTCTATTTTTGCAATTATTTTCCCAGGTATTTAAAGGCACGTAAAACCGCCGTCAATAACCAGAGTGGTGCCTGTTACAAAGGAGGACCGGTCGCTTGCAAGGTAAAGTGCCCCTTGTGCCACTTCCTCCGGTGTGGCGATTCTGCCCATTGGATATTTGTTTAAAATAGATTTCCACATTTCCGGGTCCGCCTCCGCCTGGGCGAAAACATCTTTGTTAATTACCGTATTATCTACCAGAGCAGGGCAGAGGCAGTTTGCCCTGATGCCTTGCTTAGCATAGTCCAGGGCAATGTTCTTGGTCAAAAATACACATGCTGCTTTTGTTGCATTATATACTCCCGTATTGTATTGTCCTACAATAGCTGATGCCGACGACATGCTCACAATAACACCGCCGCCGCCTTTAATCATTACCGGCAAACACATTTTTGCTGCGAGAAACTGTCCTTTGACATTCACATTAAAAGACCTGTCAAAATCCTCTTCGGTCACATCTCCTACCTTGCATGCGGAGGTGAGGATTCCTGCATTGTTCACAAGAATGTCAATTTTGCCGTAGACCTGTACGGCAGCCTTGACCATTTTTCTTACTTCAACTGCTTTAGACACGTCGGTAGGTGCTGCAATAGCCGTACCGCCTGACTTTTCTATTTGGCGTGCTGTTTCCTGGCAGTTACTGGCATGGACGGATGCACAAACTACTTTTGCACCTTCTTCTGCAAATAAAAGAGCAATAGCTTTTCCAATTCCTGAGCCAGCACCGGTAACTATGGAAACTTTATCCTTTAAAACCATAAATCATCACATCCTTCATATTTTAATTTAAGCCCCTGGGATAAGCATGGAAACACTGTAAAGTGAGGTTCTAGCAGTGATGTAAAGAGTAGTTAGCCCTTCACCCCCAAAAGCTATGTTTGCTGCGGTCTCGTCTGCAGGCATGGGAATAGTGCATAATTGGCTGCCGCAAGTATCGAAAACCTGTATACCGTTAAAAGTAGCCACATACACATTTCCCTTTGAATCCACTTTTAAACCGTCTGCTTCGCCAAAATGCTGTACTGTGGGCAGATTGGAAATATCCTGCGGAGGCTGTATATGACAAAAAACTTCCGGGTTTGAAAGCATGCCGCCATTCTCCACCTTGTAACTCCACACCTTTGTGCTTGACGTGTCGTCGATATAAAGTGTCCTGCCGTCGTTGGAAAGAGCAAGTCCGTTTGGTTTTATGCTTTCCACAGCAACCCGCTTTGTTTGGCCGGCGGGAGTCACATAGTATGTAGCTTCGATATCCTGGGTCCTGGGACCGAATGCGAAAAATGGATCGGTGACATAAAAGCCGCCTGCCCTGTCGCGTACTATGTCGTTGGTGGCGTTAAAGGGGCGGCTGTTGTAACCGCTTGAAATGACGCGGAGGGTTTTGCCTGTATCCGGATTGAATTCCTCCACGCTTCCTGTTTCCGTTTTACACACTACCAGATTTCCTTCATCATTCAGGCACATGCCGTTGACAGAACCTGAATTGCAGCAAATGGTGGTGAAGCTTCCTTCGCTTTTCATAGCGAATATGGTTTGTGCCAAAGGGTCTGAGAAAAACAGGGTTTTCCTCATTTTGCACCAGACGGGGCCTTCAACAAAATGGAAAGGATTCTGGTTAAGTTTTTTCATTTTTACGCCCTTTTTTATAATACACACAATATTCATTCCTCCTCTATATTCTGCATCCATATTTTTCGATTAAATGCATGTCCGGTTCAATACCTAATCCCGGTTTATCGTTAAGCACCAGTTTTCCATTTTTGTACTGCACCGGCTGGGTCAGAATATCTTCTTTTAAAAGAAGAGGCCCTACCAATTCCGTTGCCAGGTTCATACCTGTTACAGATGTGAACAGATGTGCACTGGCAACTGTTCCAGGCCCAAGCTCCAGGTTGCTGCCGGCAAAAGGCGTTTGTCCCGCTGCTTGTGCAATGGCGGCAATTTTAACGGCAGGCAGAATCCCCCCTGCTCTTGAAATTTTTATGTTCACCCGGTCGCAGGCTTCCATACGGGCTACACGCATGGTGTGGCCAGGGGTCAAAATACATTCATCGGCAACGATGGGAACAGCAGAATGTGAACGTACATATTTCAGTCCTTCCAAATTCCATGCGGGCACCGGCTGCTCCACGTGTTCCGGACGATACTCCATAAACTCACCAATGATTGAAAGGGCCTCTTTAGGTTCCCATGCTCCATTTCCATCAAGCCGGATGGATGCCTTTTCACCGGCAGCCTTTCTCAGGGCTGCTAAGTTGGCAATATCCTGTTTTGCATCGGTGCCCACTTTCAATTTAAATTCTGTATACCCTTTATCTGCTTTTTCCATTGCCTCTTTTGCAACAGCCTCAGGTGACTTTGCGCTCAGCACCCAGCAAACATCTATTTCACAGGCCTTGCCTCCAAGCAGTTTATAAACAGGCAGACCATAGAGCTTCCCTGTCAAATCATGAAGAGCAAAATCAATGGCACATTTGGCGTAGCGTGAGCTTTTCACGGCTTTATCCAGCTTGTACATCAAAGCCGTAACATTAGTCGGATCTTCTCCTATTAACAGCAGCTTAAAGTATTTTTCAATAATGAACACAACATCCGCCTGACTGCCTTCATCGTAAATGGGAATTGTGGATGCTTCGCCCCAGCCCCTTTGCCCGCATTCGTCAACCACTTCCACAAGTACAAAATCCGCTGTATTACGTACTCCGTATGCTGCTTTAAACTCATGTAAAAGAGGCACTTTAACAGGATAGGTTTTTACGTCAATAATTTTCATCAAGCAGCACTTCCTTCCAAATAGCTTCTATAACTTTTTCTGTTTTTTTAACTACCAGCTTAAATATTTTTTCCCCAAACTCAACTGTTGCCTTTTGAGGGTCACCGATATGCCCTTGCGGGGCAAGCCTGTCATATGAGCGGTACATTGAAATTTTATTTGACGCAAACATTTCTGTGCTCCAAAAGCTGCTGCCCTTTACATTGTTTGCTTGAGGCAGCCTGTCTTGCCGGACATTTTGATAGTTTAAATAAAGCTGGAGTGCAGTTTCCATTTCACATGCATGGCTTATGCCTCCAAACTCAGATTTCCTAAGAGAGGCAATTTCTTTGGAAATTAAGTTCCAGTAAGTGAGCAGTGCAAAGGTTCCGCCGTAGGCAACACTTGCTTTTGTGAGAGCTTCGTTCAGAGGAATCATGTTGCCCCCATGGCTGTTGACGGCAAGTACCTTTCGCACACCGCTGCGTGCAAGGCTGTCAAGAATATCATACAGCAGTGCCGACATTGTGGAGTGCTTTAATGTGAGAGATCCGCAAAATTTCATATGATGCTCGGAAATACCCACCCAAATACATGGAACAGCAACACATGGGCTCTGGGAATTTTCTACAGCACATTTGCAGATGCTTTCGGCAATAATTGTGTCCGTATTCATGGCAAGGTGTGGTCCATGCTGCTCATAAGCTCCAACAGGAATAATTACCACTGGATCCTTTTTCATAAATACTTTCATTTCATTGGTAGTATAGTCACCCCAGTTAATTTTCTTCATACTCATCATTCCTCTCGCCTAGCATTTATCCCTTCACAGCGCCCATGGTCAGACCACGCACAATGTATTTTTTCGTGGCAAGGGCGAATAAAATCGGCATCATTGATCCTATTACGGAAGCAGATGCAAGCTCACCCCATAAAATACGTCGGGACCCGAAAAACGACGTTAGGTGAACGGTGAATGTTTTTGCACTGTTTTGGGTCAGTATTGATGCAAAGAAAAACTCATTCCAGGTAAAAATGAAAATTAATATCGCTGTTGCCACAATTCCCCCTCCGGCAATAGGTACGGCGAAGCGAAGGAAGCAGCCGAAACTGGAGACACCGTCCATTTTGGCGGCTTCTTCTATTTCTTTTGGAACTTCTTCAAAGAAGCTGCGTGTCAGCCAGATGCATAAAGCCAGGTTTGTGAAGGTATAAATACAGATCAGGCTGAATTTATTGTCAACTAAATTGAGCTTAACCATCATTAAGTAGATGGGTACGGCAAAAGTAACAGCAGGAGCCATCCGCGTTGTTAAAATTATGAAAAACCAGGTTTCCTTTTTCTTCATCTTAACCCTTGCGAATGCATAGCCCGCCATGCTGCCGACAGGTACACTAACAAGCACGGTTGCCAAGCTGATGATAGCACTGTTGAGAAGGTAATTAGGGAATTTGTCGTGAAAAAGCACTTGCTCATAGTTTTCAAAGGTTATTTTAAAAGTACCGAGCATGGCTGGTGAAAAAACATCAAGGGATGGCTTTAACGAAGTAGTTAGCAGCCAGTATAACGGGAAAAGGCATATAACTGAAAAAAATGTTAAGAAAGAATAAACTAAAATGTTCTTTATTGTTTTTTCCGATTTTGAGAGGTCAAAACCCATTATGCCACCTCCTTTGTACCAAAAATGCCTGTGGCTTTGATAATTCTGCTTGTAATAAACATAACAAAATATAATGTAAAAATGCCCAGCGACGACGCATATCCCATATCGAACCAGTTAAAACCTACTTTGGATATATAAATATTCAAAGTTTCCGAAGAAGAACCCGGACCGCCCCCCGTCAGCAGTTGGATGATTTCATACACTTTCAGGCTGTCCATGGTTCTAAGTACAATAACAATAACGGAAAAGTTTCTTAAAAGAGGCATCGTGACATGACGGAAACATTTCAGCGAGTTTGCGCCGTCAAGCATGGCAGCTTCATAAAGAGATCGAGGCTGGGATTCGAGTCCTGCAAGTAAAATTAACATGGCGAGGGGAATGCCCTGCCAGATATCTACCAATAAGGCGGACATCAGTGAAATATCAGGGTTGCCTAAAAAATCAATGCTTTGAATGCCCACTTTGTTTAAAATATAGTTGAAAATACCAAAATTATTGTTGTACATGAACTTAAAATTGAGGGCAGTGATTGTTGGTGCAATGATCATGGGTACAAGAAATAGTATTCTGAAAAAATTTCTCAATTTTGGAGCTTTATTCAGTACAAAGGCAATCAAAAGTCCGATGCAGTAGGTCAAAAGCACGCTAAAAAGCACAAAAAGCAAGGTGCGGCCTAGTGCTTCCCAGAAACGCAGCGTGGTAAACATTTGAATATAATTTTTTAGAAAAACAAATTGTCTGGGTGCGGTCTCGGTTAATCTGTAATCGGTTAAGCTATTATAGAGCGCCTCAACAGTTGGGTATACACCCAGGAACAAAAAGACCAACAGGGCAGGCAATGTCATTAACCTCATAAATATTTTTTCACTCACGTTTGTCCTCCTTCGTTTTTTGTTCACACCTTTAATTAAAGCAATTTGCTTTTACATAGGAAACGGCCGCATGACCGCTCCACATGTATAGGCAACACCTGTACGGGGGTGTTATTTAAATACGGCTTCAACAGCAGTTTGAGCCTGGGCAAGCGCCTCATCAACAGTAATCTCTCCGGCAATGGCAAGGGAGATTTTTTGCTGAAATGCCTCGGCTACCTTGTCAAACTTAGGTGTTGCGGGCCAATACTTTGCGTCAATTGAATCCATGATTTCAGGTAATTTTTTAGTAAAAAAACCAATATCCTTTGTTTTTTCTTTATATGTTTCTGTTTCATAAATTCTTGTATCAGGAATATCAAAGCGGATATCGTTTGACACTTCTTTTTCCGCAATACCAAGACTGTTTCTCCACTGCAGGAACAACCAGGCTGAGTCTTTGTTTTTAGAGAAACTGCTTATGCCAAGTCCTTCACCGTACATCCATTGGGCGGCATTTCCACTCGGTCCTTTTATTACACTACAGTCAATGGAGCCTGCCACAGAGGATACTTCCTTGTTGGAGTAAGCACTGACAAACCCGGACATTTCAAAGTTCATGGCAGCCTTGCCCTGACGATACATCTCAGACATGGTGTCCCAGCCCATGGCGGCTGCGTCCGCAGGTGCATATTGCCCCATCAGCTCCACAAAGTCTGTCATGGCAGCTTTCATTTCGGGGGTATTAACTGTAACCTTGCCTTCTTCGTCCATCACACGTGCGCCATAGGCCCATGCCCAACCCGCCGATGTTCCAAATGAACCGCTTGTGGAATCCCCCCGGCCAACAAAGGGATAAACATCCGGTTCTTTTTCTTTAAGTATTTTGGCTGCTTTCAAAACATCCGCCGTTGTTTTTGGCTCAGGAATATTGTGCTTGTCGAAAAGGTCTTTTCTGTAGATCAGAACTCCTGCAGTGGAAGACACGGGAAGAGAATACAGCTTGCCTTCGGAATTCTTGAACATGCCTAGAACACTGTCAGAAACATATGGAATGTTATTCCAGTCTTTGTCCGGCTTGTTGGCTATGTAGCCGTCTAAAGCTTCAAGCCAGTCTGTTTGATTGTATTCCGGAATATACCAGAATTGTGTTGCAACGATGTCGTAATTGCCAAGCTTCGAATTACAGTCCAAAATAAATTTGTTTCGTAAGGTTGGTTCGTCATAAACCTCAACGTTAAGCTTGATGCCTGTCTCGTTTTCGAAATCGCCGGCAAACTGGTTTATTGCCTCGGTTTCATAGCCCGTTTTCAGCAATACATTGAGATCACTACCTTCGTATGCTTTGTGCGAGTCTTTTGATGTAGTTTCGTTTGTTTCATTCAGGTTTTTTGACGTACTTTCATCTTGTTCTGTCTTGGTTGAAGTGCCGCATCCTGTTAGCAACAGTGTCAACGACAGCACCGTTACGATGGTTTTGAATAATTTTTTTTTCATCGTGATCCTCCTGCTTCAATAAATTTTAAATATCTTTAAATAGCTCTGCTTTTCCTAGGATTTCAAAGCCACCTAAATTCAATGATAATATTCTGTGAAACGATGCATAAGCTTTATTGCATGGCTTTTTAAGAGCACTCCCAAAAGTTCGTTCGGACAGCTTGAGGTAAATTTTCCATAGTACAAGGTGGAGGATTGAATAAATCAAGATATTGCGACTGACGACAACGCTGTTATACGGAAATTTTACCAGCAGTAATATAAAGAGCCAGATGTTACAGAGCACCATATGAAACGGCTTTAATTATTGCATTATGACGTTACATATAGTAGCCCGAGCTTACGCACAGCACCTCATTTCTAAAGTCTTATTCAATAGAATTATGACGTTTGCATATAGTAATTGTGGTAATACTTGCATAATATTTTTATAAAAGCTTCAACCCGTTTTTTTATTATTTATCGGGACTGTCTGTATTGCTTTCACAGTTGCTGCTTCGCACCATATCCAAATAACTGTAAAGGGTATATTTGGATATGCCTAAAAAGTCGCATGTCTTTTCACCGGCCTTGGTAATAATAAATGCGCCTTTTTCGTCAAGATATTTTAAAAATTTGCACTTATCTTCTTTATCCATTGTATTAACAGGCTTGCCCACATGAGTAAAGGCCTCCTGCAAAAGATAGTCCATCAGCTCGCCCACATTGTTAACAAAAACTTCTTTTCCTTCCTTCTGGTTTTTTTCTCCATTGTTCGTGTTTAAACAGTACTGGTTATGGTCGTGTAAATACTTTTCAAACTCAACAGATTTTGTGATATTATGGTTAATGCACAAAGAGCCGATAACTTTTCCGTCATCATTTTTTATAAACACGGTAGAAGACCTTAAGATGGCAGCATTTTTGGTGTGCGTGATATAATTGTACATGTCTCCGTCTTTTACTGTTCCCGACAAAACCCGTAAACCGAGATTACTTCCGCAATCTCCAATTTTTCTGTTTGTTATGTAACCGTTGCGTATGTCAATGATGGTATGGTCATAGTCAGCCGTAAGGTCGTGCAAAACGATTTCGGTCTCGCTTCCTAACTGCTGCTCTAGCATATTAAGCAATTGTTTAAAAAAAGGCATTTCCTCATAAATGTTTTTCAAATACAGCGACCTCCTAAAAAATAATTATCTAACTAACTTTTAGTTATCTAACTAATTTATATTATACATTATGATTAATCTGTTTGTCAAGAGGATTTTAATAGAAAGAAACTTGCGTGCCTCAGGTCTGTAGTAAGGAGGATAATAAATGCAAAGTCATAATTCTATGCAATGTGATTTTAGAGATTCTACTGATTTTCAATATGTTCTATAAATTGTTACATTACCGCTGTCATATACATTAATGAAGCTGTCTTTTATAAGCGCCTCATTTAGCTTGTAGCTATTAGAATCCCTGTTTTCCCGGTCTATAACTATATAGATTATATTGTGTTTTTCTACCAGCAGCCTTAAGATCTCCTTATCATCTGCACCATAGATTTTCTTTGATATGTCCTCACGCATTCCTGTATCATATCCTGCAGACCAGGGGTAATAGGGCCATCCGCAGAATATTTTCCTGCCTGATAAAAGGAGGGGATGGAGTGAATAACGGCCTGTGAGAAAGAGTTCGTTTGCACCCGTATTTTTTTCGGCCCATACCAAGAGGGGATCTTTAATGCTTATTTTAATACTGTCTTTGTCAAGGTTGTAAAGGGTAATAATATCAACAGCTCCTGTAATGGTCAACGTCAATGTTAAAGTGCACGCAAATATTGTTGGAACAACTTTTTTAGATAAAAACATGTTGAGAATAAAATATGCAATGGGAATGTTTAGCAAAATAATGGATATAAGTATATATTTATGATTTACCGTAATATCAGGTGTGAGCTGAAGGGTTGTTGCAAGCAGGACAGGTGCAGCGAATGCTGCAATTAAGCTTATGGCTCCCCTGAATAAAGGCGGTATGTTAAAAAACATGTATGAAGCATGGGCTCCCATAACAGCTATAGCCAAAAGAAGCTTCCACAATAAAGGGAAATCAGGCGCCATAAAGAAAAATGCATATAAAGTCAAAGGCAGAAATACTAATGCACCCAGAAAGCGATATTTTACTGCCATTGTCAAAAGTCCTGCCAGAAGGAGCAGAGGAATAATTCCCAGAAGCTCAAAATAGAATTTTAAAATTGGCATAAGCTTTGTACTGCCTGAAAGAAAGCCGATTGTAAGCCGGGGTGAAACAGCAGAAGCCCCGTCATTTATAAAGAAGCTGGTCTGCACAAATGAAAGGAGTATGGTTATAAGTGCAATATTTAGATAAGCAAGCCTTTGCTTTGAAAATACTGCCATTATGAGCAATATTGAAAGGCCTGAAATTACCACCGCACCGTTCCAATAGGAGCTCAGGCCCATAAGCAATCCACATGCAAGCGACGGGGTAATATCTTTAAACATCCATGCATTTTTACTAAAGATAAACTCCTTGAGTGCAAATTTGGTTTTTAAAAGAAAAAAGCATTCTTTTTTTTCTTCTGCATATTTCTTTTTTGCCAAAACAAAGCACTTTTTTAAACTATCAAACATATTTAAAAGTAAAGGGTAAATAATTATAAGTACTAATAACAGTATTCCCAGGCCAAATGAAAGATGCCTTTGGTTTACATAAACTTTTTGTGCCCACAATCCCCATTCCTCACGAAGTGTATTGCCTATATGCTCTTTATTTTGAAGTATCCTTTCAAGAATGTTGCCTTGAGGATAAATTTTATTTATATATGTAAAAAATGCAAAAGAGCTGCGGAAGAAAAAAAGTACCGAAGCTATTATTCCCGTCCACTTTTTGCCTGTCACAAGTAATGAAAATGAGTAAAGCAGCATTAGGAAAGATATCATTGACAATATACTGGGCAGATTGAATGCCCAGTCAAGCCTCATACCAAGATATTCAAGATTGCCTGCAAGGAATTGGAACATAAAGTGGTACCTTATAGTCCCGTCTGCAAAATGCGGGTATTCCGTAGGAAAGTTTGAACCATATGAAAATGACCTGATGACTGATAAATGAGGAGCAAAATCACTGAAAACAGAGATACCTGTAAATATACTGCCATCTTTAATATAAAATGAACGAAACATGAAAAATGTCCACACACAAGTTATTATAACAATATATATTATCTCGGTTGTATAATAGTCCAGAAAATTTTTAATCCTTTTAATATCAAGCTTAAGAACAGTTTTTATACTAAAATTGTATTTTTGTTTTTTTTTAAAAGCAAAAATTACCATAAGCAGGCTGAAAACAAAAAATGATAAAAGATTACCCCAAAGCATAGGCTCCCTTGTGTTACGGAATACATATGCACATATGTAAGAAAACCATGTGAGTATAAGAGTCCCTGATAAAAATGAAGCCGGTAGAATGACCATCCATGAAGGCATATCTGCTTTATTTGACAAAAGAGTTTTTCTTTCTTGTGTTTTCCACAGCCCGGGCAGCAGACTTTTTAGAAGGTTAAATCCCACAAATGATGCCAGACCCAGGTAAATCATTGCCAGCATTAGCTTTCATCCTTTCATGGCATAACATGTACGCACGTATATAATGAATGCACAAAAAACAGACTTTACACAATTTTCAAATTTGTATTTGCATAAGTACAGTCTAATTGTAGCATGAATATTATGGAAATGCAATTTCTGATAAATGTTTCATTATACGCTTAGAATTTGTACCTATTTTAAAAAATGGGGAAACTCAAACTGATAAAAACAAAGTTTATTGAAGGCTGTTTTCTAAAGCTTGAAAAATCAGTCATTTTATATTAAAATCTTTATTGTCAATACATTTACATGCATATAAAATATTTCAAAGCAAAGATGCTTTAAATCCGAGGTAATGAAGTCTCGCAAAAAACTTGATAATATAGGGATTAAAAATGATAGGGCAGCAAGAGTTTGTTAGGGTATGAATATTACTTTCCGCAGATGGAATCAAAGCCTTTTGGAAAGTATAGAATAAAAAATATGAGGGAGTGAGTTCTTATGAAAATGGTAATTGCCATAGTAAGACCGGAAGCTGTAGATGAAGTTAAGCAATCCTTATATGACGCACAAATCCACAAGATGACCGTAACCAATGTCAAGGGGTGCGGACAGCAAAAGGGTTATGCTGAAAGCTACAGAGGAACAATTACTCATGTCAATCTTCTTAACAAGGTGCGATTTGAGATTGTTGTCAATGAAGAATTTGTAAAACCTACGGTTGATGCAATTATAACCTCTGCAAGAACAGGAAAAATTGGAGATGGTAAAATATTTGTTTTACCGGTCGAACAATGTTATAGAATCAGGACAGGTGAAGAAGGACATAATGCAATAGGTTGATATTTGAAGCAACCTGTCCTGAATTGGAAAACAATAAAAAAGACCGGGTTCGCGGTCTTTTTTATTATCATAAATTCACAAGTAATTTAATGTAAAATTTTATCCTGGAGTTAGAAGATTTCAGGGTTTTTCCTTAATTTTGGAGTAATCTTTGTTTACAAGAGGGCACCATTCAGGTGGTTCGCTTAAATGTTCAATAGTAAAAACAACTCCAGATTTAGAACATTCAGCAGTATAGCCCATAAGTTGCGACAATAAGGAAATATCATCTTTCTTAATAAGATATTTACAGCTATTGCATTTCATAATCCACAGCCCACCCCTTTGCAGGTTCATATCAATATTATAACATAGTGCTGTTTACTCTGTAAACGGAAAAGAAGCTTGATTATCAAGCATATCGGAAAGCAAAGTGCCGGATAAGAGCACTTTGCCTGTGTTATTATTTTTTTGATTGAAAAAAAATACTTATAGTTGTATAATTAAAGTAGCTTCATTCATAGGAGAAAATAATGAGATACAATATTTTGTGCATTGATAGCCATGGAATAACGGGTCTTGAAATATCGAGGGTATTAAAGAGCAAACAAATAAGCATAAGAAATGCTGCAGACTTAGAACAGGCCCAAAGGTTATCCAAGCAGAATGAATTTCATCTTATTATATGGAGAATAAATTTTTCTGAAACTCACAATTATAAAATCATTGGGATGCTTAAAAAGCAAGATGAATTTAAACAAATTCCCGTTATCGTAATATCAAATTTTTCAGGTAAAAACCATGTAATTAATGCCATTGAAAATGGAGCAAACGAATACATTGCCATGCCGTGTGATGACAGGATAATATTAGAAAAAGTTTGCGGTATGCTTAATATCCCTGCCGGAGAAAATGTAGTATACAATATGGAGAATGAGCTTATTACATTGAGCTTTGACGAATTTGTCAACAGGGAAATAAAATCGGCAGGACGAGGCAACTATCCCGTTTCGTTTTTATTGACATGCCTTGTTCCAAATGGCAAAATTGTGGATTACAGCGAGGATACCGGTATATTAGAAATTTTCAAGGCAGTTATTATAGCAAGATTAAGGGATACGGATATGGTTTTTAAGTTTTCAAATAATTCAATTTTAACAGTGCTTCCTTTTTCAGATGTTGATGGAGCAAGGAATGTTTCACTTAAAATAACTGATTTGTTCAATTCCCACAGTTTGCTTAAAAAATATGTTTCTCAATACAAGCTTTTTGCTTCCTCAGTAACTTTTCCCGATGACAGCCGTCAAAAGAAAACTTTGCTTGAAATGCTTGAAAAAAGACTTAACATGAATATTAGCGCCGGATAATGATAAGAATAAATCAGGGTGATATTTATGGAAAATATGAATGAAATGCATAAAGCAAAAGCTGGAAAATATAATATGTTACTTTTAATTATCGGATGGATATCTGCAATATTATCATTAATAGCATATCCGTTCATTTTTGGCGTAATTGGTGTTATTATGGGGATTATTGTAACTAAAAGCGGCAGCAGGGCAGGATTGCCATTAATAGTTACCAGTATAGTATTGATGGGTATTGGTTTGATATTCTGGCGTACTTTTTTAAATTATATTACGCAAATATTTTAAAGGGCCGGCAGTCTGTAAAGCCTATAGGCTTTACAGACTAAGCTTATTCGTTTTTTGTTCCGCAGCTTGCACAGAATGTCGAATCTTCTTCCATAGGTGCACCGCATGAAGTACAAACTTGCGAAGCTGTATTTTCTGTTTGTTCTTCTTCCTGCTTTGCACCACATTTGGGACAAAATGCAGAATCCTTTTTCAACTCAATACCGCATTGGGTACATTCCTTTATGTTTTTTATATCCAAAATTTTATTTTTCATCTCTTCAATGTTCTTGTTATATTCATCAATTTTTTCACACTCCTGGGTGAATACACCTGCATTTGAAGAGTCACTGCGGTATGATTCATATATTTTCTTGCCAATCTGTGCATAAATCTTTTTTATTTTGTCCTCTTCACTTGATATGCTTACATTTAGTTTTGTTACCTCTACCAGTTCACCTGATTTCTTTGCCACTCCTTGAGCTGCTTCTTTAGCTTTCCTGCTGAGATCGTCAAAAAATGCCATTTTACATACCTCCTATATTGAATAAAAAACCCAATTTATTATATCAAATATCTATTTTGCAATGTCTGCATTATTATTTGATGCATGTTTATAAATAACATAGCCTAAAAATGCATATACAATAGCTTGTGCCAGAGGCATAAAGCTAAAGCTGCCAAAGATGGATTTTATAAATACAAAAGCTTTTATTGCTGCCAAGCCGAAAGTCCCCATCCATACATAGCTTATGTTGAAATTTGCAAAGGCCAGAAGCAGTCCCAGCAGAAATCCCCAGTACCCCAACGTATGTATTAATTCACCGAATCCGGACCCAAAACCGGTTAACGCATTAAGGATCAATATAAGCCCACCTGCAAATATGAAAACAACGTCCATATTTAAAAGCGGCTTTAAAAAACTGGTCTTAACAATGCAGCTTCTTAACTCATCACTTATGTTTTTGTAGGAATTCATATGATCCCCCCTTTGTTTTGTTGCATATAAATTCTGCAAAAACAAAAATTGTTATAATTTAATATATGCAGATAATATAATTATATTAAAAGTTGTTTTAATATTCAATATTATTTAGAAGAATTTTACTTGAATAAAATATTAAAGTAATAATAGTTATATACAAAAACTCCCAAAAGGCTCTGTGAGCCTTTATACCGTAGCCAGGGAAGAATATCTTTTCACCATAAACCTGTGATGCTTGCTGTTTTTAACATATTTTCTAAGAGCCGGTATTATTTGTGATTTTTTCAGGTATCTAAGCCTGATTGTAGTATGATTTTCAAAACCGTTTTTATGTACAAGCTTCATTACTGTTTTATGATCTACCCGGTAAGTATTCATCAATTCCTGAACTGTAATATAATCTTCAATAGGTCTTGGTATAAGAGGGTCCCCTCCAAAATAGCGTGTACACATCTCAGTAATTGTGGTAGGATTGCTACCTAATTCTTCAGCTATCTGGACATATGTAAAGCCTTGTTTTCTGAGATTCCATATATCTTCCTTATCTATTTTTGCCGCATCATTTATTGCAGTTTTATAAATGAAACCATAACCGGATATAAAATCGCTGATGGATAACGCATTTTTCCTGGCATGCCTCTTAATAAATCCATACAAGGTTGGATTTGAATGCAGATTATATATATACTTGCCTTTTGAAGCTTCATTCAGCCGTTTTATTATTTTTTCGTCATACAGCTTCTCGCGGAGCTTTTTAATATCCTTTTGCAGCTCCATTTGATTTTCCTCGTTCCCTATAGTCCTATAGAGGTAGTATTCTTTTGCTTTCAAGGTTGACGAATCAAACATAGCCATTAGCATGCCGGCCAACCCAAGCCTTCTGAAATCGGCAGTTCTAAGTAATATGATTTTGTCCTGGGAAAAGCCTTTTTTTCTAAAGGTTTTATGCATGAAATAAAAGGCATTTTCAAGGGATTCGGAAGCAGCCCATTTTATTTTGTATTTAAAGTCGGCAGGATGAAATTTATCCGGGTAAACGAAATTAAACAGGGAAAAAATAGACCAGTTAAAGTAATATAAAACATTATAAATCCCATGGTTTAACAGGCGTTTTTTCCAGTCAAGGGAAGGGATGTCGCCAATCCATCTTATTCCTTCCTTTCGAACCATATCCTTTACCGCTTCTATTATAAACTCATCGTTTTGCCAGATTCCGTGTTTGCTCCAATACCACTCTTTAAGCTCACGTGTTTTAAATTCGTAAGGATAAGCATTTTTTAATATTTCAACAACATCATGGTTGAATATCCGCTGTATCATACCAAACAGCTTCCCCTTGATTAAAATTTCCTTTATTTGCTTAAGATTGTAATTTACGAGCTCCTTTGGAGTCAGCTTGGCTATGTTCTCTATACAATACCTTGTTAAAATCCTGGACCTCAGCTTTATTCCTGTAAGCTGATATTTTTCCTGGGTCCAGAAATCCTTTGGAAATCTGACATCTTTCTCCAATACATTTTTATATGTAACCAGTGCCTCCAATTCTTCCGTATTCAATTTTAATATATTTACCATATCTACATCTCCGCAATATTTATTATTATAATTATTGACTACTATTTTACACTTATAATTTTATTAATGCAACGACAAAACAGGATAAAAAAACAGCTGATTTTTTACGTTTTTAACAAAAATGAGTTTATTACTACAACAAAAATTTTTTAAATGGCTTCAACTGGAACGACACAGCAATGACAGACCCGCGCAGCCAATCTGGAACGACACGGCAATGGCAGGCGTTTTTTTTCGCCAAAATACAAAATTAACAGTCATATATATTGATAATAGTTCAAATTTCCTTTATTATTTAATTATATGGTATTACGGCGAACTTTGATTATTAATATTAAATCAACGGGACACATTTATAGCGCACGCGGTTAATTATGTACGGAGGAGGAGAGTGGAGCAAAATATGAAATTCAAGCACGAATTACCTGTAAAAATATATTATGGATCAAAATGCTTATCGGCCAACGATAAGGAACTGGTCAAATTAGGCAGGAAAGCCTTTATTATGACAGGCCCGAAATCAGGCAAACTGAGCGGGGCATTGGAGGATGTTCTGGAAGCACTTAGATTGAACAATATTGAGTTCAGTATATTTGACAGGGTGGAAAATAATCCGTCTTTTAAAAATGTGGAAGAAGCTGGGAAAATAGCTGCGGATTTTGGTGCGGATTTTGTTATAGGTATTGGCGGAGGTTCTCCATTAGATGCTTCAAAAGCTGCTGCAGTTTTAGCGGTAAACAGAATAAAGCCGGTAGAGCTTTATAAAAATATGTACAAAAACAATCCTCTTCCCATAGCTGCCATACCTACAACTGCAGGTACGGGAAGTGAAGTAACACCTTACTCCATACTTACAAGGCATGACTTAAAAACCAAGATGAGTTTTGGGAGCAGGCAAACATTTCCTCAAATAGCTTTTGTTGACCCGGGATACTTAAGGTCCGTGCCTGTCAAAATTCTTGCAAACACTGCTGTGGACGCATTATCCCATTCTATTGAAGGATATCTTAGTAAAAGAAGTACTCCTGTCAGCGACCTCTATGCCGTCGAATCAATCAGGCAGTTTGGAAAATCATACAAAAATTTGTTAAAATTAGAAATAAATGAACAAACCAGGAATTCTCTTATGTATTCATCTATGCTGGGGGGGATGGTAATAACCCACACCGGTACTACAATAGTTCATTCTTTAGGATATTATCTTACCTATTTTTATGATGTACCCCATGGTATGGCCAACGGAGTGTTTTTGGAAGAGTTCCTCTCTTACAACTATACGGCATCGGAGCAAAAAATCAACAATATTTTAAGCTTGTGTGAATTAAAATCCATAAGAGAATTTGGAAAAGCAATTGAGATGCTTGTAGGAAATTTTAAATTAACCTGTGAAGATGCCAGGAAATGTGCGGAATCAGTTCCTGGAAACAAAGTAAGCTCGAATCCGGAAAATATAGATGTTAGTGGTTTATACGGTATTGTAAAAAAATCATGTTGCTAGGAGAATTATAAAATTTTATATCATTTCCCGGGAAATATTGTCGTTTTATAGGGAATGTGAAAAATAAAATGAATTTTTTGAGTATTTAGGGGGAGTAAAGTATGGATGTATATTACTATATATCTGCTGATAAGGAACGGGATTCATTGGACTGTGGTATAAAATTATCCGAAGGACATGATAAAACCATACATTTAAATGGAAAAGACAGGAAATGTTTTTCCGCATTTTTAAACCCAAGGGATAATAATTTGAAATATTTGGATAATAGTTATGTTTGTATAAAAATGGATATAGCAAATAAATACTGCTATATTGCGGAAGGGTATTTTGGAAAAATGTCAGGTTATAACGCTCAAATGGAAGATTTGTATTTAAAAAGCATAATGCCTTGCGTAGACTATGTTTTTGGAACCTACAGGTCTCCTGAGTGTCTTGTTACCACTACTGTAATAGGGGACCAGATTAGCAAGCTCAACAGGAAAAAAGATTCCCCGCTCCTGTACGAAAGCTCTGAAGAGCTTTACATAAATAATATTATGCAAATATACAAGGAGCAATATTATGAATTTGGAAATGATGTACTGTACAGCTTTTACAACACCCTTGCAATGAATGGGAAAATTGATAAATTTGAAGATACGAAACAGGATATTGCCGTATTTGTCTGCAAGGAAAAAAATAAAACAGTTGTGTTTAAAATACCGGATTGGGAAAAATATGATGGAGAGAAAAAATGAAATATAAAATACTGGAAGAGTTGAAAAAGCAAAAAGAAAGCTATGTTTCGGGACAAAAGCTCAGTGTGATTTTAAATGTCTCAAGAACCGCAATATGGAAGCATATAGTTGAGCTTAGAAATGAAGGCTACTCTATAGCTGCAGTTTCAAGAAAAGGCTATAAATTAAATAATTCAAATGATATTCTTAATATGTATGAGCTCAGCGGCATACAGAACATCCGCTATTATGAAAGTGTATCTTCAACCAATGATATTGCAAAGCAATTGGCTGTTTCCGGCAGCAGTGAATGGACGGTTGTGGTAGCTGACAACCAGACTGCCGGAAAAGGAAGGCTGGGAAGAAAATGGATAACAACACCTAAAAAAGGTATATGGATGTCCATATTGTTAAAACCTTGCATACCCCCGTGGGAGATCCAATTAATGACACTGGCCGCATCTTGTGCCGTTGCTCTGGCGTTAAAGGATACGGTAAATGTTGATGCAGGAATTAAATGGCCTAATGATGTACTTATAGAGGGTAAAAAAGTATGTGGAATTCTTTTGGAAATGAACTCTGAAGCCGACCGTATAAATCATATAGTTGCGGGGATTGGTATCAATTTCAGCCATGAAATGCATGATTTCCCCAAAGAACTTGCAAATACCGCCACGTCCGTTAAAATTAGCCTGAACAATAATGGCAGAGATATTGAAGGAATTAAAAGATATGATATAATAAAAGCTGTAATCAAAAGAATGAAGGAGTTATATGAGCAAATTCAAATAGGAAATGCCCAACCGGTACTTGACGGTTGGAGGAAATACAATGTCACCCTTGGCAAAAATGTAAAGGTGATATATCACAACAAAGAATATACAGGTATAGCCACGGAATTAACAAATGAAGGTAATTTAACGGTGCTTTGTGAAGACGGTATCAAAAGAACAATTTCTTCGGGAGAGGTTTCAGTAAGAGGTCTTATGAATTATATTTGAAAGGTTGGGAGAATAATAAATGGCTAAAAAACGCACTTACCAGTACAAAAAAAGTAATGACAGCAGCAAGGGGCAGTCTAACAATCAAAGAAGGAATACCAGCCAGGGGAAGCAAAACCGGAACAGGCCTGCTGCAAATGAGCATGATTATAAGAAAAGAGATGGTGATAATTATAACCGAAGCAATTCAAATAGCAGCAACAGAGGTGCTGCCAGGAGCTCTAACGTCAAAAAAAATACAAGATATAAAGATAATGAAAAGTTTTCCAAGAAAAAAAATGTTAGAAGAAAGGTAAGGGTAGAGGAAACTGTTGAGGATGTAAAAGCCGATATTGCAAGAATTAACAAGGAAATAGAGCTTGAAATAAGGGAAATCCGCAGTCTTAAACTTTAGTCCTTAAACGGAGGAATATAATGCTTTTAGTAATGGATGTAGGCAATACGAATATTGTTATGGGTGTATATAGAGGGAAAGAACTGGTTGCACACTGGAGGATGGCTACAAATATCAGTAAAACATCAGATGAAACAGGTATGTTTATTGTGAACCTTTTTCACCTGAATAAATTGGACATTGATGAAATTAACGATGTAATTATTGCTTCGGTTGTCCCGCCTGTTATGTATTCACTTGAACATGCCGTAAGAAAATATATCAAGCTGGAACCAATACTACTTGAACCCGGTATTAAAACAGGTATTAATATAAAATATGAAAATCCCAGGGAGGTAGGAGCGGATAGGATAGCAAATGCAGTTGGCGGCTGTGAAATTTACGGCGGGCCATTAATTATTGTTGATTTTGGAACGGCTACTACTTTCTGTGCCGTTTCTGCAAAACATGAATACCTTGGAGGCCTGATCTGTCCAGGAATAAAGATATCGGCCGACGCTCTGTTTCAAAATTGCGCGAAGCTGCCAAGGATTGAAATTGAAAAACCAGGGTCGGTTATAGGCAAGAATACGGTACACAGTATGAAATCGGGAATAGTGTACGGATATGTGGGACAGGTGGATTATATTGTAAAGAGGATGAAGGTAGAGATGAATGAAAAAAAATATACGGTTGTTGCCACAGGGGGCCTTGCCAGGTTTATTGCAGAAGAGTCTGAAACAATAGATGAAGTTAACGGATTACTTTCTCTGGAGGGTTTGAGGATAATATATGAAAAAAATAAGGTATAGGGCCCCGCTCTATGAAGCCTTGCTTGAATATTCAAAATCAGGCGTTATTCCTTTTCATATGCCTGGACATAAAATGGGCAAGGGATTGCCCGACACCTTTTCGGAAAACATTTCTAAATTTGACATTACTGAAATTAATGGTATGGATAATCTACACGACCCCCGCGGACTGGTAAAAAAGTCTGAGGCTTTGGCAGCAGAAGCGTTTGGCAGCAGAAGGGCTTTTTTTCTTGTTAATGGTTCAACAGCCGGAATACTTGCTTCTATACTTTATATCAGCAATAAAGGAGCCAGGCTTATAGTCCAGAGGAACAGCCATAAATCAGTTTATAACGGTATGATCCTGGCAGGAGTTGAACCGGAATACATAATGCCTGGATTGATTCAACACTTTGGGATACCCGGGCCTGTAAGTCCAAATGATGTAAACGATGCTCTGGGTAAATGCCATGATGCGCCAGCAGTATTAATTACGAGCCCAGGTTATTATGGTATATGCAGTGATATAAAGGAAATAGCACAGATTGTCCACAGCTATAATAAAATCCTCATTGTCGATGAAGCTCACGGCAGCCATCTTAGATTCAGTAAAGAACTCCCTTTATCGGCAGTTGAATCCGGGGCCGACATAGTCATTCAAAGTGCCCATAAAACATTGCCTGCATTGACCCAGGCGGCATATTTGCACATTGGCGGCAGGATTAACGGCGATGAAATTTTGGAAAAGATAAACATGCTGCAGACAACAAGCCCGTCATATGCCATAATGTCGTCATTGGACCTGGCCAGAGGTATAATGGAGCAGGAAGGGCAGCAGAGGATTTCAGAGCTTTTGAAGAATATACAAATATTAAAAACCAGATTAAAGGAATGTGCCGGCGTAAAGATACTTGAAGATGCAAGACTGGATGGCACACGGCTGGTAGTCAATGTTGCGGCCCTTGGAATGACAGGATACGAGGCTGCACAGACTCTAAGGGAAAAATTCAATATTGAAGTAGAAATGGCCGATCTGTATAATATGGTTTTTGTTTTAACTATCTCCGACAGCTTCGAGGACCTGGACAAATTAAGTGATTCAATAATGAAGCTTTGCAAACGTTATGGAAAAGGAATTGCCCAGGGGCCGGATATAAACAGGATACCTGAATTCAATAGAAAATCAGGACTAATATCTGCTTCTAAAAGTCCAAAAACAATCATGCACATGGATAAAGCTGCCGGACATATATCAGGCGCTTTCCTTATACCGTATCCTCCCGGGATTCCGTTAGTTTGTCCGGGGGAAGAGATAACTTTTGAAGTTTTGAACTTTATCATGGATGTAATAAATGTGGGTGGAGATGTGAATGGAGTAGACGAGAACCTATGTGTAAAAGTTATAAATTGAGTATTATTTGCTGCTGTAAAACTTTCTGTATTGACCGGGGGTGAAGCCGGTTGTTTGTTTGAATTTTTTTATGAAGCTGGAAGTGTCGGAATAACCGATTGATTGTACAATACTGGAAACTGTTTCAAAAGTGGATGCTAACAGTTTCTTGGATTTTTCGATTCTAAGGTTTGCTACATATTCAATAATAGTCATTTTCATATGGTCTTTAAAATACCGGCTTACATAGGATGGTGAAATATTCAGCTCCTTGGCCATTGAATTAATAGAGAAATCATAATACAGATAATTTTTATCAATATATCTTAACATATCGTCCTTCAGATTATAGTTATGGCTTTCAATATGAGCTGCAATATGTTCCGATAATTTATTACAGGTCTTCATAACAATTTCAACCAATTCTTCAACTGATTTAAAGTCAGAAATGAAAATTTCATTATAAAATTCATTAATAAAATCTTTATGGTTGAAATTTATCTCCTGCATTACCTTTGTTATAATATTTATAATGTCAAAATATATGCACCTTGACATTATAAAAGGCATATCGACATTATTGATTTTATCAATAATCAGCTTAAACGATTTATTAGTGTTTTCCATATTGCCGGTTTTTATATGAAAGGATAACTGATTTAATTCTTTTTTGGGATACCAGCTGATATCAGGCATTACCTTATTAATATCACTATAATATATAATCTGTATATTTCCTTTAATAAATTTGTAGTCATATGAAATTAAAGCTTCAAAATATGAATTTACTATTTTGGATATATCCTTATAGACTTTACCGACACCTATTGTGCACGATATATATTTTTTTTCTTCCAGGAGGATTTGGATGGAATTAAATAATTCCTTCAAATTGGTTTTATTTGGATTTTTCAAACCGAACAAAAATATCAGATGGTTTTTTCGCGGACTTTTTTTCCCATATCCTTCGATATCCCCTGGCAAATTTTCTTCTAAATATTCAATGATTTCGTATTTATTCTTTTTTGTTTCATTTGATAAATCAAATACTGCTGATAAATAGTAAGAGCCGGTAAATTTGATGCCCAGTTCCTTCCCTTTTTGGTTGAATTCTTCTACTGTAGTAATTTCGCCTTTTATAAGACTTAAAAGCAGATATTCCTTTAAGGCATTTTTGCTGTTTTTAATTTTTCGGCCAAGCTTTTCATTTGCAGAGTTTATATTACTTATGGCAGTTTGTATTGCCTGTATCTCGTTCTTTTCAGTATTATTATCTCCTGATATTTTTTCTGTAAAAATTTTAAGCTTTTTAATAGGGTTATAGCTTAAGTGGAGAAATATGTATATTGTTAGAAGCCCCAGCAAAAATATAAAAAGATAACCGGGTATCAATATCCTTCTAACGGCGGAAATGTTTTTTAATGACGTATTTTCCGGTACGTATGATAAATATGTTAAATTTGTTTTTTCTGATTTGACATATAACAGAATATAATTTTCCTTTTCAAAAAAAATATTCATATATCCGGAATGATTAAAATTATTTGAGGAAACAAATGCTTCGAGTAAATAATCGGAAATATTGTTTGATAAAGAAGTAATAACCCTGTTATTCTCATCTAAAATAATAATATTACCTGCATGTGATAAAATATCATCATTGGCTTTTTTCAAAATAGACTTTTCATTGATAAAAAAAGCAACAGATGCATAAGGAGATTTACTTGTCAGGGGTACGGGATATAAAAAAGCAATCAATTTATGATGTGATGCCAAATCAAACACACTGCTGGTGGAATAGATTTTGCGCCGTTCTATGTTATTTAAATCATGGAGTAAAGTTTGTTTATCCCACTTGTCAAAAACATACAAGGATTCCATAAACATTTTTTTGGAAAAAACCGCAAAAGCACTATAAATCACATCATCATCATGGAAATAGTACAGTGTGTTGTAGATACTGTCATTGGTAAGAGTATAATCATCCAGTACTTTGATGGCTTCAATTTTTTGATATGTATCTGAATATTTAAGGGACGGAGTTAAATTTTCATTAATGGATATTTGAAAAACTGTTTTCTCAAGCTCGTTAATGTCAGTATCAATAATTCTTTGTAATTGCATAAGCATGTTGATATTATCATTTATTAAATCCTTTTTGGATTGGTCCATAAACAAATTTAATATTACAATACTTAAAACCAATATAGGTATAAGCAGCAGTACTATATATGAAATAAGATACTTGAAAAAAACACTTTTACATTTTTTATTTGTTTTCATAATTCCCTCTTAAACGATGGAAATTTATATAAAAAACAAGCCGAATTTGCAACATTATTATATCCCATTGAATAGAGTTAGTCAAGAAAGAGCAATTTGCTTAAGAAAACTTATATCTGGATATTTGTTGCTTTTTTTGCGGATATTGAGCTTAAAATAATGGATGAAAAGATGTGCGCAAGGGTTTTGCTACAGGCAGTAGTTTCATATAGCGGTTAAGATATTGAACACAGAGAGAATTTCATACTCATCGTAAGCCTTCAGGTATCATTATCATGTAAAAAAAAACATATGGTTCAGAATCAGCTTATTTATCAATATTACATAGATGTAAAGGATAGCATATTCATCTTTTTTTTACATATTTACAAAACTGGCTTTTAAGGTTATTATGGATTCACACAGGATTTGGCAGTAGCTTATTTTCTTACTTATAAAGCAATTTAAACACAGATTAATAAAAAATTATCAATTATATGCCAATTAGAAAGAAGGTTGAATGATTTGTATTCAATTACCGCATCAAAGAACAGGCATAGTGAAAATATGAAAAGCAACAGGTTCATAATTGCTAAAAGAAGGATTTTAAAAAATTATGATTTATACCTGCTTTTTATCCCTACACTAGCATATTTTCTTATATTTCATTATGGGCCAATGTATGGTTTGCAGATTGCATTTAAGGATTTCATCTCTATTAAAGGGATTACAGAAAGTCCCTGGGTAGGCTTTAAGCATTTCGAAAGATTTTTTAATTCGTATCAGGCCTGGCCGGTTATTAGAAATACCCTTATATTGAGCTTTTATAATTTGCTTGCAGGTTTTCCGGCTCCAATTATTTTGGCTTTACTGTTAAATCAAACAAACAACAGGTATTTCAAGAAATTGGTACAAAATATTACCTATGCTCCCCATTTTATTTCCATAGTGGTTATTGTAGGTATGATGAGAATATTCCTGTCACCATCAACCGGGCTGGTAAATGAAATTATAGATTTTTTTGGCGGTGAGAGGGTATTCTTTTTAGCCAATGTAGATTATTTCAAGCATTTATTTGTATTATCAGCCATCTGGCAAAATACGGGGTATTCAGCTATAATTTACTTGGCTACCTTGAGCAGCATAAATATTAGTTTGTATGAGGCTTCGATAGCTGACGGGGCCAGTAAAATTCAAAGAATATGGTATATTGATATTCCGGGTATTTTACCTACGGCTGCCATATTACTGATACTCCAGGCAGGACGGGTTATGCAGCTGGGTTTTCAAAAGGCTTTCCTTATGCAGAATCCATTGAATCTGGAAGCATCTGAAATAATTTCTACATATGTATATAAAACAGGTTTGCTGGCAGCTCAATACAGCTTTTCTACTGCCGTAGAGTTTTTCAAGTCTGTTGTAAACCTGGCTTTGGTATTAACTGTAAACTATATTTCAAAAGCATTAAGGCAGAGTACTTTATGGTAAAGGAGGGCAATTGGATGGTTGCTAAGTCAAGAACAACACAGGATAGAATTTTTGACCTTGTCAATTACATAATACTTGGAGCAATATTATTGTCAGTTTTATACCCGCTGTATTTTATCATAATTGCGTCTTTCAGTGATCCGGATTACATTAACAGCGGCAAGGTATGGCTATTTCCAAAGGGCATAACCCTGGAAGGTTATGGTAGAATATTCAGGGATGACAGTCTTATAAGAGGTTACAGGAATTCTCTGGTTTATACTTCCCTTGGAACCACTATTAATATTATTTTGACCCTGACCGGAGCATATGTATTATCTCGAAGAGATTTATATGGGAGGAAGCTGTTTACCATTTTTATATTAATAACCATGTTCTTTCAGGGCGGGATAGTACCCAGGTATTTGCTTATAAAATCCCTTGGAATGACAAATACAATATGGGCGATGGTTTTGCCGCAGGCGATAATGGTATGGAATTTGATTGTAACCCGAAGCTTTTTTGAAACGAGTATTCCTGATGAGCTATTAAAGGCATCTTATATAGATGGCTGTACAAACACAAGGTTTTTTGTTTCCATAGCCCTGCCCCTGTCAAAAGCAATAGTTGCGGTTATGGTTGTTTTCTACGGTGTCTGGCACTGGAACTCATTTTTTGACCCGCTGATATTTTTGCAGGATGAAAAGAAGTATCCGCTGCAGCTTGTGCTGCGCTCAATATTGATTGAGGCAGAGGTCCAAAGCACAATGCTGGATGATACTGAAACAGCTGCGGTAATGGAAAGAATAGCAGACATGATAAAATATGGGGCGATTATTTTAGCAAGCTTACCGGTATTGTTTGTTTATCCGTTTGCACAAAGGCATTTTGTGCAGGGTATAATGGTCGGTTCGGTCAAAGGGTAGGTGTTTTATAAGAATGTGAAGGGGAAACCGGTACATGAATTAAAGCTAGTACTCTATTACATAAGTCCGTTCCTGTAGTTTGTGGTAGATTTTCCCATAATGCAAGGCGGAGGATTGAGTAATACTGACGTATTGCGATTGACGACAACGAAGCAATATGGGAAAATATGCCGCAAAATGCTGCTATGGATTTATGTAATAGAGTACTAGTACTTTAATATAAATTATATTCCAAGGAGGTACATTATGAAACCAGGTAAATCTATATTTTGTGTATTAATCCTGACACTTATTGCTTCGGCAGTATTTGCAGGATGCGCTGGTAGCAAAACAGAAGGAACCGGAAAAGAAACAACAAAATCATCTGATTCTCAAACTGCATCTTCCAAAGAAGAGGATGAGGAGTCAGATATGGCAGGTAACATGTACAAAGAAGGGTTGCCTATTGTCAGGGAAAAGATTTCTCTTGATTTTCTTGTAAAAAAGCATAGTCTAAGCGGCAACTTTGAAGAGATGGCTATTGTTAAGGAAATGGAAGATGACACAAATATAAAGATCAATTTTGAGGTTGTTTCATCTGCAGGCTGGGATGAAAAGAAAAACCTTCGTCTTGCAAGCGGTGACCTTCCGGATGTGATTTCAGGCATCCAAAGTGTTACAACATCTGATATTACCAGGTACGGTCCTCAAGGATATTTTATACCGCTGGAAGGCTTGATTGATGAATATGGTGTCAATATAACGAAAGTGTTTAATGATAATCCTGACTACAGAAAGGGGCAAGTAGCTCCTGACGGGCATATTTATTCACTGCCTATGATACATGAGCTTTTATATAGAGATGCGCCTGTCGATTTTATGATTAATAAAACATGGCTTGATAATCTTGGACTGGAGGTTCCAACTACAACTGAGGAATATTATGACGTTTTAAAGGCATTTAAAGAAGGTGACCCCAATAAAAATGGTGATACGGATGATGAATATCCGTTATCATGTGTACTGAATTATGGTGTTAGTGATATAAAGGCTTTATTTGGCGCCTTTGGAGTAATGGACACCGGCAAGGAGGATTCTCATTTAATGGTTCAAAAAGGGAAAGTGCTTTTTGCACCTGTTCAGCAGGGCTATAAGGAAGGAATCAAGTATCTTGCCAGGCTATATAAGGAAGGACTCCTGGACCAGGAATCGTTTACCCAGGATAACAAGCAGTGGAAAGCCAAAGGCAAGGCTCAGAAATTAGGATCATTTTTGGTATGGCTTGATGCCAACACTGTTGGTACTGAAGCGGCGAAAAATGACTATATTGCCATACCTCCCCTAAAGGGTCCAAATGGAGACCAGTTATGGTATAAAAGTTCTAACACTATAGATGTGGGTCATTTTGTAATAACATCAGCCAATGAATATCCTGCTGAAACACTAAGGTGGGCGGACCGTTTGTTTGAACCTGAAATGTCACTCCAAATATGCAGAGGGAAATATGGTGTCAATATAATTAAAAATGCTGATGGAACCATTGATTTTGTAAAGACTCCGGAAGGCATGAGCTATGGTGAATTCAGATTCAAAAACACCCCCGGTGATGTTTATCCTTACAGGGTTGGTGCTGAACAATACGAAAAAATAAATTTGGTTGATTCTCAAAACAGAAAGCTTAAGGAACATTACCCCCTGTATAAAGACTATTTGCCTGAAGAGGTTTATCCTCAGGTATTCTTAACCGAACAGCAGGAGGAAACACTTGCCATATTGAAAACAGATGTAGTTGCATATGTAGAAAAAATGCGTGCACAATGGATAACCGGACATTCCAATGTTGACGATGATTGGGATAAATACCTGGAACAGTTAAACAAAATGAGATTGCCGGAAATGATACAAATTTACCAGGATGCATTGGATGTTTATAACAGGAATTAATATCAGCAAACTTATATACAGGGATAGGAGGCACTATTTCAATTATAGTGCCTCTCCAAGTCAAAGGGACGTTTTGTTTGACTCCAACTGTGTAATGGTATATTTATTAGGGAAATGATTAATATGCTAAGAAAAGTCAGAATGATAAGTAAAACTAGGAATTTATCATATTAAGTTGGAATAGATAGAAGAAACCTATTTATAAGTAATGACCAAAATGAAAAATTCTTGTGCTATGTTAAAAGAGCTAAAGAAAAGATTCATAGTAATAACATCTTACATTATTCCTGGAGTAGTTATGGAAATTACATATCGGAGAATCAAGGAAAGGTTTATACGGATTTATGTTTTGGTTACTTTTCAAGTATCAATGAAGTAAAAAGTGATGACCAATGTCTGGATTATTAAAGAAGATGGATTAAAGAAAATTATAGGTGAAGGCATTGGACACATTGGGTATTCATTCAAGAAAAATCGCGTAGAAAAAGAAACAGGTTCAAATATAAGGCCTTGAAGGGTTCTTGAAAAAGCTTAATTAGCAAGTCAAACAAAACGTCCCCTTGACTTACTTGACTTGAAATTTAAATGATCAGTTGATATTATTGGTAATGTATTATTAAAATTGTGAATAATCAATTTGGATTATTTTAATAAAAGTGAAAATACCAAAGTAGAAATTAAAATTATGTAAAGGAGATTTCAATGAGAAAATTATTTTTAGTAATTATGATAGCAATCGCTATGATGTCAGCTTGTAGTGAAAATAATGATAATCCTGCTTCGGAAAAACCTGAATCCGGTACAAAAATAAAGAAAGACTATGTTAAGGATAATTATGACATTGTTAATAAACACCTTAATTCAAAAGAAGTGAAAGACATTTGTTATATATCTGGCGACAAAAATATAATATACTATACTACGCAAGATAATCAACTGATAAACGCTGAAAGTAATAGCGAAAATATAAACATAAAGAAAATATATGATTCAGATGATTTGAAAGGACTAATATTTGGAAAAAATGTATTTGTAAATGAAAACAAAAAGACTATTTATTGTTCATCAAACAATACAGATGGATCACAATCTTTATTGTCAATGGATATGGAAACAGGACAAATACAGGATTTACTAAAGGGTATAGATATTTTTGCAGAATACACTCCAAATTATTATTTTAATTATCATAAGGGTGTCTTATTATTTCAGCTTAGAAAGAAAACAAATAAATATGATTATCCTATAAAGTATTGGGGACTAATCGACACGAATAATAATCAGGCAAATTTATTAGATGTAGAAGAAATCTTTGACATTCCACTGGTTAAAGGCTATAAAGATATGTTTGTCATCGGTGACAACAAAATCATGATAGTTGTACATAATGGCGATATGATAAACTTGTTTTTTACAGATTTTACAGGAAAAATTATCAAGACTGTAAATAACATTGACAAAAGATCATCACATATGCATTCTGGTCTGTCTGCTTGTCATGTATCGCCAGATGACAAATATTTATTATTTTCATGGCAGCAAACACCGATAACGCTTGTGTTGTTTGATATTGAAAATACTACGGAATATGTTGTTTTAAATGGTTCCGGTAAAATAAGAAACTATTCAGGCTGGCTAAACAAGGAAACTTTTATTTATCAAACTATAGACTCAGAAAATAAAAAAGAAATAAAAACTATTGATGTCAATGATTTTATTAATAATTATTAACTTGTCTTGTGCAAAAACATAGTCATAAACTACTAAATACGGAGCTGGTTTTTGCATATAATAATGACTTGGATGCTTATGAGCCCACATGGGTTTTCAAAATGAATGATAATATGAAGCTTGAAGTAAATTGT
>JANQLN010000100.1 GCA_028280575.1 Clostridia bacterium
ACACCAGGTAAGTGCCGGGGCATCTGAACTACGGACGGTGAATATGCCGGGTAGCCTTTTTCAAGGTTCTAGACACTTACATTTTCTTAATGATTGGACTGATAAATGTTTTATAATGTGCATAAATCTTATCAATGTTAAAAATGGGAAATTCAAAAGTTAATTTTGTCTTGTGTTTACTTGAAAATATCGTTATAATATATGATGTTGTCTTTTGCATAGATAAGCAATTTGCGCTGCACCGGCTGCAATTAAGGAGCATGCTAAATTTAGCATACTCCATTAAAAAGATCATGACAGCGCAAAATGCTCATGGATATTTGCCTTAAACTAAAAGCCTGTATTTCATAAAAAATATAAAAACAGACAATAAATAGATATTAGTACAATTACAACGCTTAAAACAAGGGGATGGTGAAAAATGTCAACCAAAATAGTTGTAGGAACACAATGGGGAGATGAAGGTAAGGGAAAATATATAGACAGGCTTGCAAAGGATTCGGATGTAGTAGTAAGGTTTTCAGGCGGTAATAATGCGGGACATACCATTGTTGCAAATGGTGTGAAATATGCTTTGCATTTAGTACCGTCAGGAATACTCCATGAAGGTAAAAAATGTGTTATAGGTAATGGAGTTGTCATTGATCCCGCAGTCCTGGTAAAGGAAATGGATATGCTTTTGGGAAAAGGGATAAAAACAGATAACCTTCTAATCAGCGACAGGGCACACTTGATAATGCCTTACCATAGAGAATTAGACAAGCTGCAGGAAAGTTTCAGGGGAAATTTTTCTATTGGGACTACAAAGAGGGGTATAGGCCCTGCATATTCGGATAAGACCGAAAGGTCCGGAATAAGGGTATGTGATCTTATTGACGGTGACAGCTTTGCAGAAAAGGTTAAAGAAAACCTCAAAGTAAAAAATTTGATAATAGAGCGGGTGTATGGCGGAGAACCATTTAATGCGGATGAAATAATAGATGAATATAGAAATTATGGGGATATTCTGAAACCTTTTGTTATTGATGCAAATGCATTTTTATTTGAAGCCCTTGAGGAAAATAAAAATATACTCTTTGAAGGTGCCCAGGCAACTTTTCTGGATCTGGATTTTGGAACATATCCATATGTTACGTCATCAAATCCTGTTGCCGGAGGAGTTTGTACAGGGGCCGGCATTGGACCCCGTTATATAGATGAGGTATATGGTGTTATGAAAGCTTATACTACAAGAGTTGGAGCCGGACCCTTTCCTACGGAGCAGGATAATGAGGCAGGAAACACCATAAGGGAACTGGGCTTTGAATACGGGACAACCACAGGAAGGCCAAGAAGGTGCGGATGGCTTGATACTGTTATGATAAGATATGCAGCAAGGATCAACAGCCTTACGGCGCTTGCTATAAATCATATTGATACTATAGGCAAAGCAGGTAAAATAAAATTGTGCACTTCCTATGTAAAAGATGGAAAAACAATAAAAAGCATACCTGCCAGCCTTAAGGAGCTTGAGCTATGTAAACCGGTGTATGAAGAATTTGAGGGATGGGATAATGTTTCGGACATAAGAAAATATGATGACCTGCCGGCAAATGCGAAGAAATACCTGTCCAGAATACAGGAGTTAACCGGAGTTAAGATAAAGCTGATAGGTGTAGGCAGCGGAAGAGAGCAGACAATAGAAGCTGTGTAGGCCGCAAATACCTGTATGAAAACGCTGTACTCCTTGACACCTGTATTTAATGTTAGTATAATACTTTTTGTGGTTTTAGAGGATAAATTTTTAGCGTGGAGAAAATGTATGGTTATTGATATATCCGGCATTATTAAAAATGACGGAGCAATATTGAGTATTGAGTTTAATGAGGTAATTCCTTCCCTTGAGGCTGTAATAAAAGGGATTGAATTTAATAAACCGGTTGAGTTCAAAGGCAGACTGGCTAATGGTCAGGGCATGCTTTATCTTAGCGGCATCATGGGCACATGTTATGAGATTGATTGTTACAGGTGTTCTAAGCATTTGGAACGATGTATTGAAATAAAGGTTAAAGAAGGCATAGTAAGTGTTGAGAAAAACGGAGATGAGGATGTTTACACATACCAAGGCAATTTTCTTGACTTAAGCGCAATAATAAAGGATAATATTGTTCTGAGCGTGCCCATGAGGGTATTGTGCAGTAATGACTGTAAAGGTCTTTGTCATATATGCGGGACGGACCTTAATGAAGGTTCATGTTCATGTATAAAGGAGAGTGGAGATCCTAGATTTGAAGTATTAAAGGATTTCTTTAAGGAATAAATTTTAATGCAAGTAATTTGCAAATATGTTATTTTTTAGTAAATATATGCTGGGGTCAGGCATTTTAATTACTGCTTGGGAATAATAACATAGGCAAAATGCTGTAACGGGAGGTGTGACATATGGCAGTACCAAAAAGAAAATGGTCAAAAGCAAGAACAGGCAAAAGAAGGGCGAATTGGAAACTGGCAATACCCACTCTGGTTTCATGTCCCCAGTGCCATGCACTGAAAATGCCTCACAAGGTTTGTAAGGATTGTGGTTACTACAAAGGCAAGGAAGTTATGGAGGTTGAGTCCAAATAAATTTTTGTGTTTAAAGCCTCGAGGGAAACCCGGGGCTTTTTGCTACAGGAGTATTGGTCTGGAGGAGTGATATGGGCGAAGCTGTTGCTTTGATTGGTTCAGTTATCGAAGGAAGCATAGCCGAAGAAGCAGAGATTGAACCCGGGGATGTAATTAAGTCAATAAATGGACATAGAATTACCGATATATTTGATTACAGATATTTGATCTTGAGTGAGAATATAACTATCGGGATTAAAAAACATAACGGTGAAGACTGGGTAGTTGATATTGAAAAAGGTTTAAATGAAGACCTGGGGATAGAATTTGCCAACCCAATGATTGACTGTGAGAAAACCTGCAGCAATAAGTGTATTTTTTGCTTTATTGACCAGCTTCCAAAGGGTTTGAGAAAAACACTTTATTACAAGGATGATGATTCAAGGCTTTCGTTTCTTACAGGTAACTATATAACAATGACCAATATGAGGGAAAAAGATTATGAAAGGATTTTTAAGTACAGGCTTGCTCCGATAAATGTATCCGTACATACGACGGATCCTTTATTGAGACAGTTTATGCTGGGAAACAGGTTTGCAGGAAATATTATTGAAAATATTAAAAGAATTGTTGACAGGGATCTGACTGTGAACTGTCAGGTGGTTTTATGCAGGGAAATAAATGATAAAAAGCATCTGGAAAAAACCATAAATGATCTTTCGTCCCTTTATCCCGGAGTTAACAGCATTTCTGTCGTGCCGGCAGGATTGACCGCATACAGGGAAGGTCTGTACAGCCTGAAAGAATATGACTTAAAAGCTTCAAAAGATGTAGTTGTGCAGATAGAAAGGCTGCAAAAAAATTGTTTGGAAAAATACGGCTCAAGGATAGTATACCCGGCAGACGAATTTTATATAAACGCAGGGTTGGACATGCCTTTTGAAAATTACTATGAAGGATTTCCGCAGATTGAAAATGGTGTGGGGATGATGACATTTTTTATAAGCAGGTTCAATAAATATTTGGATGAATATAATCCAGAAAATGGACTGAGGCTAAAAAGGAAGATAAGCCTGGCAACCGGGGTGATGGCTTATACATATTTAAGTGAATTGATTGGAAAGCTTAAAGAAAAATATCCTTATCTTGAAATTTCAGTTTTTCCTGTTGAAAATGATTTTTTCGGAAAAACTGTTACGGTTTCGGGATTGGTAACAGGAACGGACATTGTAAGGCAATTAAAGGGAAAAAAGCTGGGAGATGAGCTTCTTATACCTGAAAATATGCTAAAATCAGGTGAAAAGGTTTTTCTGGATGATTATACGGTTGATAGAGTCCGGTCCGAACTGGATGTTAAGGTATCTCCCGTAAATTGTGACGGGTATGGGCTCTGTCACAGGCTCCTGGGAGAAAAATAAAGAAAGCATAATATAAATGGAAGTGATTATATGGCAAAGCCTGTAGTAGCAGTTGTGGGAAGACCTAATGTTGGCAAATCGACATTTTTTAATTTCATTGCAGGTAAACGGATATCAATTGTTGATGATACTCCGGGAATAACCCGTGACCGAGTATATGCGGAAGCCGAATGGAGAGGGGTTACATTTACAGTCATTGATACGGGCGGTATTGAGCCAAAAACCTCCGACAGCATACTTAAACAGATGAGAATACAGGCAGAGATAGCAGTGGATACAGCGGATGTAATAATTTTCATGGTAGATGCGAAAGAAGGCCTGGCTCCTTCAGACGGTGAAATAGCTACTATGCTCAGAAAAGCGAACAAGCCTGTTGTTCTTACTGTCAACAAGGTAGACAAGATAGGAGAGCCTCCTCCTGAAATATACGAGTTTTATACCTTGGGAATAGACAATCTGGTACCTATTTCATCTTCAAACGGATTAGGGATTGGAGACCTTCTTGATGAAGTTTTTGAGCGTTTTCCCAAGCTGGACGAAGGCGGCGGGGAAGAAGATGGGATAAAAATTGCAGTTATTGGAAAGCCGAATACGGGAAAATCATCGCTTATTAATAAAATACTTGATGAAAAAAGAGTTATTGTAAGCAGTATACCCGGAACTACCAGGGATGCAATTGATACTTATGTAACGCGCTATGGCAAAAAATATATTTTTATAGATACGGCGGGAATCAGAAGGAAGAGCAGAATTAATGAAGACATAGAAAGGTACAGTATTATCAGGGCATTTACAGCAGTAGACAGGGCGGATGTATGCCTTATAATGATGGATTCAACGGAGGGTCCCACAGAGCAGGACACAAAAATAGCAGGCTATGCACATGATGCAGGAAAAGCTTCCATATTTGTTGTTAACAAATGGGACCTTATTGATAAAGATACGGGGACATATGAGAGTTATAGAAAAAAGGTGATGAATAAATTTGCTTTTATGTCCTATGCTCCCGTTGAATTTATATCTGCAATATCCGGAAAAAGAGTTGAAAAGCTGTTTGACCGGATAAACAATGTTGAGGGGCAATCTGTAAAGAGGGTAGCTACCGGAGTTCTTAATGATGTTTTAAATGACGCTATGGCGATATCACAGCCGCCTTCCGACAAGGGAAAAAGGCTTAAAATATACTATATGACACAGGTAAGCATAAAACCGCCGGCATTTGTTTTATTTATAAATAATAAGGAATTAATGCATTTCTCATATCTTAGATATATTGAAAACTGCCTGAGGGATGCTTTTGGTTTTGAAGGAACTCCCATAAGGTTTATGACCAGGGAGAGGAGAGAGGGGTAAATGCAGTGGGGACATTTATAATCATTGTTATTTTGGGATACTTGCTTGGCAGTGTTAACAGTGCTATTGTGGTTGGAAAATTGTATGGCACGGATATAAGGAAGCACGGCAGCGGTAACGCCGGTATGACCAATACCCTTAGAACACTTGGTAAATCGGCTGCAATAATGGTTACACTGGGAGATGTTTTAAAGGGCGTGATTGCATGCCTGATAGGTTACTTTTCAGCAGGTGAGCCAGGGCTGCTTGCCGGAGGAGCAGCTTGCATCCTGGGACATAACTGGCCTTTGTACTTTGGATTCAGGGGGGGGAAAGGTGCTCTTACCTCGATTACGGTTATATTTTTAACGGACTATAGGATTGGGTTTATAATTTTAGGGATGTTTATTATTGCTGTAGCAGTTACAAGATTTGTTTCACTAGGCTCCATAATTGGGGCAGCAGCTCTTCCGGTAATGGCTATTCTATTTGATAAGAGCGTGGAATTTATTATCTTTTCAGTTTTTCTGGGATTACTTGTTATAGGAAGGCATCACAGTAATATCTCAAGGCTTATAAAGGGGAATGAATCGAAGCTCGGGAAGAAAAAAACCGATGCTCAATAATGAAAAAGAAATTATAAAAATTGATTTAAAAAAACTTATATTAGTGATAATATAGTATCAGGAATGTTTCGTATGGAGGCTTTTATGGTAAGGGGAAATGTTACAATTATAGGT
Source organism: Clostridia bacterium (assembly GCA_028280575.1). Classification (GTDB taxonomy): domain Bacteria; phylum Bacillota; class Clostridia; order Acetivibrionales; family STF1-152; genus JANQLN01. The sequence continues at coordinate 6,074 of JANQLN010000100.1, forward strand.
GCAGGAAGTATGGGAACCGCCGCATCTGTACTTTTGGCGGACAACGGGTTTAAGGTGAATATGTATTCCTGTTTTGAAGACGAAGCCGCAATGATAAATACTCAAAGGGAACAAAAAGATAAGCTTCCCGGGGTCAGGATACCCGATAACGTGGTTTGCCATAATGATATGGAGGCAGCATTGAATAATTCGGATTCAATCGTACTTGCTATCCCTTCACAAACCGTAAGAGAGAATGTGAAAAAGCTTGCCCTTAAGAATTTGAATAAAAGAAAAATTATTTGCTTTTCAAAAGGCCTTGAGGAAAACACCTGCCTTAGAATGTCCCAGGTTATCGAGCAGGAGATAAAGGATGCAAATACGGTGATAATGTCCGGACCATGTCACGCGGAAGAAATGGCAAGTAAAATTCCTACTGCGTATGTTGCGGCGTCAAAGCATAAAAAAGAGGCGGCAGAAGCCCAGGATATGTTTATGTCTTCTGCTTTCAGGGTATATACCAATACCGACACAGCAGGTGTAGAGCTGGGAGGCGCACTTAAAAATGTTATCGCTATATGTGCAGGGATATCGGACGGACTGGGATTTGGAGACAATACGAAGGCAGCTTTGATGACAAGGGGGATGTTCGAAATCCAGAGGCTTGGTGTTGAAATGGGTGCTAAAGCGCAAACCTTCTCAGGCCTTACGGGAATTGGGGATTTGATTGTTACCTGCACAAGTATGCACAGCCGGAACAGGAGGGCCGGAATTCTCTTAGGAAAAGGATATTCACTTGCTGATGCGTTAAAAGAGGTTGAAATGGTTGTAGAAGGAGTCAAAACCGCAAAAGCAGCGTACAAACTTGCTATAAAGCATAATATTGAAATGCCTATTACAACTGAAGCATATAAAATCCTGTTTGAAGGTAAAAATGCCGGGGAAGCTGTTATTGACCTGATGACGAGAAAAAGGAAAAATGAAATGATTTTTTAGTGGAGGATGATTTAATATGATAAAAGTATATTTTGGACCTAAAGGAATGGGTAAGACGAAGCTGTTGATAGATAATGCAAACAAGCTTTCGGAAAAGTGCAAAGGAGTTATAGTATTTGTTGATAATTCCAATGAACATATGTACGACCTGAAACATGAAATCCGTTTTACAAATATTTCCGAATATCCTGTCGCCTGTTCCAAAACCATGTTAGGCTTCATTTGTGGAATGGTATCACAGGATTATGATATAGAAGGCATTTTTATAGACGGTCTCACATATATAATCGGAACTGATGAAAAAATGGACGGGTTTTTTAAGGAATTGGAGAAAATTTCGTCAAAAAACAGCATCAGTTTTTATATAAGCATTAATGGTGAAAAAAACATGATACCGGAATATTTAAATAAATTTGCAGTATAGGCTATTATGGATAAGGTTGTTTCTGTTGCCATAATCAATAGCACGAGAAGCTTTGACAGGGAGTACCATTATTTATTACCCGAAAGGCTCAATAATAATGTGCAGCCTGGAGTCAGGGTAGTCATACCTTTTGGCAGGGGTAATACGTCCAGGGAAGGATATATCCTTAAGCTGCATTCCAAAAGCGATGCCAGTGGGCTTAAGGAAATTAAAAGCATACTTGATGACAGGCCCGTACTTGATAATGACTTAATAAAGCTGGCCCAATGGATGAGGATCAGATACATATGCACTTACTCCGATGCTTTCAAGTGTATGCTTCCTGCGGGGCTTAATGTGAAAAGTATAAAATATATTAGATTTACCGGGCAAAACGTAAATATTACTGAAAAAGAAAAAACAGTTATTGATGCATTAAAGGAGCATGAAGGTGAATGTGAATACAAGCAGCTTAGGGAGGCAGTTTCATTAGACGGTTTCTCCAGGGTAATCAATAATCTTAAAAGAAAAGGCATGATTGATATAACGGAAGAATATGTTCCAAAAGTGAGGGAAAAAAAGCTCAGGACAGTTTTTCTTTCCATGGCTGAGGATGAAGTAAGAGATATTCTGGAAGGGGACGTATTGAAAAGTATTCAACAGATCAGGGTCCTGGAGATACTCCTGGAAAATGAGTTTGTTGCCGTTTCCGACCTTATCCGGTTTGCAAATGTTTCCTATAATGCTCTAAATACTCTTCATAAACGTAATTTTATATCATTCGGAGAGATCGAAGTAAAAAGAAATCCCTTTACAACCAGGAATGTAGAAAGAACAATGCCTCTAACCCTTACCCTGCAGCAGCAAAAAGCACTTTCGGTTATGAAAGGAAAGCTGGAAAACAAAAATTATGAGAAAATTTTGCTTCATGGCGTTACGGGAAGCGGCAAAACAGAAGTATACATGCAGCTTATAAATGATGTAATAGCAATGGGCAGGGAGGCAATTGTACTTGTTCCGGAAATATCTCTTACACCCCAGATGGTAAAACGTTTTAGAGGAAGATTTGGTGATGATGTGGCAGTGATGCACAGCAGGCTTTCCCTTGGAGAAAAATATGACCAGTGGCGATTGGTAAGAGAAGGAAAGATAAAGGTGGTTGTAGGAGCAAGGTCTGCTATATTCGCACCATTAAAAAACCTGGGAGCAATAATAATTGATGAAGAGCATGAAAACAGTTATAAATCGGAAATCACTCCAAAATATGACGCAAGAGATATTGCCAGAATAAGATGTATTCAGAATAAATGCCTTATGGTATTGGGATCTGCAACACCGTCAATTGAATCTTATTTTGAGGCATGCGGTGACAAAGCGGAATATTGCAGTATGACTGAGAGAGCGAATAATCTGATTCTTCCCAAAACCGGGATAGTGGACATGCGAAGTGAGCTGGAAAGCGGAAACAGGTCCATATTCAGTAAAAAGCTTATTGATGAAATAAAAAGCAATATTGAAAAAGGCCAGCAGACTCTTCTGCTGCTTAACAGGAGGGGCCATTCAAGCTTTGTTATGTGCAGGGGCTGCGGATATGCAGTCAAATGCACAAGCTGCAACATAACTATGACTTATCATAGCCTTGACAAAAGGCTTATCTGCCATTATTGCGGTTATACGTTAAGGCTGCCGCAAGTTTGTCCAAAGTGTAAAAGCAGGCATATCCGTTTTTTTGGCATAGGTACCCAGAAGGTAGAAGAACAGCTTTATAAGGAAATTCCAGGTTGCTCCGTTGTAAGGATGGATATGGATACAACTAAAGGAAAAAATTCCCATGAAAAGCTTCTGGATAAATTTCAAAATGACGGAATAGATATCCTGGTAGGAACTCAAATGATAGCCAAGGGCCACGACTTTCCAAACGTAACGCTGGTTGGGGTGCTTGCAGCAGATGCAACACTCAATATAGATGACTTCAGGGCCTCTGAAAAAACATTCCAGCTGCTTACACAGGTGGCAGGCCGTGCAGGAAGGGGGAATATTCCGGGAAGAGTAATCATTCAAACATATAATATAGATGATTACTCTATTACTGCCGCATGCAGACATGATTATAAAAGTTTTTACAGGCATGAGATACTTGTAAGGAAAAACCTGAATTATCCTCCCTTTGCAAATATTGCGGTTATAATACTTAGAGGAAAAGATGATAAAAACGTAAGGGAAAAGGCCCAAAAGGTTTTTGACAGGCTTAAGGATGATCTGAGGGGATATAAGTTTAAATTTTACATAAACGGTCCGAAAAGGGCTCCCCTGTCCAGGATAAAAAAAAATTACAGATGGAGAATTGTACTCAAATGCACCGGTTTTCAAAAAACACTGGAAATATTGACAAAATTGAATGACGGCTTTGACCGGAAATATTCAAGGAGCGGTGTGGAGCTTTCCGTAGATATAAATCCTTTAAATATGGTATAATAGGTAAAGGGGTGCACCAACATTTTTTGCAAAACAAAATTAGGAAAGGTATGTTGTCAAAATGGCTGTTAGGAATATAAGGGTTGAACGTGAACAGGATGAAATTTTAAGGAAAAAATCCCGTGAAGTGGATGAAATTAATGAAAGAATAATTACTTTACTTGATGATATGGCAGAGACTTTATATAAATCGAATGGTGTGGGATTGGCTGCTCCACAGGTTGGAGTTCTCAAGCGGGTTATAGTTGCTGATGCAGGTGACGGCCTTATAGAACTGATAAATCCGAAAATCACCCGGGAAAGCGGGGAACAAATTTATGTGGAGGGCTGTCTTAGCCTGCCAAATGTTTTTGGTGAAGTGAAAAGACCGGAGGAAGTTTTGGTAGAGGGTTTGAACAGGGACGGTAAGAGGGTTGAAATTAACGGCAGCAAACTGCTGGCGGTAGTTCTTTGTCATGAAATTGACCATCTTGACGGAGTGCTGTTTACCGATAAAGCTATAAGACTTGTTGATCCGGAAAAATAGTAGGTGATTTTAGTTGAGAATTGTCTTTATGGGGACTCCCGATTTTGCAGTCCCGAGCCTGGCAAATTTAATAGAGAAGGGCCATGAAGTACGGGCAGTCGTAACACAACCGGACAGGCCAAAAGGAAGGGGAAGGAAATTATGCCCCTCTCCTGTGAAAAAGTATGCAATCAAAAAGGGTGTTGATGTTTACCAGCCTGTAAAGGTCAAAACTTCCGAATTCAGGGATATGATCAAAGGATTTAATCCCGAAGCCATAGTTGTTGCGGCGTATGGGAGAATCTTGACCGAAGGGGTACTGGAAATACCAAAGCACGGCTGCATCAACGTTCATGCTTCCCTGCTTCCTAAGTATAGAGGGGCAGCGCCTATAAATATGGCCATAATAAATGGTGAATGCATAACCGGTGTAACTACCATGCTCATGGACAAAGGTATGGATACGGGAGACATTTTTCAGAAAAAGGAAGTAAAAATTACAAACAGCATGACTGCCGGTCAGCTGCACGATATACTTTCAACACTTGGGGCAAAGCTTGTATGTGAAACCCTTCAAGGAATTGAAGACGGTTCTTTAAAACCGGTCAGGCAATGCAATGACGAAGCCACATATGCACCAATGATGACACGCGAAACGGGAAAAATTGACTGGAACAAAATGCCTGAGGATATCCATAACCTTGTGAGAGGTACCAATCCCTGGCCTGCGGCATATACTTTTTACAAAAACGAGAGAATGAAGGTATGGAAAGCCGAAGTCTGTACGGACATTGTTATCTTGAAGGATGTTTTTCCCGGAACCATACTGGATGTTGCCGGTGACGGCATAAAAGTTGCTTGCGATAAAGGGGCGGTTTTACTTTCAGAAATTCAAATGGACAGCTGCAGAAGGATGAGTGTGGAAGAGTGCTGGCACAATCTGGATGAAGGTGAAGTGCTTGGATAGAGAACTTGGAAGATTTATTAAAATATTTGCTTCATTTATTGTTTTATTTGCGCTGTTTGCAATGGTAACGGCAATTATACAGGAATTTTTCACGGTAGACATCTATAAAGGCATACTTAATATCCTTATCATTGTTATGGCTATTTTATTTTTCTTTTTGATAATTTGTGCATCTTTAACCGTATATGCATATTTAAAAAAGGATGTAAAACCATTTTACATAATACCGGTCAAGGCCGGTCTTAAATTCCTGATTCCGCTGGCTATATTTCTTGCGGGAATTATCGGCAGGGGAGAGGATGAAATCAGAAGGTTTTATATTGAAGTCAATAATATAATGGTTAAGTCCAACCTGTTAAAATATGATACTTCGGATATACTAATATTGCTTCCCCATTGTCTGCAGAACTCAGAGTGTGAGGTTAAAATAACAGGTGGAATTGAGAAATGCAAAAGGTGTGGGAAATGTGATCTGGACATGATCAGCAAAATATCTGGAGAATGTGATGTCAAAGCCGTTGTAGTAACAGGCGGCACGGCTGCGAGAAAGTTAATCAAGGACTTGAGGCCAAAGCTGGTTTTAAGTATTGCATGTGAAAGAGACCTGGTTTCAGGCATATATGACGTAAAAAATGTACCTGTACTGGGTGTGTTAAATAAAAGGCCGAATGGTCCGTGCTTTAATACAAGGGTAATAGTGGAGGAAGTAAAAAAGTATCTGGGCAATATATGTGGAGTGAAAACAAAAGATGAATAAAAAAACCTCAAGAGAAGCTGCTTTAAGGGTTTTATATGAGATTGACGTAAAGGATGCATATACAGGTATTGCACTTGACAGGAATTTAAAAGCGGAAAATATGGATACAAGGGACAGGGCACTGGCTACAGAGCTTGTATATGGAGTCATCAGATGGAAATTGACCATTGACTGGGTTATAAAAAGTTATTCCAAGTTCCGTTTGAAAAAGCTTTCTGTGTGGATACATAATATTTTGAGGCTTGGTGCTTATCAAATCTTATTCATGGGTAGAATACCTGATTCTGCTGCTGTTAATGAATGCGTCAAGCTTGCAAAAAGGTATGGGCATGCAAGCTCGTCAGCTTTTGTAAATGCAGTTTTGAGGAATATTTCAAAAAAAAATGGCAAGGTGAAATGGCCCGACAAAAAAACCGAGCCGGAAAAGTATCTGTCCGTCAAGTTTGCCCATCCTAGGTGGCTGGTGGAAAAATGGTGCGGATGCTTCGGCTATGATTTTACACAGCATCTGCTTGAAAAAAACAATACAATTCCTCCTGTAACCATCAGGACCAATACCTTGAAAACAAAAGCAGATTTCCTGCTCTCCGCCTTGAAACAAAAGGGTATTAAAGCAGAGAAGGCCTTGTATCTGGAAGAGGCAATAAATCTTGAAAATGCTTCATCAATGGAACAAATTCCCGAATATAACGAAGGACTGTTTCAGGTCCAGGATGAGAGCTCCATGCTTGTGTCAAAAATAGCAGACCCAAACCCCGGTGAATTTATTATGGACTTGTGCAGTGCACCCGGGGGCAAATCCACTCATATGGCCCAGATTATGGGGAACAAAGGTGAGATTTATGCGTCGGATAAATATGAACATAAAATAAATATGGTAAAGCAGTCGGCAAAAAGACTTGGTATAGATATTATCAACGCGAAGACATCAGATGCCGCCGTTTTTGATAAAAAGTTTAGCCAGAAAGCAGACAGGGTGCTGGCAGACCTGCCTTGTTCAGGTTTTGGGATAATAAGGCGCAAGCCTGATATCAAATTCAGCAGGAAGCCGGGTGACATTGAAGAGCTTAAAAAAATACAATATAATATATTACATACAGGGTCAAAATACTTAAAGCCGGGGGGAATACTCATATATAGCACCTGTACAATTGGGAGCGAGGAAAATGAGGATATAATTCAAAAGTTCCTTGAAGCAAACCGGGATTTTGAGCTTGATGATTTTAAGGACCTATTGCCCGAGGGTTTGAAAAAATCATATAAGAATAATGGAATGATGCACTTATACCCTCATATGGAAGGAGTGGACGGTTTTTTTATTGCCAGGCTCAGGAGGAAAAATGGATAAAAGAGTAAATCTTTTGGATTTGAATCATGAAGAGCTTATCCGGTTTTTTGAATCACTGGGAGAAAAACCGTTCAGGTCAAACCAACTGCTTGGCTGGATACAAAGAGGTGTGAGGGATATAGGCAAAATGACGGACATGCCGGTCATTTTAAGAGAAGCTTTGATGCAAAAAGCCTCTATTGGAAATTTAAGCTTAAAGGAAAAGCGTGTTTCTAAAATTGACGGAACTATTAAATACTTATTTCAATTGCCTGACAAAGAGGTTATTGAAAGTGTGCTTATGAATTATAACCATGGTTATTCTGTTTGTATTTCATCTCAGATCGGCTGCAGGATGGGATGCTTGTTTTGTGCGTCAACAGGTATTGGATTTGGTAGAAATCTATCGAAAGGAGAGATGCTTGAACAGGTAATGATGATAAGGGACGATATTGGCCGACGGATAAAAAATATAGTTGTTATGGGTATTGGTGAGCCTTTGGAAAATTATGAAAGCCTGGTCGGATTTTTAAAAGCTGTCAATTCACCTAAAATTATGAATATAGGTTACAGGCATATTACAGTATCAACATGCGGATTAGCACCTCAGATAGAAAAGCTTTCAAAAGAGGGTATGCAAATAAACCTGTCCGTTTCCCTCCACGCACCAAATGATTACATAAGGACACAAATAATGCCAATTAATAAAAAGTATGCTATTGACAATTTGATAGAAGCATGTAAGATATATACAAGGGCAACGGGCAGGAGAGTTACATTTGAATACATACTTATTTCCGGACTCAATGATTCAAAAAATGATGCCGGGGAGCTTTCGGGCAGGCTGAAAAACCTGCTCTGCCATGTGAATTTGATACCCTTTAACACGGTTAGGGGTCTGAAGTACAGGAAAAGCAGTTTAGGAAAAGCAGCTATATTTAAAGCAATGCTTGAAAAGAATAAAATCAATGCTACAATAAGAAGAGAGCTTGGCAGTGATATAGATGCTGCATGTGGACAGCTAAGAAGACATGTAATTAAGGAATGAATAGTAGGTGAAGCTTAACTTGAGATATTCAGCGAAAAGCCATGCCGGTATGAAAAGGGAAAAGAACCAGGACAGTTATGCAATAATTGACGGCAGCAAAAACGGACCTTATTTTTTTATTATTGCAGATGGGATGGGCGGACATAATTCAGGTGAAGTGGCCAGTAAAATGGCAGTGGATTTTGCCGTAAATTATGTTGAAGGCAATAACATTGAAATATCCCGCAGTAATTTGCCCGGGTTTGTTAAAACCATGATAGGGAAAGCCAATGCCGGCATTTATAATAAATCACTTGAAAAATTAGAACATAACGGAATGGGAACAACGTTTATTGTGGCCGCTGTTAAAGGTGAAAATGTTCAGATAGGCCATATTGGAGACAGCAGGGTATATTTCATAAATAATAAAAAAATGCGCAAGGTTACAAGTGACCATTCATTGATTGAGGAGCTGGTCAAAAGTGGAAGTATTACAAAGGAAGAAGCTGTAAACCATCCAAGGAAAAATGTTATTACCAAAGCCCTGGGATGCATGAGTGAGGTTGAGATTGATATTTATGAGGTGAATGCTGAAAAGGGCGACATTATGCTTTTGTGTACGGACGGGTTAACAAACATGGTTGATGAAGAGCGGATTGAAAGTATTCTTCTTGAAAATGACGACCCTGAAAAAGCATGTGAAGCACTCATTAATAAAGCAAACAGCAGTGGCGGAGAGGATAATGTTACTGTTATAGTAATTAACTTCAAATGAGCTTATGCTTCTTTCTTAAAATGGAAATACTAAGCAGGTAAATGCCGGATTAGGATAATATAGCCGGTGCGGAGGTGTTTATGGAAGGGAAAATACTTGGCAGCAGGTATGAAATAATCAAAAAAATCGGCGGGGGTGGAATGGCTTATGTGTATAAGGCTAAGTGCTCCTTGCTTAATAGATATGTAGCAATTAAGGTATTAAAGCCTGAATTTATAGACGATGAGGAATTTGTGAAAAGGTTCAGAATAGAAGCCCAATCTGCAGCAAGCCTTTCTCATCCCAATATTGTATCAATATATGACGTAGGAAAAGAGGATAATATACACTATATTGTCATGGAGTATATTGACGGTACAACCCTTAATGAGTATATAAAAAATAATGAAAGGCTTGAATGGAAAGAAGCTGTAAGGATTGCCATACAAATATGCTCTGCAATAAAGCACGCCCATAAGAACTATATAATCCACAGGGATATCAAGCCCCAGAATATAATGATAACCAATGACGGTATAGCAAAGGTTACCGACTTTGGTATTGCCCGGGCAGCAACCACAACCACAATTACAATGGTAGGAAGTACCGTTGGTTCGGTTCACTATTTTTCTCCGGAACAGGCAAGAGGAGGCTATACCGATGAAAAGTCGGATATTTATTCCCTTGGCATAGTCCTCTATGAAATGGTTACGGGACATCCTCCCTTTGATGGTGAAGCACCTGTGGCAGTCGCACTTAAGCACCTCCAAAACACGCCGGTTCCTCCGATTAATAAAAACAGGGATGTGCCTTCGGGCCTGAATGCGCTGATTATGAAAGCAATTGAAAAGGATTTGAATACAAGGTATCAATCTGCATCGAATTTGCTTGCAGCTCTTTACGGGATTTTAAAAAATCCTGATATGGCCGTAACAGGCAGCAATATGGATAAAAGCAGCTCGCCCACAAGGAGAATGGAGTCAATTGGGACAGCTGAGCTGGTTGGTAAGGAGGGTTTTGACATTAGTAAAAGAAAGAAAAGCCAGAAGAAAAAAAGGGACCGGACAATATTGCTGGCACTGCTGGTGTCGGTAATCATAATTTCCGCATTTGTATATTTTGGATATGGATTGGTTATGGAAGGCTCCGGAATGGGAGGCAAGGACAAAGATACTATTAAAATAGGTAGTTATTACGGCAGGAATTTTTTTGAAGTAAAGAAAGAGTTGGAAGAAAAGGGTGTTGATGCCAAACCAAACTATAAGTACCATGACGAAAAGGGCAAGGATATTATAATAAACCAGGATGTCGAGCCGGGTAAAACATTTATTAAAGGCGGGATGGCTAACATAATAACATTTGACGTAAGCATGGGGGAGGAAAAGATAACGATTCCCAATTTTAAAAATGAGGACACCAGGAGGGCCCAAGCAGAACTTAAAAATATGGATATGGATTTTGTAGTTAGGATTGAAGATGAAAACAGCGATGAAGTTGCACAGAATCATGTGATAAGGACAAATCCCGGTGAAGGTGTTACGGTAAAAAGAGGAGCGGAAATAATTGTATATAACAGCAAGGGGGTAAAGCTTGAATATACCGTAGTGCCCGAACTTATAGGCCTGACTTACAGGGAAGCCGAGGAAAAAATCCGGGAAGCCAACCTGAAAGTTGGAGAGCTGGTACCTGACGACGAGTTTTCCCATATTGCACTTATTAAGGAACATTATCCCCAAGCAGGCAGTGAAGTGGAGGAGGAAGAGCCTGTAAAGCTTATTTTTGACCTTGAGAGTATTGTAGTGAAAAAGCCTTTACTGGTTGAGCTGGAAAATCCGGAGCAGTATGGAGATGAATTCAAGCTTATAATAGAAGCAAGAATGTCCGATGGCTCAGAGCACCATTTATTTAATAAAACCGTAAGAAAAAATGATTTGCCTGTAAGGGTTGATATACCGGTAAAATATGAAGGTTATACGGAAGTCAGGGTTATAGCGGGTATAAAGCTTGCCGATACTATAACGGTTAATTATAAAGATTAAAACTTGTAAAGCTGTACTGAATTTATAAATAATATGGAGGTCTTGAAAATTTGCCTTATGGAATTATAACAAAAGGCATAGGAGGGTTTTATTATATTAAATGCGGCGAAGATTCCTATGAATGCAGAGCGCGGGGTGTATTCAGAAAAAGGGGTATTAAGCCCGTGCCTGGAGATTATGTTGATTTTTCAATAATTGATAAAAAACAGAGAACAGGCTTTTTGGAAACTATTCATGAGCGCAAAAGCTGGCTTTACAGGCCAATGGTGGCAAATGTGGATATGCTGGTGGTGGTTGTTGCCGTAAGATTGCCTGAGCCTGATTTGATGCTGGCAGATAAGCTTCTTGTGATGTCGGCATTTAATGGAATAGATCCGGCTGTTTGTATTAACAAGGTGGATCTTGACAAGGATGACAGGTGCGAAAGGCTGATTGGAATTTATAAAACAGCCGGTTACCCGGTTGTACGTACCAGCTGTAAAGTACAGAGGGGAATTGATGAGCTTTTCAGGCTTATGGAGGGAAAGGTAACCGTTTTTGCAGGGCAGTCGGGTGTGGGCAAGTCGACTCTTCTTAATATGATTACTGAGGATACCGTTATGAAAACCGGAGAGCTAAGCGGCAAAATCGGAAAAGGCAGGCATACAACCAGGCATTCCCAGCTTGTAGAGCTTGGCTGTGGCGGGTATATTGTTGATACCCCGGGATTTAGTTCGATGCAGCTAATAGGTCCTGAATCCGGTGAGCTTAAGTACTATTATCCTGAGTTTGAGAATTTGAATGATAAATGCAGGTTCAAAGGGTGCACCCACATCAATGAGCCGGACTGCAGCGTAAAGTGTGCTTTGGAAAGCAGACTGATAAGTGAAATAAGATATAAAAGCTATGTTGATTTATATAATACTTTAAAACAAAAAAGTGAGGGAATTTAAATGATAAAAATTGCACCGTCCATTCTTGCATCAGATTTTTCAAAGCTTGGTGAGGAAATAAAAAAAGTTGAAACAGCAGGGGCAGATTTTATACACATAGATGTAATGGATGGACATTTTGTTCCTAATATTACAATAGGGCCTCCTGTAATAAGACGTCTCCGAAAAATAACAGGGCTTCTTTTCGATGTCCATTTAATGATAGAAAACGCTGATAAATACATAGATGATTTCATTGATTGCGGAGCCGACATGGTTACTGTCCACGCTGAAGCATGCCCCCATCTTAACAGGACGGTACAATCAATAAAGCAAAAGGGGAAAAAGGCTGCCGTTTCTTTAAACCCTGCAACATCCCTTTCCTGCATAGACTGGATACTGGGTGATGTTGATATGGTACTTTTGATGACCGTCAATCCCGGATTTGGAGGACAGGTATTTATAGAGCCCATGCTTGACAAAATACGTGAATTAAAAAATATTATTGATGAAAAGAAACTGAAAGTGGATATCCAGGTGGACGGGGGAATAGACCTTACCAATATATACCAGGTTACAAAAGCAGGTGCAAATGTAATAGTTGCAGGCACAGCAGTATTTAAGGCTGAAGATGCCGAGTGGATAATAAAACAGCTGAAAGAAAAGGCATTTCAGGATATCTGAAGCTTTCATTTTGAAATTCAATCCCGGGACATTATTACTAATAGGAGGCCTTCTTTTACTGTTACGCTTGCTGTTTTTTGTGAAAATTCATTACTTATACCTAATGAAAAACCCATTTCCATATCATAATTTTCAAGGGGGTACTGCATTCCATTTGTTGTTACTCCTTTAACTTTTGCAGAGAGTGGAATAAGGGAAACTTTATACATTTCTTTCTTTGTGATTGTAATTGATTTTTCAGGTCCGGTTATTGTTATGATATTGTTTTCATCTATTAAAAAGCCGCGTGCACCGCTTTCAAAAATATGCTTTAGGAGAAATATGTTATTTATTGAATGGTCAAGGCGCGACCCTGTCCCTCCGATTATATTAATTATGCCTGCACCCTGAAAAAGTGCATAATCAACTGCCAGGTGAGAATCCGTCTTATTTTTGGCACTGGGATAGCTTTTAACAGGTATGTCTTTTTCTATATACCGGTCCAAAACTTTCCTTTCAATAGAATCCATGTCACCGAGTATTATATCCGGATCTGCACCCATTTGGGCAATTTGGGCGGCTCCGCCGTCCGCACAAATTATTATATCGGCATTATCAATATATTTTTTATAAAAACCATATTCCTTAACAGCTCCACCGCAAACAATTAAAGCAGTATTAATATTTCCGGGGACAGAAAACCCTCCAACCCACTTTTCCATGGCACTTTTCATTCCTATTCCATAATGTCCTTAAACATTATAATATCATAATAGCTGTTTTCCCTGTGTTTGATTTACCAATGAATTGGCAGCTCATCTTAACGCTTTCGCAAGCTTTTCAAATGCCGGAAGCGAATTTTTTATAGTTTCCATGCTTATGCAGTATGCAAGGCGCACATGTCCGGGACAGCCGAATCCTTTTCCGGGCACCAGCAGCAAATTATACTCCTGGGCTCTTTTGCAAAACAAAATATCATCTTCCATAGGAGTTTTTGGGAAAAGGTAAAAAGCCCCCTTGGGTTTGATACAATCAAAGCCAAGGCCCACAAGATGATTATAAAGTATATTTCTTTTTTCCCGGTAGCTTTCTATGTCGACGGCTTCATGCAAAGTGTCCGCTACAATCCGCTGCATGAATGCGGGAGCGTTTACAAACCCCAGTGTCCTGTTGCAAAATACCAGGCCATTTAAAAGCAATTGTGAATTATCTATTTTATCGTTTACTGCTACGTAGCCTATTCTCTCTCCGGGCAAGGCCAGGGATTTACTGAATGAATTTACTATCATTGAGTTTTTGAATATGTTAAACACACTTGGTACAAAAGCCCCGTCATATATAATCCTGTCATATGGCTCGTCGGAAAGGACAAAAATAGTGTTTCCGTATTCCTTCTCCTTTATTTCCAGCACTTTTGCCAGCTTTTGCATTGTTTCCTCACTGTATATGACACCGGTTGGATTGTTAGGGTTGTTTATTATAACTGCCTTGGTTTTTTTATTGATATAATTTTTTACAATATCAGGCTCAGGCTGGAATGTAGAAGTATCCGCAGGTAGAATAACAGGATTCCCGCCGTGATTATCAATATAAAAAAGGTATTCTACAAAGTATGGAGAGAATACAATAACCTCATCTCCAGGGTTCAGGATTGTTTTCAGGATAGCATTAAGCCCGCCTGCCGCGCCGCATGTCATTACAACATGGCTTTTTGTCAGGTTTGAGCCTTTTGTGCTATTTATATAGCCCGCCAGTTTTTCTCTTGTGTAATCATAGCCGGCATTACTCATATATCTATGTTTGCCATTTGCTTTATCTGATGCGGCTTCAATTATTTTATCAAGAACTGCCCGGGGAGGTTCAATTTCCGGATTGCCTATACTAAAATCAAATACATTCTTGCTGCCGTATTTTTTTCTTAGCTTTTCTCCCTCTTCAAACATTGCCCTTATCCATGAAGATTTTTTTAAATTACCTTCTATTTTTTGTGAAATCATATTATTGCTCCCTCCATTTAAAGATAACAGGTACTTCCTCTAAATCTTATAAAAACCAATCTGCATAGCTTTCTTTTAAATTATAATATATTTACATGGTTAACGCAAAAGCCATACTGCAAGAATTAAAGAGGTTCCATAACCCATTATTCTTCAATTTTCAATTTATTTACTATTTTTTCGTCGGGGGTAACATATAAAGTTTTGAAATAATCATACAATACCATACCCGGCCGCAGTCCTTTAGGCTTTTTTACATACTTAACCTTTGTATAGTCTACCGGAACATTGGAGGCTAATTTGTATTTACTGTGGTAAGCGGCTAAAATAGCTGCTTCCAAAAGTGTGGAGTCTGGAAAATCACTGCCTTTTATAATTACATGGGAGCCTGGAATATTCCTTGCATGAAGCCAGGTATCGTCAGGAGATGAATCCTTAAGTGTGAGCAAATCGTTCTGCTTGTTATTTCTTCCTACATATATGTAAACATTATCGCTTGACTTAAATCGATGGGGTTTTGATAAAGGTGTCGTCTTTTCACCCTTATCAGGAACGGATATATTAATATATCCCTGCTCAACCAGTTCATTTTTTATGTTGTCAACCTCCAAGGCCGATTGTGCAATTTCCAGCTGGTGCTGTATGCTTTCCAGATATTCAAGCTCTTTTAATGCTTTATTAAGCTGGACTGTTGCATGCTTAAAACAGCTTTTAGCTTTGGTATATTTTTTAAAGTATCTTTGTGCATTTTGCTGGAGAGTGATATTTTCATTAAGTGGAATATCAATATATTCATTCCCTTCACTATAATAATTAAGTACGGTTGCTTTTTTTGAATACTGTGGTATGGAGTGAATATTTGCTGTTATCAGTTCGCCGAACAGCTTGAATTTATCCCTGTCTTCTGCATCACCCAGTTCCGAGTGTAATGCAGCGGCTTTTTTATCATATTTATGAACAAATACAGTAATCTTTTTCATTAATGCTGTTTTTTTCTGACTGAGATTATTCAGCCTGTCCTTCCATGAATAATACTGATCCAGTAATCCGCACATTGAATCATATAAATTTAAATTATTATTTTGGGCAACAGTAATACAGTGAAAATCTACAGGTTTTTTTACAGGGCCATCATCAAATATCATATGTGGAGTAAAATCACTGTTTTTTATTTTTTCCAGATGCAGTTTCAAGCTGTCCTTTAGTTTTGTGAGCAGTTCAACATCAAAGGTATTTATTGGTAATTTTCCATTTATACCTGCCAGGGAGCATATTTCTCTGCATATATATGGACTGAAGCCTTTAATATTGCGTAAAAGAAAAGATTCAGCCTTAATGCCTGCAAGCTCTCCTTCAAAAAGCCTGCCGGCATTTAACGTATCGGGACTCAGCTTATCCTGTGAAGGAGGCAAAGCATATGTGCGTGCAGGCATTACTTCCCTTACACTGCTGGTTTCATTGTCAACATGCTTTACGGAATCTATAATTTTGTTATTTTCATTTATGAGAATAATATTACTATGCCTGCCCATAATTTCTATTACAAGCTTTTTTATAGTAAGATCCCCAAGCTCATTCAATGATTCGACGTGAATATCGGTAATCCTTTCATAATCATTAAAACCTATATGTTTAATTATTCCTCCACCCAGATGTTTTCTGAGAAGCATACAAAACATAGGGGGCTTCATGGGATTTTTTTTGGAGCCTTCCGTTAAATGAATACGTGGGAAGGAAGGGTTTGCGCATAATAACAGTTTGTATGAATTTTTTCTTGAATGTATTTTTATTATAATTTCATACATCCCAGGCTGAAAAATTTTTTCAATTTTCCCATTTGTTATTTTCTGCCGTAGTTCAGATATCACACTTTTTAGGACAATGCCGTCAAATGGCAATTTAAACCCTCCCATAATGTATTTTAAAGCTTTGCATCCTGGAAAAGTATATCATACAGTTTAAGCATCTGCAATCAAAAGGTTAAACCGGCATTTGCTTATGTATCTCTTTTTTGTTAAAAAACTGTCAAAACAAATGAAAAAATTTAGAAAGGAATTAATTAGAAATTGACCGGCACCAGCCAGCTGCTCATGATTTTTACATAATCCGTAATGTTTTCCTTATTACCACACCGGCACTTTAATACAATTTTTTTCTTTTTTGTTGTTTTCGGATTCAGCATATTGGTATTCTGTAATTCCCATTCTGTGGTTTCTCCTTTGAATTTTACCGTAACAATTTCAGAATTGCACATAGTACACACAAAGCTTCCCTTTTGGCATAAAAACTTATCCATAAAGATTCCTCCATTTCAAGTACTCTATCCCATAAATCCGTTCTTGTAGTTTGTGGTAGATTTTCCCATAGCACAAGGCGGAGGATTGAGTAATACTGCCGTATTGCGATGTAACGACCAGCAATATGGGGAAATATGCCTCAAAATGCTGGAACGAGCTTATGGGATAGAGTACTTTTATGTATTAGTAGGATGTCAAATGAAGTACCATACTATATATTTTACAGCAATACTAAGCTAATTGCAACCGTAATTAGTTTTGAGTTTCCCGATTTTTAACATTGAGAAGATTTATGTGTATAGTGAAACAGTTATCATTGGGAATGAATTTAGTAAATGTTAGTGTATATATAAGTCGTATTACTTTATGAACGACTTATGAATCAAGGTTCTAGATACTTACATTTTCTTAATGATTGGACTGATATATGTTTCATTATACGCTTAAATTTATACCTATTTTAAAAAATGGGGAAACTCGAATAATTAGAGGTTTTTTGCCTATGTTATGGTCTATGGAATATTTTCAAAAAAATATTGTCTACAGTTCGGGTCAAATATTAGGAACAGCTTGGTTAATTTTTATTGCATCAATATTTTAGCTTATGCTATAATTTGCTTAAGGAGGCTATATGGTTATTTGTGTTTGCAAAATATTTTTTTCTATAGATAGTGCCTTTTCACTTAAAGAGAAAAGGCAGGTAATTAAAAGCATACTGGCCAAAGTTAAATCTCGTTTTAATATTTCCATAGCAGAAGTTGATTATAATGATTCCTGGAAAAATTCTTTGATTGCCGCAGCTTATGTGTCCAACGACAGCAAGCACGCCGACAGTATGATAGCAAAAATGATCAATTTTATTGAAAGTGACAAAAGAGCAGTTCTTATTGATTATACTACTGAAATTATACATTTTGATAATATCTAATTTTTAACGAGGTTTTTGAAAATTGTAACACTTGCAAAAATGAAAAAAATAAATTATAATGTGGAGGTGCAAATATGAGCTTTGAAAGTAGAATTACCTTTAAGCATTAATAATGATGAATAAAGAGTTTTCCAAAATATGGGGCTATAACTCAGCTGGGAGCGCGAGACATCGGGTGTGCAACCCCACAGAAAAGAAAAAACATAAAAAATGAAAAAGCCGGAAAACTGCAAGAATAAAGAGTTTTCCAATATATGGGGCTATAACTCAGCGGGAGAGTGCCACACTGGCAGTGTGGAAGTCGAGGGTTCAAATCCCTTTAGCTCCACCAAAAATGATAAACCACAGGGCTAAAAAACACTTTGTGGTTTTTTCATACCCTAATTTAAAAAGATCGGACACTTGACAAAAATTTAATCGAGGAATAATTCAGTTATTAGAGTGTGCTGATCGATTTCGTAAACTCGAGAGTTCGAGCTTCTTAATCTCCATCAAAAACAAAGAGCTCAGTTCGATGTAAAGTTGGACTGAGTTTTTCCATGTAGACAATAAGACTATACAAAGTGTTTTGTCCAGAGCAATCTCCAAACTAAATGTAATTCTAGATGCAGAGATGGAGCAGAGTGTGTTCCAATAGAAAGTGCAACACATGTAAAGAACTCAGGAAGCTATGAAGTTAAATATAAGATGATGCTAAAATTGATTAATATCATGTTGCACAATGGGCTCATTTCTTCATACAGAGTATAAAAAAAGATGATTTGAATTGCAAAACATTCATGCTAGAGCTTTCTAAAGTATATGCGCAAAAATACTAGCTATAGTTAGAATAGTGTGGTATTGTGTGTTGCTAATAGGAGGTTAAACTTGAAGAAAGGAGGAAAAACATGGTGAAAAAGATACTAAAATTGAGCCTGTGAAGCAGCAGGTTACGATGTAACTACAGCTGAAGAAGCGGCTTTGTGTCTTTTGCAAGGTGAGTAGTGACTCCTTCAAGTAGAAAAATTCTTTTTCTGCGCAGGTTGAGTATTAAACGGCTTTCATAAGGCAAAGAGAGGACTGACAGTATGTTGGAATTTAAGCAGATGAAGCGCGAAGTGGTACAAAGCTACAGAATAGGGATGACTTATTAAGGATAATAAAGAATATGAAGACGGCAGGATTAACATGATGTTTTGGGAATATCTGAATGAGGAGATAGTGGGAATGTTTACATTTATCAGGTCTTTTGCAATCAGGCCAAATAAGTAAAGTAAGTTAAGAAAGGATAAAAAATGCTTTTAGAGAATTTAGTATTACAAGAGCAAGAATGCGAAGGAAATTATAATTTCCATAGTGAACCTGTTTGTACCAAAGGCTTTATTGAAAGATTTGGGGATATTGCATCAGAATTAGTATATGAGGCTTTAGCATTAATTAATGATACTTATCAAAATCCAGATTGGTTGCAGGTTTTTTACTATGGGAACAAGAAATTTTGGGTAATATCAGATTTTAAAAGAGATGTTAAGGTTGAAAATTATAAAGGGCTTAAAAATTTATACGTAATATTTATGCTGCCTGAAGAATATTAACTGAAAAAAATAAATTTTGAGTACTATGTCAAAGATAAGATGGATGGATTTCCATCTTATTTTTTTAAGTTTTATTTATAATAAGAAATTTAATATGCTTAACTTTAATTTGTAATATAAATTCTTTAATAAAAGAGTTTTAAGCTTTCATTATATTATTGGAAATTTAGTTAATCTGTTAACAAAATTTATATATTGCGAATAAGTTCGTTTAATAAGTATTCTTGTAGAAAATTAAAATGTATGCTATAATTGCATGAAAAATATACCGTTTAAAACAAGAAAGTATATGGTGAAGGTATGGAAAATTTATATTTTTTTATTAATGAAAGAATGAAAGTATTACTAGAATTAGAAAAACATCAAATAGAAATAGCGGGTGTAAAAATATGTCCAATTAACCAACAAGAAATATCAGGACTGGTAAAATGCAGCAAGGTAAAGGTTAATCAAATCATAAAAGAGTTAATTGAACATGGTTATGTAGAGGCATATCACACAAGGGGAAGATATGTTTTGACTGAGAAAGCGTACAGAGTTTTGAAAACTATTTATTCTAAGTAATCTACAAGAATTTTAACTATTTATATTGTGTAAGACACTGTATGATGATTTGAAAATATTAAATGAGCTGTCCCTGATTATGGGATTTAATATTTGGCATATTAATACATAGAAAGGAAAGGTGAATTTTATGGATAGGAAGAAATTTAGTGAGGATTCTAGAGTTAAAATTCCTGCCGTGCTACATTTTAAAAGATTAGGATATGAGTATCAAACTAAAAAAGTTAAAGATGATGTTATAGATAAAGGTAATAATATTTTGAAAAAAGTATTTAAAAAGTCTATTGAAAAGATAAATGGTAGAAAGTTTTCAGATGCAAAGATTGAGGAGTTAATTAAGGAAATCTGGCATTTAACAAACAACAGCGTTGATAAAGGTGAATCATTTTTTAAGCGATTAACATTTGTAAATTCTATTAAATTGATTGACTTAGAGCATCCAAAAAATAATGATTTTAGAGTAATTACTGAACTCCCGTATTATGGAGATAGAATAAGTTTCAGACCAGATATTACAATTTTGGTTAATGGTATTCCTTTGTCTTTTTTGGAGGTAAAAAAACCAAATAATAAAGGATATACCAATAAACATGGTGTTACTAAATATGGTATTCAAGCAGAGTTCAATCGCATGAGGGATAGACTTGGAGAATCTAGTTATATTCCATATTTTAATCAGATGCAATTGTTGACATTTAGTAATAATCAAGCGTATGATGATGGAGTTCAGGAACCTTTGCAGGGTAGTTTTTATACAACTCCAAACTGGGAAAAAACAACTTACAATCATTTTAGAGAAGAAAGAGAAATTGCGATTTCAGAGTATTTGAGTGATGATTTCGTTGATGAAGTATTAACTGATAATAACATTGCTTCTATTAGAAGTGATGTCGAATTTAATGATAATTTGAAAATAGATACATATACAAACAAATTCATAACATCAATGTATTCAAAAGAGAGAATTATTTATATGATCCGATTTGGCATTGTATATGTTAATTCTTTGAGAGACGGATTAAATAAGCATATTATAAGATATCCACAGTATTTTGCATTACAAAACTTAACTGAAAAATTGATTTCAGGAATAAAAAAAACAGTTCTTTGGCATACACAAGGAAGTGGTAAGACTGCATTTGCTTATTTTGCAACTAATGTGCTTAGAGATTATTATAGAAAAAAGAGGATTATAACAAAATTTTATTTTGTTGTTGATAGATTGGATTTGTTAAATCAAGCATCAACAGAATTTTCAAATAGAGGAATGTCTATTGCTACTATTAATTCTAAATATGATTTTGCAAAAAATCTAGCGTCTCCATCTATTACAGGAAATTCAAGTCAGCGTGGGAAATATATAGAGACAATCAATGTTGTTAATATTCAAAAGTTTTCTGAGGAATCCAAAGTTGATTTGAAATGTATGAGAGGAATTCAAAGAATCTATATCATTGATGAAGTACATCGTGGATATAAAGAGAAAGGTGTATTTTTGGCCAACTTATTAGGAGCAGACCCAAAGGGTATTTATATTGGATTAACGGGTACACCAATTTTATCTAAAAAGAAAGAAGATGAAAATAAACAAGAAAAAACAACAAAACTTGGAACGACAGATATTTTTGAAGGGTATCTTCATAAATACTACTATAATAAATCAATTGCAGATGGATATACTCTTAAAATCAAAAAAGAAAGCATTGCTACAAAATTTAAGAGTGATATTAAGAGATTACTTAACATAGAAGAAAACAAAGATGTTCCTGCAACAAAATGGAAAAGAGTAACTAGCTCAGACGAGTTTGTAGACCAATTATGTAGTTATATAGATGATGACTACAAACAGTTTAGAACTATTCAAAAGAATAATAAATCATTAGGATTTATGATTGTAACAACAGGTACTGAACAAGCAGAGAAAATTCAAAACTGGTTTAAAAATAATAGTGATTTGAACACATGTTTAATTCTTCATAATGAAGAAAATAATAGTGACAAACAAGAAGAATTTAGGGGTAAGAAAAACAAAGATACTGATAAAATGGAAAGTATTTATGATGGAATGATTGTATTCCAGATGTGCATTACAGGTTTTGATGCTCCACGTTTAAAAAGGCTCTATTTACTTAGAACTATTAAAGAGCATTCTTTGTTACAAACATTAGCAAGAGTAAACAGACCATTCAAAAAAATGAGATATGGTTATGTGGTGGATTTTGTTGATATTACAGAAGAGTATGAAGAAACAAACAGAAGGTATCTGGAAGAGCTCAAAAAAGATATTGCTGATGAGGATGATGTGACAGATATTAATGATATGTTTGTTGATGTGGAAAATATTAAGCATACTATCAAAAACTTGGAAAATGAACTCTTTACTTATATGTATAATATAGAATCTAATCTTGAAGATTTCTCCAAACAGATTCAGTTATTAGATGAGAAGACATTGCGTGAAGTCAGAGGATATATTGAAGAATATCGCAACTGTTATAATGAATTACGTATGAGTCATGAGAATGTAGATAAAATTCCTATTGATGGACTTAACAAAGCATGGTCAGAAGTATCCAATCGCATCGGTATCTTAGTTGCTGCAAGAACATTAGATAATGATAATGATGATGATGAATTTGATTTTTCACAGTTAGTAGTAGAGTTTTTACGGAATGGTGAAATGGATTTGGATTTTACGACTGAAAATGATGTTATGGAGATAGTAAATAAAATCCAAAATGCTTTTTCTGCTAGTACGGATAAAGATGATATTGCTTATAAGGAATTGTATAAGCGATATAAAGAATTAATTAGAAAGTTCAAAAATGACACGGATACCACAAGCAAAGTAAAAGCAGTATTAAAAGATTTAGATGGTCTATATTCCGAGCTTTTATTATTAAATGATAACAACAATAGTTTGACTAGTAGGTATAAAGGTGATGAGACTTGTATGAGAGTCCACAAGAAGCTTAGAATCAGATATAATGGTCAATTTAATGAAGTACAGATTTTTGAAATAATTTCAAAAATAAAAACAGCTATGGATGATGAAATAGGACATATGCCTGACCCGACCAAGAATGTTATTATTCGCAAAATGTTAAATCATATTCGTATTATCTATAAAGAATATGGAGTAAAAGTAAGTGCAAGAATGGCAGAAGAAATTATCATATTATTTATTGAAGATAAATATAAAGACTAGGAGCAAACAACAATGGGATACGAAGAATACTTAGACAAAGTAAAAGATATGATTAAGGACCTGAAGGCTATGTGTGCAGGTCTTGGATTAGCAAATACAGGAGATGAATACAAAATTATATCTGAGTTATTTACTTATAAATTCTTGGATGATAAATTACAAAGAGAATATGAAAAGAAAAAAGATGAGTATGAGACCTATAATGATTTTGTTGATTTTGTAGGAGATGAATTAGCTAGAATTCCGAAGGAATGCACAATTGATGTGATATATCAGTTGCAAAGTGAAAGTAATTTTAATATTTTATTGGATAATGCACTGGTTGAAATTAGTGAAAAGAATGCAGATATTTATTCAGTAGAGACAGCTACAGGGAATAAGAAACCATTATTTGAGCCATTAGCATCATACATTAGAGATGAAGATAAAGAATTAGAGTTAGCAAAGCGTTCTATCAATATTTTAGCTTTATATAAGTTTGATAAAATATATGATGAAGGCTGGGATTATTTTTCTGGAATATTTGAATTTTTAATTAAAGATTATAACAAAGATTCTGGAAAATATGCAGAGTATTTTACACCAGTATCTGCTGGCACAATTATGGCAGAAATTTTATATGATGATACTCCAATTGAGAGGGTTACAATTTATGATCCTGCAGCAGGTTCTGGTACATTGCTTTTATGCATGGCCAATATGATAGGAGTAAAGAATTGTATGATTTTTAGTCAGGATATTTCCCAAAAATCATCACAGTTTTTAAGAATGAATTTGATTTTAAATAGGTTATCAAGTTCCCTTCATAATGTTATTGAAGGAAATACTATGACAAATCCATATCATAAAGATGGCGATGATATAAAAAGATTTGATTTCATTGTTTCAAATCCTCCATTTAACATGGATTTTAGTGCAGATGTAGAAGTAATGGAAAATGATAAATATGGAAGATTTTTTGCAGGAATTCCAAATGTTCCAGATAAAAAGAAAGAGAGTATGGCAATTTATCAAATGTTTGTGCAGCATATAATTACTTCACTAAATGAAAAAGGAAAAGCTGCGGTTGTAGTACCAACAGGGTTTATAAGCAAAACTGATAAAATTTCAAAAACAATAAGAACAAAATTGATTAAAAAGAATTGGCTTAAAGGTGTAATTAGTATGCCTAGTAATATTTTTGCCACAACAGGAACAAATGTATCTATTTTATTTATTGATAGAGATAAAAATGATGAAAATGTATTTCTAATGGATGCTTCAAATTTAGGAAAAAAAATGAGTTTGGAGGAAGGACAAAGAACAATATTAAGTGAAGCAGAAATTAGAAAAATTATAGATTTTTTTAAACAGAATAAAGAAGAAGAAGGTTTTTCTGTATTAGTGAATAATGAAAAAATTATAAATAATAGTTATTCTTTTAGTGCTGGACAATATTTCTCAGTTAAAGTTGAATATGTTGAAATTTCCCAGGTTGATTTTGAAAATAAAATTGCAATATTAAAAAATGATTTAAATGAATGTTTTACAAAAGCAAAAATATTAGAAGATAAAATTCAGGATAGATTAGGCGGGTTAAAATATGAATAATCTTAATTTGGGGACAGATTTATATGTAAAAGGTAGAATAGGATGGAGAGGATTAAGTAAGTCAGAGTATTTATCAGAAAGTGATTATAAAATTATTAATGCAACTGCATTGATGGATAGGTATGTTGACTGGGACAATTGTGGTTATATTTCAAAGGAAAGATATGAAGAATCTAAGGAAATTATGCTAAAAGAGAATGATATTTTAATATCTAAGGATGGAACCTTGGGGAAAATTGGATATGTTAAAGGACTATCAAAGCCAACAACTGTAGCATCTGGAATATTTGTATTAAGAAACACAATACCAAATAGATTAAATTTTGATTATTTGTATCACATTTTAAAGAGCAATATTTTCAAGGATTTTATATATAGAAACAAAGCACAAGGAAGTACAATAAATCATCTTTATCAACGAGATTTAGAAAACTTTACTTTGGATTTACCAGATATTGGCATACAAGATAAAATAGCTGAAATTTTAAATGTAATTGATTCTAAAATAGCTAATAATTTCAAAATATCGGATACAGTAGATGAATTGGTAAAATCAATATACGAGTATTGGTTTTTACAATTTGAATTTCCAGATACAAACAATAAACCATACAAATCAAATAATGGAAAAATGAAATTTAATAAAACGATAGATCGGAGAATTCCATTTGGGTGGTCTGTCAAATCATTAGATGAATGTGTTTCAACCATTATTGATAATAGAGGAAAAACACCAAAAAAATTGGGTGGAGATTGGGTTGAAAATGGAATAAAAGCATTATCTGCCAAAATAGTTAAAGGTGGTAGATTAATTAATTTGGAACAAGCAAATCAAGTGAGTGAAGCAATGTTTGAAAAATGGATGACAGATAAATTGCAAGATGGAGATATTCTGATGACATCTGAAGCCCCTTTGGGGGAATTCTATTTTATGTACATAGACACACATTATTGCTTAAGCCAAAGACTATTTGCTATAAGAAGTAATAGAGATGTAGTGTGTCCAACTTATCTTTATTATGAATTATCTGATGGCCATGGTTATTCTCAGATATTAGGGAAAAAAAGTGGCAGTACAGTTGCTGGAATTAGACAAGGGGAATTGAGAAAGATAAATATTGTTATTCCGGATGAAGAAATACAAAATAAATTTGAAAAAATAGTGTTGCCACTAATAGAAAGGAAAAGAATTGGAGAAATTGAAACATTGGAGTTAATAGAAGTAAGAAAATTTTTGTTGCCAATGTTGATGAATGGACAAATTCAAGTTAAATAAATGTTATATAAAAAATTAAATATATAGATACTGAGCAAATAATTCTAATATATTTTAAGATAGTGATTATTAACATCGTTACATTTGAATCACAAGATTGTTTGTGTAGAATATTATTGAGAGCATGGAGAATACAATTTGAGTTAAAAATACTACTCCCGAAAGATTCAATTAGCTTTTTTGATATATATGAAGTGTATAATTATTATGTGTAGTAGTGAATGTTGAAAGCATAAACTATAGAAGAGTCCTGGTGTTGTATTATGATTAAAGCTAATTCGTTATTTTTATCTACATATTGATAAAAATCAAAAAGTATTTTGCAAAATTTATCCATTGTGATACAATATTTTAATAGACAATATATATTCCTGAAGGTTATTATACAAAATAATCAGTCCTGATATTATAGAATGAATGGGGTGTAGTAATATAATGGGCAGGATTCAAATAGTAACAGAAGGTATTAAAAAATCGTTAGGTAAATATAATATTGAAAATGCAATTTGTGAATATATTTGGAATGGTTTTGACGCAAAAGCAACAAAAGTTGAAATAAAATTTAATAAAAATCGATTTGGTATGGCAACTGATTTAGCTATAATAGATAATGGATATGGTATATGCAAGGAAAAGATTGAGAAAAAATTCAAGCCTTTCTTTAAGTCTGAAAAGGAATATGATCCGAATGAAAAAAGAGTAACCTCAGCAGTACATGGTAAAAATGGAGTAGGGAGACTGACGTTCTTTAAATTTGCTAGCAGTGCTTATTGGGAAACTATATATGAGAGCAATCAAAAGAATTATAAGTATACAATATCAATATCAGAAAATGCTTTAGAATCATATTATGCTTCAGAAGTAGAAGAAACAAATGAAAAACCAGGAACGTTAGTTAAATTTAAATTAAAGGAAGATATTTTCTTTGATAAAATAATTGATTACATTAAAAAAGAGTTTTGCTGGTATTTGGAACTCAATAAAAAATTAAATTATACTATTCATATAAATGATTTGCAGTTAGATTATACTGATATAATTAATGATAGAGATCAATTTGAATATCTAAGTGAAAATGATAATAATTTTAAAATCCATTATGTTCAATGGAATGAAAAAATAAACAATGAATATAGTAGATACTATTTTATTAATTCTAAAGACCTTGAAGTCCATAAAGACACAACCAAGCTTAACAAAAAAGCAGATAAGTTTTATCATAGTATATATATTTATAGCAGTTTTTTTGACAAGGGTTTTCCAAAAGATAAAATTATTTCTGGTCAAATGACTATTGGATTAAAAAAAAGTAGGATTGATGAATTGGAAGAGATGTTAGCTAACGTTAATATTTTTTTAAAAAATAAAAGGAAGCCTTTTCTTAAAGAGTATACAGATAAATTAATAATGGAATATGAGAATGACAAAGTATTTCCAGAATTTAGCAATAGTTTAGTTGACACATATAAAAAAAATGAATTAGAAAATGTAATCAGAGAGTTGTATCAAGTGCAACCTAGAATTTTTTCTAATTTAAATAAGGTTCAGAAACCTACATTTGTAAGATTGCTAAATCTAATACTTGAAGCAGGTGAAAGTGATGGATTATTTGAGATTCTTTCTCAGATTATTGAACTTGATGAAGTGGAAAGAAATGATCTTGCTGAAGTATTAAAAATATCGAAAATGGATAATGTTATTAAAACTATAAAGCTTGTGCAGGATAGATATAAAGCAATTTATGATTTAAGAGAAATGGTTTTTGATAAGGATATGAAAGCTAATGAGAAATATCATTTACAGAAATTTATTGAAAAGCATTATTGGATATTTGGAGAAAAATATAATTTGGTAACAGCAGCTGAGCCGAAATTTGAGGAAGCCTTAAGAAGATATATTTATATATTAAGTGGAGATGATAAAAAGGTACAAATAGATCATCCTCATAAGAAAAAAGAAATGGATATATTTGCGGTAAGACAAAATATTAATTCCGATTCAATTGATAATATAATTGTGGAATTGAAGCATCCTAACGTAGCACTGGGAGAAAAAGAATATAATCAAGTTAAAAAGTACATGAATGTAATCACGCAACAAGCAGAATTTAATAGTAAAAGATCTAATTGGGATTTTATTTTAGTTGGGAATCGATTTGATAAGTATGGATATATTAATAGTGAATTTGATAATGCTAAACAACATGGAGAAAAATCATTAGCTTTTAAGAGTGGAAATTATAAAATATATGTTAAATTGTGGAAGGAGATATTTGATGAGTTTGAAATTAGACATAATTTTATTAATGAAAGATTACAGTTAGAAAAAGAGAAATTATATTCAAACAGTAAAACAGCGGATGATATTGTTTTAAATGAAAATAACACGGCTATACAAAGTCCTGAATTTAAAATTGCTGAATGATTTATATTTATACAACATATGCTTTTTAAAAAATACTACTACTGAAAAGCTTGATAATGGTTGATATAGTGTAATTTTTTGGATTTGAAGTGAGCTTAGAAAGATTTTTTCAAAAAGAAATATAGTAGTAAAATGACGGTTGTGGTTGAAAGACGATATGATTTACGTTTTGTATTGACCTTTTTTCGTGATATAATTAACTCTACAAATAGCTAAATATTCACATTTCGGAGGCTTTAGGAGTGAAGAGGTAAAATGCTTAGTATTGAAGAGTATATTGCCCGAAGAAAAAAAGAAGATAGACTTAATGAATTTGATCTTGATGCACTTACTCAAAATATGAAAATCTGTGTTGATTATGTTTTTGAATACTTTAATAACTATTTGAATATTTCTGAAGCTGAAGAAAAAACAGTACTGAATAATGAAAAATTAGAGAAATATCGCAAGCAACTTCGGGATTATGAACCTGAAGTTAGAGAATGGGTTGTTGATATATATAATGAGTACGGGAAACAAATTCATAGATACATAGGAAACATTCTGAAAGAGAATGAGTTTTTCTTTTTATATAGTACTGATAGTGAATTTAGAAATGTTTCATACGATTCTTATTCACAGCTTGTTAAGAGGTTTTCGTTTCTTAAGGATCAGACAGAAATGCTTTACCTATTCATAAAAGACTATCATAGGGTACAGAGTCAAAAAAGATTTAATGTCGGAATCCCGGCTATAACTGAGGAGATAAATGATTGGATTGATAAGACCTGGGCGAAGCATCAGGTAAACCTACTTGCGTTTTCTTATGATTGGATAAACAGTTTTTATGATAATGAGAATATATGGCCTTCAACTCATAGGAAAAAAAGCATTTATAGCTGGAGAAAATATGATTATGATTACAAACAAAAAAGTAATCTTTTTAATCTTAACTCACTATATAGAAAAATGCCGAAGAAATCTTTTACAAAGGGAAGAAAACAGGAATTTGAGATTTTGTTCATGTATTATTGGATTCATGACATGGAAGGGGAAGACGGGTATTGGCAAAAATATTTAGAGATGGTTTTACCCGCTTTGAATAAAAAATAATTAAAATGTACTTAAATAAGGGGAGTATTTATAATGAAGACTCTTGAAAACAAATTTAATGTTGATATGAAAAATATTTATTTAACTGCGAAGAAGGAACTGGGTTATAATGCGGCTCGTTTTTTGCAGTTGATATATGAAATAGGAGGTTTGCAGGCGGCAAGAATTCTTATATCAAAAAATGATGGTACCTATGGCTTTGAAGTTTTATGGGAACATAATCGGTTAGACTTGTCAGTTGAGGCACATGTATTAAAACCAGAGTATCAGGAATTGTTTACAGAAGATGAAAGAGGAACGTGCAGAAAACGATTAAAAGATTTCGGATATATATGTTAAATAGTCTAATCCTGATGTTTGCACTGAATTTGAAGTTAGACAATTAGCTGAATAATAAGTAGGAGCAAGAAACTACACAACAAATGGGCGGTATATAGAAAACAAAATATATACTGCCCATATTTTTATGTAGAAGGAGGGAGGAAAATAAATGAATTACCCATATGTGGTAGGATATGTTTATTCGGAAGAAGGAAGAACACAATATATTTTAAAGTCAACTCCGAAGAATATAGCTTCTTTTATTGTGAAAAATTCGCCTTTAAACATCATTCAAATTACTACCCCGCTGGATGTGGCTTTTATATCAACCAGGGCAGGGTTTATCGAGTATTGTTCAGATCAGGAATTTCTAAAAAATGAACTGCTGCCTGTACTAATTCCAATGCAGCTTGGAGATACGGAGCCTTCAGAAGTGGAGCTGGTTGCTGAAAACAATATTGATTTTCCGGATGAAGAAACACTGAATTTTAATGATATTAAACTCTAAAGTATGAGAATAGTCAATATATTCTAACATTAGAAAAGCGGTTGCATTAATAAAGATGCAGCCGCTTTTTTAATGCTCCAAACTATATTTAGAAAGGATTTTAAAAAATGATTACCGTCACCATAGAAAATGTTAATTTTCCAAATAGCCAATGTATTGACATAACCTTCCCCATTGATGAAGAAATCATGATGAACAAACTCAAAGGTATAAATATTAATAACTACATCACTAATCACTGTCGAGTGGTTGAAATAAAAGGTATGATTCCTGCCCTTTGTGTGCTTGAAAATTCTCTTATTGATGTTGATGAAATGAACTATCTGGCAAGGCGAATAGAAAGTTTTGATAAATATGAGTGTTCTAAATTTCAGGGAGTAGTCGCAGCAGAGAATATTAGCAAAATGAAAGACCTTATAAACCTGACATTTAATCTTAATAATTATACAATTGTCACTGATTTTTCGGACTTACATAGTATTGGAACAAACCATTATCTGGACAAAAACGTATGCTATGCTGTCAATGAGAAGGATAAGATTGATTTTGAAACAATAGGCAGGAATCTCTTGAATAGGGGGAATGGTAAGATAACACCTTATGGTGTTTTATTCAGTAGCCAACTTCCCTTTGTAGAAGTATATAATGGAAAAATGTTTCCGGATTATGATTACACTAGCGACTATATAATGAAGCTGGAAGTAGCAAAAAAAGATTCCCTGTTACCTGAGCCACCAAAGGTATGGCTTTACCTGCCTACATCAGAAACATGCATACTAAAAGCGTTACTCCGCCTTGGTGCAGATACATATAATGACCTGGATTATAAATGTGTGAATAGTATTTCCCTGTCGGAAAACTTTATGGAACACATTTCACTTACGAATAGTATCGGTGAAATCAATAAACTGAGTAAAATTATCCAGAAATTTAATAAATTTAATCAAGCTGAAATCAAAAAACTGGAGGCTGTCATTGATTATACCAAAGCTGAATCCGCAGGAAAAATGGTTGAGTTGGCTAACAACCTTGACCGATTCCATTTTGTCGAAGGAATTTCTGACCTGGAACAGTATGGCAGGCATATAGTTGCTGAATCCGGACTTTTTAGCTGTACAAGTGAACTGGAAAAATACATCGATTTTACAAAGTACGGTCAGGATCGTTTCAAAGAGGAAAATGGATGCTTTACATCCTATGGATATATCTGTTGTATTGAATCATATGAACAGCAGAAAAAAATGAACAAAAGATGGGAGGAATGTGAGTGCTTAAGGTTTTATTAACAAGAACAGAATCAGACAATGGTGTATGGCTCACCTTGCCAGCTACTCCTGCAGACATAGGTGAAGCCTATGCAAGGCTGGACAATATGAATAGTACAAAAAACTTGAAGACATATATAAACGGAGTGGAATCCTCCATTCCGAATTTGCAAAAATACCTTATGAAGAAACGTATTGATGATATCAATACTTTTCAAGAACTCAACTTCATTGCCCGGCGTATTGATGGATTTATTGAATCTGAAAAAACTCTTTTCTCAGGTGCACTTGATATTGCATCCATCAACGTATTGGCAAACATCATCAACTTAATCAATAACCTTGAAAAGTATAAGCTGTACCCTGATGTGTCCACAAGTATTGAACTAGGAAAATATCTGGTAGAAAATGATATCATACGTATTCATGAAAGTGCCGTTGGATATATAGACTTTGAAAAAGTAGCAAATGAATATGAAGCAAACAACAGCGGTACTTATACCTCATCAGGATATGTGATGAAAACGGGTCATGATATGGAGCAAGTCTATGACGGTGTTGTTCTGCCCGATGCAGATATCGATAAACATTGTATTTTCAGTCTCAAGCTTATATCTCATGGCAACTATAGTATGATAGAGAAACCCTATATCCTCAAGTTGCCAACATCCGATACTGTGTTACGTAAGGCTAGAGATCAATTGAACGTAAAATGTTTTGATGAGTGTGAAATCTTGGAGTTTGAAAGCCCAATCTCAAGCTTGTCGAGCAGCCTTAATATTGAAGGAGATATCTATTCTCTCAACGTGCTTGCAAAGAAAATCAATGACATACTTCAAGAGAATATGATTGAAAGGTTTTTAGCTGCTGTTGAATCAGAAAATACGGAATTTATTAGTGATGCATTAGATATAGCGGACAATGTCGCTAAATATGAACTCATCCCTGCATCTGTTATCACCGCAACCGATTATGCCTATTATGTCCTGTTTGATTCAGGCAGGTATGACATATTCATTGATGATGAGATTAATAGTTTTGTAGACTACGAAAAATATGGCAATTACAAAATGGAGGAAGATGGTATAGAAAAGACATCATTCGGATTCATCAGAAGAATTGATGAGCCGTCTCAAGAGCAGGAACAAGGCTTAAGCCAAAATATTGGAGGAATGTAAACTAATAAAATGTTTTCATTTGCAGAACTAAAATCAAATGTTGAAAGGAACGGTGACCAGCCTTATGTTTGAAATCAAAGTAACTGTCTTATTTAGCGGTCAAAAAGATAATTCTACTAGTCTTGGTGGCGATCTTGAGCTTCCCGCAACAAAGGATAATATCAAAAAATTTATGGAAAAAGCAGGTGTTGCCTCAGAAATTACGATGTGCACGGCTCTGCATTATGAGTATAGAATGGATTGCTTAAACAATATGTTGCCAGAGAGATTCAGATTTGATGAACTGAATTATCTGGCACAGAGATTGTCTGACCTTTCGGAATATGAAAGGATGAAGTTTAAGGGAGCTGCAATTCTGTCAAAAAACAAAGAACTCGCAGGTTTAATCAACTTGACATATAATCTTGATTATTATGCTTTGGTTCTTGATGTAAGCAATGATGAGCAGCTAGGCCGCTATTGCCTGGAGGCACATAAATTAAAGGAGCTTAAGAATATGCCGTCTGATATGCTTAAATATCTTGATTATGAAAAATTGGGACATCAGCAAAGAGTAAGTGAAAATGGAGTATATGCAGGTGGGAATTATGTTAAAGTTTGGGTGGAAACAAATCGACAATTTTATGACGGCAAGCACATACCGGAAGAAATTATAGATACAGGGTATTATATAAAATTGTGGTTAACGTCCGAGCAAGAGACTGAAGGAACATGGTTGAAGCTTCCTGCTTTAGAAGATGAAATACAGGTGACTTTAAAAAAACTAAAAATATCTGATATAAATGAATGCATTGTAGGCAAGTGTTTAAGCATATTACCAAATCTTGATGAAAGCGTTCATAAATACACCGACCTTAATGACGTTATTGAAAAGGTAAATAATCTAAGCTATGGCATAGAACAGATAGCAGATAGCGAAATGATGGCAAAATTTGAAGCTGCTCTTATTTATGAGGACTGTAAAGACTTTGATTTTGCTGCAGATATTACACAGAATCTTGACTGTTATGACCTCTATTCATCCCAGTCACCAGAAGAAGAATATGGTCGAAAACTTGCTTTTGAAAGGGGTTATTTTAATCCTTCTGACAGTGAAATACTCAAATGCTTTGACCTAGAACAGTACGGTAGAGATCAGTTTGAAATGAGAGGGGGCATGGCAACGGAATATGGTATGATTGTTCGAAATGAAAATGAATTTTACTTTGAACATCATACTCCTACAATGGAGCAAAGGATATAGCCTTTTTTTATAAGTGTAGAACAGGTATTTATACTAAAAAAAGTAGGATCAAGAAAGGAATGATGATACAAATTGAAAATATTTAAAAACCGTATACTTTTGAGTATCCTTTGTATAGTACTGGCAGGAGCAATTTCATTTTTGTTCCTGCCTAAATTTTATGAAGATAAAGGTGTGACGGTGATGATACTCCGGGCTACAGAAGACATTCCCGCAGGAACAGAGATAACGAGTAAACACCTTACGATGGTGGAGGTAGGGAACTTTGGTTTGCCTGACGGTGTTATCAAGGATAAGACTTTAATTGAAGGGAAAATTGCACAAACTGAAATTTTAAAAGGGGACTACCTGTTCTCTAAAAAGCTTGGTGATCATATTGCAAATAAAGAACTGGATGGTATTGCAGCTGAAAATAAAAGGCTGGTTACAATCACTGTACTCAGTATTGCTGCAGGACTCTCGTCTCATTTGAAAAGCGGTGACATTGTGACAGTGGTATCATTTTCAAATCCGAAAGAAGATGCAGATACAGGCAAAAGAATACCTGCACAGGTTATCCAATATCCTGAACTCAAAGAGCTGGAGGTTTACAGTGTGGAAAATTCTCGTACGCAAAGCACATCCCAGGTTCGGGAGCAGCAGATTGAAAACCAGTCTCCCTCTGGTGATCCCATAGCCAAAGCTGTTACTCTGATAGCGACAGAAGCACAGGCAGTGAAACTCATTGAAGCAGAATACACAGGAAAGCTTCACCTTATCTTTCTGAAAAGGGGGCTAGTCGATGAGCAGTAAAATCATTACTGTATGGGGTAAAGATAATAGTGGCAAAACCACTTTTGCAGTAAATCTGGGCTGTGCCCTTGCAAAACGAGATAAAATTGTTGGACTTATTTCATCAAACCTGATACACGGCGATTTACAGGTGTATTTCGGACAGAACATCCCACCGGAAAAAGGATTGTATCATGCACTCAATGAGGACAATCCCAATGTAGGTGAAAAGTTTTTGGAGGCAGAGGAAAGCAGAAATCTCTTTTTTCTGTCGGTACCTAACCATTACACAGGGCTTTTATGTGATAGTGTGTCCTTGCAAAACGTGGATAGGCTTATATCCGCATCCTCTCTTCTGTTTGATATCCTAATAATTGATGGCTCCGGGGATCTCACCAATCCCATTTCAGGAGTTGGGCTTTGGATGGCAGAAAAAGTGTATACCCTGTACAAGCCATCTGCTAGTGCTCCCATGTGGCATAAAGGTGTGGAGGATTTTGTCCGGGAGCTTCATGTAGCTGATAAACAAATCAACATATTACAAGCACCTAATGGTGAGTTCGATACTAAAGCTTTTAAAGGGCTTCTGGATATTCCTTTCAAATATGAGCTTCCCTTTGTAAAGTGTGCCGGGGAGTTAGAAAATGCGGGAACTCCAATATATCTCTATAATGACAGAGCATGCAAACGCTACAGAACAGTATTAAATAAAATTTCAAATGATATTTGCGGAGGCAAGAAAAAATGAACAACAGATTTACAATCAATGAGCTGATATACAAGGCAAACAAGCATCGCACTGACAGCAGAGACAGTGGCCTGGAAGCTCAGGACTACAGTGAAATCCTGGATAAATTACAGCGTATCATTTCTAAAAACCATTCCACAGAGCTTGCTCAGGTGCTTTATTCGGAGGAAGCGGAAGCAAAACTCAAAAATCTCATTATGCAATATTTAAATAGTGAACGGATGGTGGTAAAAGGGATTCAAAATATATCCGAACTGGTTGACATGGTATACAACGACATGGCTGGTATGGGGATACTGTCAGAATACTTAAAAGATAGTGAGGTTGAAGAAATCAATGTTAATGCTTACAATGGAGTATGGGTTTTATATAAAGATAAAAAGGTAAGGCTTCCGGTCTCCTTTAGCAATCCGGAAGCCTGTTCAAACATTGCCAAGAAAATGAGCCGCTTTGGAAATGTCATCCTCGACGGTTCAAAACCTATCGGGGATAGTTATATATCAAAGGGTATCCGAATGTCGGGAGCTATTGTGCCCTGTGTCGATCCAGATGCCGGTGCTAT
The DNA here is from genome assembly GCA_028280575.1 of Clostridia bacterium. Lineage (GTDB taxonomy): Bacteria > Bacillota > Clostridia > Acetivibrionales > STF1-152 > JANQLN01. The sequence continues at coordinate 42,423 of JANQLN010000100.1, forward strand.
TGCTTCCATAAGAAAACAAAAGCCATCTTATATTACAAGAGAGAACCTTATTAATTGGGGAACAGCTACAGCAGATGAACTGGACTTCCTCACTCTCTGTGTTAACAATGGGATATCAGTGGCCATTGGGGGAGCTACAGGCAGCGGAAAAACCTCCGATATGGGATATATTTTGAGTTGCATATCAAATGACACAAGAATCGTAACCATTGAAGATACACGTGAGCTGACTTTGGCAAGGTATGATGAAAATGGTGTGATGGTCAATGATGTAATTCATCTTCTGACAAAGGAAGAACCCAATCCCATCACCATGCTGGACTTGCTGAAGCTATCCTTGCGGCTTCACCCCAAGATACTTGTCCCGGCAGAAATGAGAGGAAAGGAAGCCTTAACAGTGCAGGAGGCCGGACGTACAGGGCACACCATTGTCAGCACCCTGCATGCCAACAGTGCAAGGACAGCATATGAGAGAATACTGACTATGTGCCTGGAGGCTGGAACGTCATTGACAGAGGAAAGACTCTTAAAAAACATAGTAGAAGCATTCCCGATTATGGTTTTTAAAATGCAGCTTCCCGATAATTCACGAAAGTACATGGAAATATTCGAGGCAACAGGAGTGAAAAGTGGTGAAGTAGTTGGGAATACTCTATTTAAATTTGATGTAGACCATTATGAAAAGGACGAAGATGAGAGGATTAAAAAAGTAGTAGGAAGTCACAAAAGGATAGGGCATATATCCCAGGCTCTTGCTAACAATCTTTTAATTAATGGAGTTGAGAGAAAAGAAATTTGCCGCTTCGCAGGAAGTGAATTTAAAAGTAAAGGTAAATAGAAAGATGAAAATATGGCCTAGCCCAATTATTGCTATACCACCTACAAGAATAAAGGAATTTAGAAAAAATTGTTAGAGGACTAAGCTTGAGATAAAATGATGCCGATACAAATAATGAGGTGTTTTTCTTTTTCATAATAGTATTAATTTGACATTACAAATCGGGGTAAACTCTTGATGGAACTTTTTTCTTATTATAATATAATGAAGTGTTAAGAAATTTATAAGTTTTTGTAACCATTTATAGATTTTGTAGGTCTATATTTGTAGAGGGGTCTAAAAAATGCTTTTTATTACTGCCGATAAAGGAATTGGAAAGTGGTATGAGGAGATTTCACACGTATTATATAAGGAGAATTATGAAAGAGTATATAAAACTGCATTATCTTTTGCATTAGACGTAGAATTAGCCAAAGATATAACTCAAGAAGCATTTTACAGGGCTTTTTTAAGAATTCATACATTAAGGGACAAGGAGAAATTTGGCTCTTGGGTATGCTCTATTGCCTTAAATGTGGGGAAAGACATGCTAAAAGAAAGAATTGCTTATAGAAATAAAAACATTTCACTTAATGAAGAAAATGAAAACTTGCAAAAGCAAATGGCTAAATTGGTAGACTTAAATATACCGGATGAAATATATGAGAACAACGAGATAAGGAGAGAATTGCAAAAATACATTTGTGAACTTGATAAAGATTCACAACGGATTATTTTTTTGAAATATCATCAAGAGCTAACCTATAATGAAATAGCAGAAAAAATGGACATGAAATTAAGTACTGTAAAGGTGAAAATGCATAGAGCTAAAGAAAAAATTGTTGCTAAATTGGAAAAATATTATGATATAAAGGGAGAAAGAAGCAGTGGCTAAAGATATTGATGCTTTCATTAAAGAATTAGAGCAGGAAAGATTTAATAATATCACCTGTCCCCCATCTGATGAAATGTGGGGGGAAATAATAACAAAGTTAAGGAAAGAAAAGAAAAAAAAGTTATTCAAGCGTTTAAGACCTGTGTTTGCAGCAAGTATCGTAATTGTTTTATTAACAATATCTTTTATACACTTTCAAATACCTGTTAAAGCTTTTACAAATAAAATTATCAAAACCATTCAGGAAATAACAGAAAGTACCTTCAAAATACATATTAAGGTTGTTTCAAATGAAGATGAAAAGGATAACGATATATTTTTTGGTAGAAATATTGATGACCCAAGAATAGGTGAAGCACAAGAAAAAATACATTTCAAGATGATTATACCCGAATATATCCCTGAAAATTTTAAATTAAGTAACGTAGATGTAATCAATAAATATGAAAAAAAAGAAACAGTTACTTTTCTATATATAAATTCTGATAATGATAAGCAGTGTTTTGAGATTACACAACGAAGTATTCCTCATAATAGTGAAGTAACATTAAATATTGGGAAAGATGAAAATACTAAAATAGAGCATTTATCTATTAACGAGACAGAATGTACTTTGGTAAGCTATGATAAAAATCTTAACGGGCTGTTATGGAATAATGAAAATATTAGTTATGAAATTAGCGGCAACATTAGCAGGGATGATATAATAAAAATTGCAGAATCAATGAAGTAAAGGGGTGTACTTTTCGTACACCCCTCACCGGACTCTCACTATTATTCCACATATATAAAAGACGAGGTTGAATATTGTGTTTCTTCCTGAGTGCCATCTTTTACATAGTGTAAGGCTCTTGTTCTGTAATAATTTCCACGCTGGTAAGCTTTAAAAGCTCCGTCTGTTATTCTTTTTGCGTCATATTTTTGAAAAGTCCAGTTTTTTATATCCACCCATTTTGAATCATCCCACTTTTGAAGATATAATGTAACTTTTACTTTATCTACTAAGGATTTGGCAGCAGTTGTACCTTCGAGGTACAAATTACTGCCTGTATTGTCTATGGAGCAGTACCAGTTATAGAGAAGGCCGCTTGCGCTCCGGGAAGTTACACTTTCAATATCCTTGCTGCTTCCGTGATTTGGATCGGAGGATTCAACACCTTCCGTGGGTTTAGGAGGATAAGACGCTTGTCCTACTGCAAAAGCTGTTTGTTGGAGAGACAAAATTACTAACAGAGCGATGAAAACCATTTTCATAAATTTGTACATTTTAAGATTCTCCTTTCGTTAAACAAATTTTTCTACCTATATTTAAGACCTATAAAATTACAAAAAGGTTACAATATTTTAAAAAATTTTTTAAAAATATTTTCTGTAAAATTGTAACCTTTTCCATTTTTTTTAGGTCTTATATTATAGAGGGACATATTAAAAATGAATAGTATAACGAAAGGAGATGGACAAGCCATGTTACATATAAGGTCGCCGAATAAAAAAGTAGTGGCTGTAAGGCAAACGGGGAAAGCCTAATAAACAATACCCTTATATAACCTTTACAATCCACTACTTGATATTATTCTATAGCTAAATAAACATTTTTGTCAAGAAAATTCAACAGCTAAAGAGATTTACAATTTGATAAGGTGGGTTCATATGTTTACGTTAAAAATATTTGAACGAAAGGAATGGTTTTGAAATGAAAAAATTAATTTGTAAAATACTTATAGGTTGCATTGTTTTGACAACTCCCACTGCTATATTTGCAGCGGGAAGAACAGCAGGTGGCTATAAAAACAATACATATGAGGATACTGCTGATGCCACTTCATTTTTAAATGGCATAACTTCAAATGCTACTGGATACAGTACGGAATATAAAGAGGCTTCAGATGTTACTAAAAATCATTTTTATGATAAATCAAAAACAATAAAATATTGGGCTAGTCATGGGAAACAATGCGGTACTCTTTATGGAGATGCAAACACCGTTAGATTTAATATTTATGATAGGCCTCCATCGAGCTATGGCTCTTCCTTTAAATGGTCTGGAAGCAATTTAGAGTTTGCTTTTGTTGCGGCATGTTTTCAATTGGGTGATTTTACAAATGACCCAGTTGGAAAAAACAATCGGGCCAAGTATGCGAAGGCCATGATTGGTAGTAATGCCGTACGTGTAATAGCTGGTTACCATGCATCAGCACCTGCACGTAAAGGGGATAGAAATATCGATGAAGAAGTAGCAAGAAAGTTCTTTGACTATGCAAAAACAGGTGAGTCAGCGAAAAGCTCTTGGATGAAAGCAAATAATTATTTTACAGATAACGATGGATACAGCACAGGTTATAATTTTTGTGTGTTGACACATGCAGGAGATGTCCAATATTCGAGGTTTGAAGGATTTCCGGGTAGACCTTATGCAAGACCCGGTTCATCTTCTACTAGTATTTTAAGATTCTCAAGAGTTAATCCTGGCGGTACGCCACAGCCATATTCGGCAAAAAATGCTAGTCCTTTGGTTATTGATGGACTTTCATTTGTCAACGATATTGATGCAGCTATTAAGATGTCAGTACCTGATTATTTTCTAAAAGCAACTTCATCCAAAATTAATGTTAAAGAAGATGCGAAAGTAATGGTACTCCGTGATGGAAAAGTCGTATCTACTACAAGCGGTGAAATTGGGGATGAAGCAGTCAAATTTACCGAAGATGATGCAATCGCTAAAGCAAAAAAATGGTTACTTGGCACTTATGAAAGAATCAATATAGATAACAATAAAAACAAGCTTGTCGAAGTATCACCTATTGTAATGGCTGAAGTAGATTTAAATGGAAACAGCGAAAATGAAATAGAGCAAACTATTGCATATGTAGTTAAGTTTACAAATACATATAAAAACATACCTGTAGTAAATAACTTCTACAGTGCTATAGTTGATAATAAAGGTATCAATGCCAGTTCAACAAACTGGTCGGAGTTTGATGAAGTAAAAGTTAGCAAAAGAGCAATTGGGTTTGAAGAAGCTGTAAAGATAGCATCTGGCAAATTATCTCAAAATAGTGATGATAATATATCTAAAACTGTACGCAATACGGAGCTGGTTTTTGCATATAATAATGACTTGGATGCTTATGAGCCCACATGGGTTTTCAAAATGAATGATAATATGAAGCTTGAAGTAAATTGT
>JANQLN010000102.1 GCA_028280575.1 Clostridia bacterium
CTACCCGGCATATTCACCATCCGTAGTTCAGATGCCGGCTTGCGGCGTCCGTGCCGCAATTTACGCCTTTTTCAAGAACCTATACACTAACATTTTCTAAACTCATTCCCAATGATAACTGTTTCATTATACACATAAATCTTCTCATGTTAAAAATGGGGAAACTCAAATCTTTTGTGACCTCTTGCATTTGATGAATTTGTTTCAGCAGCATTCTTTTTGGCAGTAATGGTTTTAATAAAAACCTGTTTATTTTGAATTTATAAGACCTTTCAAAATAGTGACGGAACTATCAATATGGACAGGTAACGGTTCGTTCTTAACACCTGCAACCTGTATGCTGCACTTATTTAGCGGTATTAATATTTTCCTGGCAGAGCTGTCACAAACAGCTTTTGCCATAGCAGGCGTAAGTTCACCCAGCATTGAATTGGCAGCGATAATGCCGATTGCTCCCATAATTATATCTACCCTTGAGGCGTTGTATGCTATTGCATTCTCACCCGTAGCTCCTTCATTTGCTCCTGATTTTAGCATTGACGCCGTAGCAAGGGCATTTGTACCCAGGGCAATAATATCAGCTTCATTTCCAATTTCAATACGGATTTTTTCAATCAGGGCTCTTCCAATACCTCCACCCTGTCCGTCTACAACTGCAATACGCATAATAAATTTAACCTTTCCTTTAAAAGCTTGTTCTATTCAATTACTATAACCGCACTTTTTCCTATTTCGAGCCATTCATAAAGAAATTTTGCATGACTTGTGTAATTTCTTACGGACCCATGGGATCTGGGAAATGTTCCCAGTGTAAACAGGTATTCCACAAAGCCCGGATCGGTAAGCTTTCCGTCTTTCTCGATATAATTGACCGGTACTCCCTGTATATATGCCCCGCCGTTAAATCTGATTGTATATGGTGCATAACCCGTTACTTTTTGGGTTTCACCATCTACATATTCCACCTTTTCTCTTTTCTGTACAGCCATAAAAAATCCAAGCTCTGTCTGCTGCTTATATTGTTCGTCGGCTCCGGTTGTTGCATAAACATAGGAAATCAATTGCCACTTTCCGTTAAAATTCCTGAAAACTGCTTCATTTTGGTTATGCCTGTCCACTACCACACATTGCTGGAGCACGTCAATGGATTTTCTCGGGCATACATATTTCTTTTCCACATAATATTCTCCTTTGAAATTCAAGGTTTTAATCTTATAAAAACTATCGGTTTCATCTATGACGGAAACAAGTACCCCATCCTGTATATACCTGAAATTTGAATCTAATGACGGTTCCAAATAAGCAGGCGCGGATTGGTATCTTTTAATGCCGAATTCGTCAACATCATTATTTTTATGCTTTGGCGCCTGGCCGTTTTTATCCTTGTAATTTGCAATATATGCCATAATATTATTATCAATCTCATTTTTAAGAAGGGTGGCTGCCCCAACCATCTTTTCAAGCTGGAAACGCCGGATATCTACAAGACTGGCAAATATATATCCCCGCTTTACTTCATTTATATCGTTCCAGATTACTTCATACCATTGGTCGCTTCCAAAGCTGTCCAGGTATTGTCCCTTTACCTTTGCTACTACATTCATTTTTTCAAGGGAATGGCCCTTTCCAACTATTGAAGAATTTACACTGGGATTTTTTCTTATATTTATATCATCACCCAAAAGGAGTATATAATTGAATGCAGTATTGTATCTGTCATATATAAGGTTTATTTCGACTCCTTCAGGTACTGATGTATCATATTCTTCAATTACCGGATACTCGCTGCCCTGACCGGGAAGCATCTCTTCTGCCTTTTTCATGTCCTTAGCATCTATAACAACGTCATACTCGGTAATATCCAGGCTTTTTGCAACATTGGTGATATTTATATCTTCTTTTATGTCGGACAAAATCAAATCGGGCTCTAAATCATCACTGCTCCCAAGAGGCGGGATATCCCTGTTTTTTTCAAAAAAATCCATATCTATTTTACCGGTATTTTTTTCTGCTGTTGAGTCATTGCTGTCAATTCCTTCTTCAAATAATTCCGTATTACTGCAGCCTGTCCACATTAACAGTACGATTACCAATATTATTATCCTTTTCATTTGTATACTCCCTGCGTACTTTTTCATATAATTATATCATATAGGAATTTAACTTAAAATACCTTTTTTAAAAGCAAATTGCTCTTTAAGCAATAAAAGCTTTTAAGCAAATATTATGATGACACCCTGGACAACACCTATAATAAAGCCAAGTACAGCACCAAGCCTTTCAATGTGCCTTAATTCTTTTTTTGCAACTGAAATAATTATTTTTTCAAAGTATTCCATTTCAAAAGTATTGATTTTGTCTTCAATCATTTTTGAAAAGTCAATTTTATGGGGAATTTCACAAACTGCCTTATTTAAAAAATCTTTTAGCATTTCTTCCCCGTTCTCATCTATCATTTTTTCAATAAAGGAAATTGCAGTTTCTTTGAAAGCCATAAACAAAACATTGTTTAATTTTGCCTCAATTAAAACTCTTATTTTTTTCTTAAGCTCTTCCTTTACCGAATCAATGCTTCCATTTTCTAGAATTGAGTTTAAAATATCCTTTTTGGATATGAGCTCCGAATCAATTATGTCACCGATACTTTTGGCAATTTCTGCTCTTCTTTTCGGCAAAATGCCCTGTACATATATTTTTAGTAAAGGGATTTTTACAGGCTTTACAGGCCTGAATATCAGCTTTATGGCAAGCATGTTGGTAAGCCAGCCGATTACTGCACCTATTAAGGGCATCATAGCAAATTTTAGATAAATCATGAATTTACTCCAAATCTATATTTTAAAATAAAAATTTTTTATTATTGTACAACATATCTTTGCTAAGAACAATCCCTAATTAATTTGCAAAGGTTTCACTTTTTAAAACCAAGCAAAAAAAATTGACTTAAATTTTCGCTTCCTGTAGAAGGAATTTAATTATCCGGCATAGAATAATAGAATAAGGAATGAGGGAATAAGCCGTTCCTTAAGGTATTACAATGGTGTAAATACTTATTTACAAAGGAGTAAATATGATAAAGGAAATCTTTGAAGAAAACTTTGAACCATTTTATGATCTCATTGCCGAAATTGAATTCGGCAACTATTATAATCCTAATGACCCCAGCCATGTGACATGGATAAAAAAGAGAATTTCTTCCCATTTTTTAAGGGGTGCACGTTTTTTTGCATTATACGTGGACGATGATACCCCGGCTGGTATTTCAGCCGTCCTTATTGAAAAAATGCCGGAAGGCATCCCTTGCATATCAAAAAAAAGTGAACTCCTGGGGATTGTAGTTTTCCCCCGGTATAGGTGCAAAGGCTATGCTTCACAGCTTATGAAACACGCTGAAGAGCATTCCCTAAGCTGCGGGGTTTACTGCATGTATGTTTCCACTTATGCGGCAAGGCATAAAACAAAAGCTTTTTATCGCAGCAAGGGCTATATACCGGTAGCAACACTGCCAGATGTTAATGGGCCCGATGATGTGGGGAGCATATATATGAGAAAAATCCTCCAATAGTATTGCCGTTATATACGCAAATTGCTTTAATCAGCTACTGTATAAGGCAGTGTCAGACTCTCTCCGTCTCCGGATATAACAATTTTATAGCTGCCGGGGGTAGTATTTTGTGATATATTCCATTTAAATGTCACCAGCCCTTCGTCATTTGCCGTTTTAGTCTCCATGGAAGTATATGCATTGTGCTCCAGCAGGTATGAGCATGTTATGGAATAGGGAATTCCGGGTGAGCCTTCAATTGTTACAAAAGCACTCTCCCCGAGCCGTGCGGATGTTTTACTGTCTATTACCCTGATAAGCGTTTCACCGCTTTGTCCCGAATCATATTCAAGCCTTTGAATTTGCACCCTGTTATTCCTGTTACCTCCGGAACAGCCTGCAAATGTTAAAACTATTATAAGACAAGCTAAAAAAATCCTCATACAATCCACTCCTGTTTTTTAAGCCTGTCTATATTATCTGTAATATATCCTGATTAATTCAATTTACATTTTATTATTCTTTAATACTGAATTTTAATTGCTCTTCAAAAGCTGTATTTTTAGTATGTCATTTTCCATATCTATTACACTTTCCGTGCCTAAACGCCTGCAAAGCTCTACCTGCCTTTTTAGTATGTTCATTGCCTCATCACCCTTTGGCATGGTGACGCGGCATTTTCCAATAGTCCTTACAGGTATGCCTGTGAATGATTTGAGGATACTGTCCTCATAATTTAGTTTTAATATAAAAGATTCCTGGTTTTCAGGGTCATTTTGGTCAAATATAAAATTCCCCATACTATATACGATTGGTTTACCCTTATACATTTCAATGCCCTGGAACTGGTGTGTGTGATGCCCCAGTATTAAATCAGCTCCGCCGTCAATCAGCATATGGGCCATGTTCCTTTGCTCTTCAGGTATTACAAAGCTTTCCTCCACACCCCAATGCAAGGAAAGTATGAGTATGTCCACCCTGTCTTTAAGCTTTTCAATATCCTCCAGTATATACTTTATGTTTGTAGGTGCAATTCCAGGTTTTTCAGCTTCTGCTTCAAATTTAACATAAGGGTCTCCGGCAAAAACATAATGTGCCATATCAGAATAGGCAAGAATGCCCACTTTCATCCCGTCAACTTCCATAACAGCAGGCTTTCTTGCTTCCTCCAAATTTTTGCCTGCTCCCGCATACAGGATATTATTTTCATCTAAAATATCTATTGTATCCATAAGCCCTTCGGCATAATAATCCATCGTATGGTTGTTTGCAAGGCTGATAACATTGAATCCCGCCTGTTTGATAGCTTCAAATGAAGCAACACTGCTTTTTAAGACTATCTTGCCGCTTTTGTAAAGGCTGTGTGTCCTGTCCGTTATTGGAGCTTCCAGGTTGCAAAATACTATATCACCGCTGTTCAAGGTTTCAAAAACCTCCTCAAACGCATATAGATATCCCTTGTCTTTATTTCTAAGCCTGGTGCCCACTCCCCTTCCCAGCATAACGTCACCGACTGCAACAATGCTTAACCTCTTTGGCTGGGGTGAAGGCACAGGAGTTGGCAGCGGTGTAGATGTTGGCTTTGCAGAAGGAGTTGGCAGCGGTGTTGGTGTTGGCGATACTGCCGTTTTATGGTTCCCATTTACAACAGGGCCTGCCTTTATAGCTTTACCGCCTGTTTCACCGGTTCCTTTCATTAAAAGCATCAAAATACATAAAGAAACAATTAACAACCTTTTTATCATACATTCACCTCAATAACAATATACCAAAACTTTATATTATTCTACCAAAACATATAAAAAAAGTATAGTCAATATAAAAGCAAATTTTTGAGTTTCCCCATTTTTTAGAATAGGTATAAATTTATGCGTATAATGAAACATTTATCAGTCCAATCATTAAGAAAATGTAAGTGTCTAGAACCTTGAAAAAGGCTACCCGGCATATTCACCATCCGTAGTTCAGA
>JANQLN010000008.1 GCA_028280575.1 Clostridia bacterium
AGCTCCCGTAGATATGCTATCTTATATCAGTTTATATAAAAAAAACTGGCAGCAGCACAGCTACGTAAACCTAGACGGTGTGGCCGAACATGCTATGCTGCATGTACTACAAAATAATGAACACCTACATGAAATAGTTCTATGTATCGACCATGATGCTGCAGGTATAGAAGCTACGGGTCGCCTTCAAGAAATACTAAATGATAAAGGACATAACAACATTTCAGTTTTACAACCTAAATTCAAGGATTGGAATGAAGACTTAAAATCGAAGTATGGGATTACGCCTATCCCGGCACAGGAACACCCCAAAATAGAAGCTTGCCGTGAGCTTTGTACAGAACTTTGTGACTTAGGCGATAACGTAAAATCTGTAAAAAATCCTCATGAGATAATAATAGAACACTTCGAAAAATTTAAATCCCTCACCAGAAATGAAAAAAACATAAATGGCAATGAAGCTCCCGTAATGCTAGAACTGCAAAACATGGCATTCTATGCTATTCTTGCAACTGCAACGCAATACCGCCAAATTGAAAAACCGGTGTCTATAGAGCAGCTAACAGAACAACTTCATAAGAGCTATTATCCCCATAAAGACAAAAACAGGTGGAAAGTAAAAACTGATAACATTCAACAAGGTATAAATGCTATAAGTAATAAATTGCTCACGGATGGCATTCGTACTTTTGATGACAAGAAAAAGCTAATATCATCTTATAAGAACTTAGTTCTCAATTGCGTAAAAGCACATATTTTCATAGGCCAGCAAATTCAACAAGAACAGTGTTTAAGTCAGAATAAACAAGCAGCTTGTGAAGAACCTTCACAACCAAAATTAAATCTATCTTAAAGGAGAATTAAATGATGGAAAACAATCGCTTTAAACCTGAATGCAAACTCATAGGTGAAGACGGTAATATTTTTAATCTCCTAGGTATTGCTTCAAGAACTCTGAAAAAAAATAATCTCAATGAAGAAGCTGGTGAAATGTGGGAGAGGGTCATGGAGTCTGGTAGCTACAATGAAGCTCTGAACATCATCGGTGAATATGTGACTATTGTAGGAGAAACGACACAAATGGATGATGAAAACTTTCAAATGAAGATGGAATAAAAAATTAGAAAAAGCCATGTATGCACATAACAGCACATGGCTTTTTTGTATAAGGAGGTACTCCATGCAAATTGTAATGTTAATTATTGCTGCTGCAACTATGTTTGGAGTCATCGGCTTTATTATCTTGCTGGCTAATTATTATACTTTAAACGGTATTAAATCCAAGACAGTGGGTGACGGTCAACATGGTACCGCAAGGTTTGCAACCAGGAGTGAGATTAAGAAAACATATACTCATATATCTTATGAGCCGGAGTATTGGCGTAAGGGTGAAAATTTACCAAATGCACAAGGACTTGTGGTAGGTTGTAAAATAACTCGTGGTTTGGTTACAGCCCTTGTTGATCAGGAAGACGTGCATGCTCTGATGATCGGTGGAACTGGCGTCGGGAAAACTGCCTATTTCCTATACCCAAATCTTGAGTATGCCTGTGCATCAGGTATGAGTTTTATAACTACTGATACAAAAGGTGATCTCTACAGGAATTACGGTAACATCGCAAAAGAGCATTATGGTTATCATATATCGGTTATAGACTTGAGAAATCCAACCCGTAGTGACGGTAATAATATGCTGCATCTCGTAAATAAGTATATGGATGAATATCTTAATAATCCCGATAAGCTTTCATTAAAAGCGAGGGCAGAAAAATACGCAAAGATTACTGCTAAAACAATTGTCAATTCAGGAGGACTGGATGCTGGTTCGTATGGACAAAATGCATTTTTTTACGAAGCGGCTGAAGGGTTAATGACAGCAGTTATTTTATTAATCGCAGAATACTGTCCTAAAGAGAAGCGACATATTATATCCGTATTTAAAATGATACAAGACCTGCTTTCCCCCTCTAATGTTAAAGGGAAAAATCAATTCCAGTTGCTAATTGAAAAGCTTCCTGCAGAACATAAGGCAAAATGGTTTGCAGGTGCAGCACTTAATACTTCAGAACAGGCTATGCAAAGCGTTCTATCCACAGCACTCTCCAGATTAAACGCATTTTTGGATTCTGAGTTGGAACAAATACTGTGTTTTGATACTGCTATTGATGCAGAAAAATTCTGCAATACCAAGTCTGCCATATTTCTGGTAATGCCAGAGGAAGATAGTACAAAATATTTTTTAATCTCTCTTATTGTCCAGCAACTCTACCGGGAAATACTGTCGGTAGCTGACGAGAAAGGCGGCAAGCTCAAGAATCGTGTTATGATGTACTTGGATGAATTTGGAACCATACCTAAAATTGAAAGTGCGGAAATGATGTTCTCTGCTTCTCGTTCCCGCCGTGTTTCTATTGTAGCTATCATACAAAGCTTTGCTCAACTTGAAAAAAATTACGGAAAAGAAGGTGCTGCCATCATTATAGACAACTGCCAGGATACAGTTATTGGTGGATTTGCTCCAAACTCGGAATCAGCGGATGTATTGTCAAAAAACCTTGGAAACAAAACTATCATGTCAGGTTATATTAGTAGGGGAAAGAATAACCCATCCCAGTCCCTGCAAATGATCCAGCGTTCTTTAATGACTCCGGATGAGTTAAAGACATTGCCAAAAGGAAACTTTATTCTCACTAAGACCGGGAACTGTCCTATGAGAACTAAACTTAAACTTTTCCTGGAATGGGGTATCAAGTTTGAAAAGGTTTATGAGATTGAAGAAAAATTTGCACGCAAGGTTGCCTATGCTGACCGGAGAGAGCTTGAAGAAGAAATCATAAAACGTCATATTGCTTGTGTGGAAGTGGAGGATGAGATTGAAATGAGTTCTAGCCAGGGTGCCATTTCCCATGCGGCTTCTGTATCTAAACCTCTGCGTACAGATTAAGGAGGAATGAAATGGGGTATTTTTCAACACTTTATAAATCAGAGCTTCCACATCGAGCTGTTGCTGTTTATATGTACTTGTATGATCGTGCTGATAAAGACGGGAAATGTTATCCTTCAATTGGTACCATTGCTAAGGAGCTTAAACTCTCCCGAAGTACGGTTAAACGAGCCATCACAGACCTTGAAACAATGGGAAATATTCGTAAGGAAAAGAGATATCGTGAAAATGGAGGTAAAAGCAGCAACATGTATTATGTGAAGCTCTAAAAAATTCTTAGCTACATACCAAGGGGGAAGTCTGTCTTTTTTCTGAACTATAGTACAGTTCACAGTGAACTATGTAGTGAACTACCCACTCTAAGATATAACCTAACAACAGAGAAGAAACAATAGAAAATTGTAAAATATCTGAATTTTTTTAGGAAAATTATTAAAAAAAAGGTTTTTTAGTAAGTTTATCGAATTAAAACAATATAGAAATAACCATAAAATAACAGATTGTAACAATAATTAAATAAATAGCACTAAGGGCAAACCTGTCAAAAGACAGGGATGCTAAGTTATAGGGTCTAAGGTGTTTATAAGCACTAGCCTGAATACTGACAATTATTTACCTGCCCTTCTAACGGAAGTTTTTTTTATTTTTTGAACAAATGACTTTAGTGAAAAAGACAATTTGAACAAAGTCATATTTCGACAAAAATAAAATTTGTTATATATAACGTCATTATTATGACTTTTTTAAGGTGAGGGATGTGTTTAATAAATGAAAAAGATTTAAAATAGCACAGATATATGCCAGGGTTGGCTTCTCAGAACCAGATTGCTTTCCAACTTTATGGAGAGGTTACCCTTTAAAATCAAATATTTTTCTCATAGGCAAAAAAGCCGCAATTTGTTTCGTACAAATTGCGGCTTTTCTATTGACAATAACTGACTATTTCCGACTTCTAGCTTGTCAAAAACAACTTTATTTTGCTAAAAAAAAACAAATCCTGCTTTTACAGTTTAATAAGAAAAAAAAACTTTATTTTTATAAATCTTTATATGGAAAAATTTTCATATACCAACAGATAAAAATCTCGGAATTTTATGCCCATAAAAAAGACGATCTTTTATTACAAAAAGCTTTGAATGAGTTCGGTCATAGTAATGTCATTACGTCTCTCTTTTTGAATGCAGAAATGGACAAGCTCAGTTTTATTAGTTTGTTTAGGTATTCAATTGGATGTCGTTCCCCTCCCTTGTTCTTCATTTTTCGGATTTAAAAAACCTTGAAATGGAGGACAAGTCAATGGAAAAAAATAAAGGGAAATACACATTAATTGTTGGTAAAAAACGAATTGAAGTAAGTAAAGAAATTTATAAAGCTTACTACAAATGCAGAAATAGGGAAAGGTATCTTGATAAACTGGCAAAAGAAAAAAATATATCCTTTGAGGCATGCAGTGAAAAAGGAATACAGCTAGAGTATTTGCTTGCATCTATGCAGGAATCATTAGAGGACAGTATCATTATGAAAGAAACGACTATCAAAATGCTCCAAAGTCTTAAGCAATTGGATGAAAATGAAAAATGGCTTGTAGATGCTTTGTACTACAGAGGTAAAAGTGAGTACCAAGTAGCTTCTCAACTTGGAATTAGCCGCCAAGGAGTTCATAAACGTATAATAAAAATACTCGCCAAGTTAAAAAATCTTATGGAAATATAAAAATTTTGCTTGCTACCCCCTCATTTTTTCTTTATAGAAGTGAGGGGGGTTTTTTATTCTCATTTTTTTTGAAATACGTTCATAGTCGAGGTTGAGTCCCAGAATACAGCCTATCCTATCTCGCTTGATGAAATAGAAGAAAAAATTTAAAAGAAATGCAATCAAAAATTTGAAGATAAATTGGATTCTTATGTTAACTAAAAAAGAAAAAGGAAAGAGATGAGTCTGATTGAACAATGATGGAATGAGAGGACATCAGGTATATGTAGATGAATATATAATAAAAGGTTTGACTTTTTAACGTCAAAACGTGATATAATTAAAGTAAATTATATAGGAAAATGTAATAATCTGACTAGACTAATCAAACTAGGCAAACAAGGAAATGTCATTAGGCTGTAGACCGCAACCTTCGGTACTCCAGGGAGTTCAATCGAATTTCTCTGGTAGGCATATAAAACTTTAAAGGAGGAAAAAAATGCAAGCAAAGATAATTAATACTGATCTAAACATTGACAAAATTAAACAAGAACTAGACAAAAAAACAGTTAACCTTTCTTTTGATGTTAACTATGAATACGAAGGATACAATGGGATTAGGATAGTCACAATTATGAAATATAATCAAAATAAAATCGGTGAGCCTTATTATATATACTCTATCTTTCCAGAAAAACCTGAAGTAAGAACCATAACCTATCCTACAACAAAAAGCAATATTTTTGCTCAATTTCCAAGCGGAACGTTTCTAAGCAAGGAAGAAACACTCGAGTTTCTTAGAAACAATTATATAATATAAAAACACCTTCAAAAATGAAGGTGTTTTTATATTAATTGTAATCCCTCATAGGTAGACTAATCCTAGCCAAATTTATACTATAGCAAATTGCAACTAAAATGTAATCTTTTCTTAATAATTTATGGTTATTGATTTTTAGATTATTACCGGTAGCTTTAATTCCATCTAAAGCATATTCTTATCTATATATATTTTTATACTTGATAGTAATAGGATTAACTTTTGCTGCATCAGGATATATGTAGATAATTTCTCTGCCTTTTTTTCTAGCGTATGCGATAAGCTGTGTGGCAGGCTCTATGTGTGGTATAGCTTCGCTGTCATAGATTGCGATCAGGATGTCGGCATGATTAACAAGGTACTTACCACATCGCTTATGACAGCCCTTGGAATAATGGGTGCCGATCATTATAATGCCGCAACTTTTTTCATGGATATAAAAATAACGTTCTCGCAATTCTGGAGTCCATTTTTTCGCATGATCCTCATAAGGCAGCACACAAAAAAGCCGCAACTGCTTATGCTGTTGCATGAGTTGAAGAACCAGTTCAGCTCCCCACATGGAAGCTCCTACCTCACAATCGGTATAAAAGTCCGTAACCCCTTCTTCATAAAGAGAGAGAATTTGAAGGTGTAAGGCATTTTTGATACGGATACACATTTCATCATCTTCATCATAGCCGAATGGGAACCGCAAAGGGTGGTGCCCCACAAACGCACAAGATAGATTATTCATATTTTTAGCCTCCTAATTTAACTGTGCAGTCAAAGTGTGCATATAGGTTATTATATTATAAGCGAACTCTGAGTACAATACAAGCATTAAGTTAAACTGAGGACGGTGAATTAATGGAATTGAATTATAAGGCAATAGGCACACGTATAAAAAATGTGCGATCGAAAATAGGTATAAATCAGGAACGTCTAGCGGAACTGGCCGGACTGTCTGTAACACACACCAGCCACATTGAAACCGGCAACACCAAGGTGAGTCTTCCGGCACTGGTGAAGATTGCAAATGCCCTGTGTGTGTCGTTGGACGAGCTTGTGTGTGACAGTTTATTAAAGTCCCGTGCTGTTTTTGAGGATGAGCTTTCAGAAATTCTAAACGATTGCATGGAACATGAAATCAGGATAATCGTGGATATGGCAAAAGCATTGAAGTTAAGTATGAGGGAAAGACTGAGAGGAAGGATATAGAAATACCTATTTTTTACTACTTTAGTTTCTTCATAATTTTAAAAATTTTGCTTGTTTTGTTTTATATGTAAAAAAACAAAAATAGAAGATACAATCGCAAACTTTAACATTGAATTCTTGTTCATTGTATAAACAAATTATTCCTATAACAAGTTTTAGTACTTTCCAAAAAACAACTATAAATTAAATTATATCAAAGTTGTTTGAATAAAGTGAATTCAACCGTCAAGGAATTCATAAAAGTATAATAAAAATACTTGCCAAGTTAAAAAATCTTATGGAAATATAAAAATTTTGGTTGCTACCCCCTCATTTTTTTCCCTATAGAAGTGAGGGGGTTTTTTTATTCCCCATTGTTCTTTGAAAAATGTTGGCAAAAGTCTTCTATATCCAACGGCTCAAATACGTTAACTGTTCAGCCGCAAAACGGAAAGCGACATTGGTAAACACGCCAGGACTGCCGGACTGCCACCGACTTATTGTCCGTCGAAACGATGGCATCGAAGGTAACGAGCGAGAATGTTTGACCATAAAACAATCCGTGGTGGATTGTTTGCCATAACCTGAACAGCCACAATGATACTCCTGCATAGTCGAGGTTGAGTCCCAGAGTGCAGCCCGGAGATTCTCGGGGAGGTGGAACTCCTGTGATACCTGTTAACCATAGGTAGTTTGAGCTGTTGCCCTATCGCTCGGGAAGCAGTGGCAAATAGAGCGCATGTTAAAAATGGAGAACAAGCATAGCCACTTTGATATCAGAAAATATGTAGCGGAACTTGTGTTCCGCTGCATCATTGTGATATTAAACCATAAAAAATAAGATGAAAAGACAATGAAAAAAGAAGCACTAAATAAATTACTGAAAAAAGATCTAGCAATCTTTTATATATATGGGTAAGACATGGGCAAACCAATGCCCTGTTTATAATGGTTCCCACTTACTATAACTAGAGGATATTGGTTACAGCATAAAAATAAAGTTATTGTCCGCTATCAATAAGGAGAGTGTATGGCTGCGCCTGATTGTTAATGGTAAACCGATCTCGGTAAGGCTCACAGATTGGTAATAGGACGTTCCTGTTGTTTCATAAAATGAAATAGCGGGATTGCCGAAAGGAGGGAGTGAATGAGAAAAAATCATGTTCAAAGCATCATCATACATATGCCTCATGATATGGACTTTCACGCCCTCTCCGACAAAGTAAACGGGTTTCACGCCGAAGTGATAGAACGAAGGCTCAATCAATCAAATCTAACGATAGAAGAGAAGCTTGCCGTTATAGATAAAATTATCGAAAGTCTAAAGTCAAGGGAATCGGGCGGTGTCATCAAATAAGTGTTTGTAGCGCCTCCATATGTGATATGGGGGCTTTGCTTGTTTTTGCTCCCAGCTTCTTAAAGTAAAATACTTTACTCCCATTAAGGCCGCTAACTCTTCCTGTTTTAGATTGTGCTCTTTACGATATAACTTTATTTTTTCTGCATAGTCATTGTAACAATTGAGTTCAAGGTTCAATTCGGCTGTTTCTTCTTTATCAACCATGGAGAACAATTTTGTTTCTCTTTGTGTGGTGGTGCATTCCCTACCCTGATAGCTATCATTGCCATGTTCTTTGCAGGGGTTGTTGCAGGTCCTTTCCAATCGGTTTTTTCCACACTCTTGCTAACGGGAGTTATTGTTCTGGGTGTTATAATGACACTGTTAATTTCAAAAATTCTGTCCAAAACCATATTAAAAGGGCTTCCTTCATCCTTTACCCTGGAGCTTCCTCCTTACCGGAAGCCCCAAATAGGAAGGGTTATAGTAAGGTCAATATTAGACAGGACATTATTTGTGCTGGGCCGCGCTGTTTTGGTAGCAGCGCCTGCCGGTGTTATAATATGGATTCTGGCAAATATTCAAGTGGGAGATTTAAGCCTTTTAACCCACTGTGCAGACTTTTTGGATCCCCTTGCAAGGCTGATTGGCCTGGATGGTTATATTTTAATGGCTTTCATACTCGGCTTTCCGGCAAATGAAATTGTTGTACCCATTATTATCATGAGTTACATGGCTACAGGAGGTATGCTTGAGCTTGACAGCCTCAATGAATTGAGAGAATTGCTGGTTTCTAACGGTTGGACCTGGCTTACGGCAGTTTGTGTCATGCTGTTTTCCCTAATGCATTGGCCCTGCGGCACAACATGCCTGACAATAAAAAAAGAATCCCAAAGCTGGAAATGGACCCTGGTTTCATTCCTCGTACCAACTGTAGCAGGTATTGTAATTTGTTTTATCTTCGCAAACCTTGTCCGTCTTCTGGGCCTGGTATGAATTAAATATGAGCCGGAACCTTACTCTTCCGGCTCATATTATTTTAGGAACTGCATCTTTAATCCTTGTAATATGACTTTTAAAATACACAAAGATTAACCATTTATGATAATTATAATTCGTACTCTGCGTCGGCTAGAAGCTGCTTAATACTTTCTACCGCCAGGCCACGGCTTTTTTCCGTATTTGATATATTATCCCTTGGATTGGCACCAAGCTCTGCATAGAGCTGGTTTACCCCACAAATTAAACTCATTTGAATGGTTTCATGTGCGTTCATTGCCCTGTGGGGACGTGCGACTATCCTGGTGACCGCAGCAATTTTGGATAGCTCAATTGACGAAATCTGGCCGCTTCCATACAGGGGGATACCTTTTACCGGTATTCTCCTCATCACCGCCATGACACCAACATTGTAATCCCTTGCACGCAACATCTCATCTGCAATTTCCTCGTATCCATGCTCAGGACCAATCGGTTCTATACAGTAGTAAAGCTCCAAACCTGCTTTTTTTATCGCATCCAGGGTTTTAATCCTGACTTGTGAATCTATTGACGTATCAATTCCTTCCCTTAACCGGTTTATATGATATGCTCCTGTAAAACCGGTATCTTTAAGCCTTAAAGCCGTAGTATAATCAAAGTCTCCAATATTTGCAACAAATCTTACGTTTGCAGGCATTATTTTTTTTACCTGCTTTGCAGTATTAATGAATTCGTCTACCGGATAATCAGCAGTTGTCATAAGAAACAAGTCGTTTATGCCATCGTTAATAAGTGCTTTGCTTTCACTTAACACCGAATTAATATCCTTTTTCCATTTACTTTCCAAGGTGTAGTGGTTTTCGCCCATTGAACAGAATTTGCAGTTTGCTGAACAGGGCTCGGCATTCAAACCAATCTGTGCAAAAATATAGGCTTTGCCGCTAAATTCAGAACGGGTCATATCATTTGCAAATGATATTAGCCTGTAAAAATCATTGGAATTGTTTTTAATATTCAAAAGCGTTACAGCCTCTTCTTTGCCAAGAAACTTTCCGTTTCGGGCACTGTCCAGGATTTTATCTATAGTCATTCATTTCCCTCCAATATTATGATGCTTGTTTTAGTATAACTATAATAAAGTCCAATTACAATGTCTTGTAAAATATTTTTTTCTTTTATAAATTTTTGTTTATTAAGCACTTCAAACATTTTTTTCCATTTCATCATCTTCATTATTACTATTTTTTAATTTATTTACTACTCTATCGCTTACATCATAAGTTATTGAAAATCATGCATTACTTATCTATATCAATTCTATGCTTTGACTTCATGCCTTTGCTTAAAATATATATAAGATATTGGTTTAAACTTATTCCTTCCTCATCAGCTTCAGCAATAAGTTCTTTGTGCATGGTTTTGGGAACCCTGACAGTTATTCTGCCTTTAAAACTATCAATGTGCGAAAACGGCTCAGGTATCTCTTTACCTTGTTCAAACGCTGTCTCAATCCAGCATATTCTTGCATCTTCACCCATTCTAATTGCCTCTTCAATTGTTTCTCCATCACTTAAGCACCCGGGCAAATCAGGATATGTTATATAATATCCTCCTCCTTCTTCGGGTGATAATTTTTCTATTTTATTTGGATAATCTAACTTCTTGTACTCCTCTAAACTCAACATTATCATCATCTCCTTAATAATCTCTTGCTAATAATTATTACTGATATAGAAATCTGTGCTATAAAAAAAACAATTAAAAATATGGAAAACACTATATTATTTACTTTATTCGTTATTTTATATTAAACTGCAAAACATAAACATTATCATTTTAACATAATTATACCACATAAATCATATTAAGCCACTTCCTATATACACTCTCCAAAACCATCTTTGTAACACTTTTTTAACTTTACTTTCTATCCCTTTTATAATTGTGTTTTCATATGGGGGCAAACAGTCCGAATCAAATAAAAAAGCCATAGAATCATTGATTCTACAGCTGCTGGAGGCGCCACCCAGATTTGAACTGGGGAATAGAGGTTTTGCAGACCTCTGCCTTACCACTTGGCTATGGCGCCATACCAATACACTTGCCTAAAAAGCAGTAAACCTTTTGTTTTTGTTCTGCTGGAATGATTCAAGGATAACCGCTGTAAACCAGTCAAGCTAAATAATTATGGAGCGGGTTACGAGATTCGAACTCGCGACTTTCACCTTGGCAAGGTGACACTCTACCACTGAGTTAAACCCGCATACTCCAGATTATCACACTCTCTATTATGGTGCCCAGAGGCGGAATCGAACCACCGACACGAGGATTTTCAGTCCACTGCTCTACCGACTGAGCTATCTGGGCATACCGGAAACAAAAAGTAAAACGCCTTTCGTTTCTAACCTGGCGACCCGGAAGGGACTCGAACCCTCGACCTCCAGCGTGACAGGCTGGCATTCTAAACCGACTGAACTACCGGGCCAAATTATTAATTTAAGCTTTCTGGTGGGCGCTACAGGGGTCGAACCTGTGACCCCCTGCTTGTAAGGCAGGTGCTCTCCCAGCTGAGCTAAGCGCCCACAAATATAACTTTCTCCCAACAAGGCAATGCCTGGTGCCTCGTTTAGCAAGTACCCATTTTTAAATGCTAATGCACTTTTTTATTAACGTACTCACGAGACTGAGTACTAGTATACAATGATTAAAAATCAAAGTCAATACCAAATTTCTGATATTTTTTATTTTATCTTGTTCATACTTGGGCTATCTTTATATATCATTTTTACGCTGAACCACACAATAGTCCGATTCATATCAATTTCCCAATATCCTCACCATTGAAAAGATACCTTGTATTGCAAAAATGGCATTGGGTCTCAATGTTTTCCTGTTCGTCAACAAGCTTATGCAGCTCTTTTTTCCCAAGGCTTATAAGGTTTCGCTCCATTCTGTCCCTTGAGCAGGTGCATTTATATTTTATATCTGTTTTTCCCAAAATACTGACTCCTTTTTCTCCCAGCAGTAAATTGATTATATCCTCCGGTAAAAGCCCTTCCGTGATTAAGGAGGTAACAGGTTTTATGCTATTAACCTTATTTTCAATATGGCTTATGAGACTTTCATCAGCACCCGGCATAAGCTGCAAAAAATATCCTCCCGAATTGACTATATTTCCATTAAAATCTACTAATACTCCTAATGATACCACAGTAGGTATCTGCTCCGAATAAGCACAGTAATATGCTATGTCTTCACCTATTTCCCCGGAAACAAGGTTAACCTGGCCTATATAGGGCTCTTTAAGCCCCAGGTCCTTTATAATATTCAGGTACCCCTTCCCAATACCTGCTCCTACGTTTAATTTGCCGGCTTCGTTTAACGGAAGATGGACCCCCGGATTGCTTACATACCCCCTGACATTAGAATCTGCATCTGCTACAACAACAATTGACCCTAACGGACCGTCACCTTTTATCTGTAAGGTAAGAGAGTGCTTTTTACCCTTCAGGGATGTGGACAGTAGTGCCGCACCCATTAGAGAACGCCCCAATGCGGCTGAAGCAGTCGGGGAAAGCTTATGAATTTCTTTTGCTCTTGCGACCGCTTTTGTTGTTAGCGCACCAACTGCTTTAACCATTCCCTGTGCGGCTGTTGCCCTTATAAGATAATCACTTGCCATACTAACCTCCATTTTCTTTTTAAGCAATTTGCCCTGTATCAATTAATATACCCCGGATATTAATTATAAACAAGTTTTTTATCCTATGCTATTGTTTTTTTAAAGATCTTTTGAGAAAATAATAATGGAAAATTTAATTGAAAAGAGGTAGTTATTTATATACACAGGTTTTGCATACAATTATGATAAATTAACAGATGATATTGACTACAATAAATGGTCTGATTATGCAGAAAAGATTTTTAAAAAGCACTTATCAAGTCCTAAATTAATACTTGACTTAGGATGCGGTACCGGCAGCTTTTGCATTGAAATGTCAAAAAAAGGTTACGAAATGATCGGAGTGGATCTTTCTTGTGACATGCTGTCCTGCGCCGGAGCAAAAGCCCTGGAGAACAATGTTGAAATACTGTTTTTAAACCAGGACATGAGTGATTTTGAATTGTACGGAACGGTAGATGCTGTTTTTTGTTTATTGGACACTGTAAATTATATAACTGAGCATACAAGGCTTGAGAAAATGTTCAAGCTTGTTAATAATTATCTGAATCCGTCCGGGTTATTTATTTTTGATATTAATACAATCCATAAGTTTAAAAATGTTTTAGACGGCAATATATTTTATTCGGTTGATGAAGATATAACATTCATATGGGAGAACAGCTTTAATGAGAAAACACAAATATGCAGGTTTGACCTGACTTTTTTTGAAAAGCTTCCCGACGGCTTTTATAAGAGATATGAAGAAGTACACTATGAAAAGGCATATGGCCTGGAAATAATACTTAAGCTTTTAAACCGGTCCGGATTTAAAATAGAAGGGGTTTATGACAATCTCAGTTTTGAACTCCCCGGCGGCGGCAGTGAAAGAGTATTTTTTGTTTGCAGGAAAATATAAAATAAAGGTGGCGCAATAATGGGCTTTTTTGAAAAAGTATACAATGCGGTAAGGAAAATACCTAAGGGCAGAGTAGCTACATATGGCCAAATAGCCCGCTTGGCAGGTGATCCCCGGAAAGCAAGGATTGTAGGCTGGGCTCTGCATTCAAATCCTTATAAAGGTGAAGTCCCCTGCCATAGGGTGGTAAACAGGAACGGAAACTTAAGCGGTGCCTTTGCTTTTGAAGGAATGGACGAGCAAAAACGTCTTCTTGAAATGGAAGGGATTGTATTTGAAAAAGACGGAAGTGTTGATCTGAAAAAATATAAATGGGATGATAAATAAAAACCGTTTTTTAAAATAATGGTAAATATCAAATTTATTTTTAAGTTGACATAGTTTATCTTGTGTGATACACTCATATTTGACTTGGTTGAAGCGTTTTGTGATTTGTATCCATAAAAGTGGGTAATATAACCGGTCAAGTAATATTTTTAGGAGGAACGACATGGAAAGAGGCAAGGTTAAATGGTTTAGCGCTGAAAAAGGTTTCGGATTTATTGAAAGAGAAGACGGAAATGATGTTTTTGTTCATTTTTCAGCATTAAACATGGATGGTTTTAAGACTTTGGAAGAAGGCGCAGAAGTTGAGTTTGAAGTTGTTGAAGGAGCTAAAGGTCCTCAGGCAGCTAATGTTGTAAGGGCATAAGCCTAGAGACCTCAAAATATTTTTGAGCACTTCCAAACCCCTGCTGGTATAATCCAACAGGGGTTTTTGATTTAAAATTCAAATTTTTATACTTTTAAAACAATATTTCAAGCTTTTTTGTTATTAATGCCCCTCACCGGAAAATTCCAGTACTCCAAAAAACATGGATGCTTCCCCCTTAACTTTCATTTTAGGAAGTCCTGCACCTTAACATAACAGTTCTATATAATATGGCCTGCTATTTTCATTGTTTGGAAATGTATAACGAGCTCATGGTTGCCACATAATACATTTTATGGAGCTATAACGGAGGTGTATGAATATGGAAAAGCAAAATGACAGGATAAAGTATGAAATTGCAGGTGAACTGGGACTTTTGGAAAAGGTACACAAATTCGGCTGGAAAAGCTTGAGCGCTAAAGAAACCGGCAGAATAGGCGGACTGATAACCAAACGGAAAAAAATGCTGCTGCAAAAGAAAAAAGCACAATAGGATAAATCTCAGTATTATCATATAAATCTGCTAAAACTAAAAGCAGGCTCCGGCAGCACCAATACCCAAACAAATTGCTCATACCTGCTTTTAGCTTTTGTACTTGCTGCTTTGATAATAGGATTATTCGATGAAGCAGCGGCGGTTTTCAGCTTATCTTATTGAGCAGCTGAATAGCTCTTTGAAGCTGGTCGTCATCTTCCTTTGGTATTTGAGATACTGCGCTGTACCGGTACTCTTCATCCATCTCAACTACAATATCCGGTTCTACCCCCATCTCTTGAATGCATACACCTGAAGGTGTATAGTATTTTGCTACCGTTACCTTTATGGCCGACCCGTCCTCTAAAGGAAGCACAATCTGCACAAGCCCTTTTCCAAATGTTGTCGTCCCGATGATAGTCCCTTTTTTATGGTCCTTTATTGCTCCTGCAAGGATTTCGGACGCACTGGCACTTCTTTCATTTGTCAAAACAGCCAGTGGTAAATCCAGCTCTCTCCTGTCCGAATTCTCAACTTCCCGCCTGTTTTCCCTGTCTTCCGTATATACAATTATTCCCTGGGGCAAAATACGGTCCAATATATCAACAACCTGGTCATATGCACCACCAGGATTATCCCTCACATCAATTATCAGGGACCTGATATCCTTTTCCAGCAGGTCATTCAGGCTTTTATGAAAATAGCTGGCAACTTCAGCATCAAACATTTTAATTCTTATATATCCTATATCGCCTTTAAGAACCTCACTGATGACATTGACTATTTTAATTTTCTTCCTGGTTATATTAAAATCAACAGGGATATTTTCACTTGGCCTGTATGCCGTTATTTTAACGTGTGTATCTTCCTTTCCTTTTATCATGGAAATAATAACATTTTCATCCCTTATGCCCGTAACATCTTCATCATCTACTTTTATTATCTTGTCCCCCTGCCTCATACCTGCTTTTTGCGCCGGTGAATCCGCAAAAGGTTCAATTATTGTAAGCAGCCCGTCTTCATCCATATTTACCGAAACCCCTATGCCCACATAACTGCCCTCAGACCTCTCACTAAAAAGGCTGTACTGCTTTTCGTTAAGGTATACGGTATAAGGGTCCTTCAGCGACCTTGCCATTCCTTCCACAGCACCTTCTAATAGTGTGTCCTCTTCCACATCCTCATAAAAAAGATTCTTAAGTATATCCTTAACCTGGTTGAATTTTTCAATGCTTTCCTTTTTCACTTCTTCAGAGTCAAATTTTATCTCATATGATTTATCAGATAAAATACCCGCAGAAAGAAATACTGCCGTACCTGTAAACGTGAAAAAGGCTGTCACCACCATGGTAATAATTATTCCAATTATAAGTTTTCTGTTGTTTGCCAATGTAATCCCCCATGTTATTCAAATTTTAGCCGGCAATATATAATTTAAAATCCTGCATTTATCAGCGCAAAATCCTCAAAACTGCAAGATAGCTTTGGCTGATGCAATGTATGATTATATTCTATATTATAGACTATAATATAATATGCCGCTTACATATAAAATATAAACCCGGATTTTAAAATCCGGGCTTTTTTTAAAGATTATCTTTTCAGATAGTTTTTTAGCGGGTCCACGGGTACACCATTTTCCCTTACTTCAAAATGAAGGTGTGCTCCCCGGGCAAGTCCGGTATCACCCACTTTTGCAATCTGCTGTCCCTTTTCAACCTTATTCCCTTTTTTGACCAGCAATTTGCTGCAATGGGCATAAAGAGTGGAAATTCCACCTCCATGGTCAATAATTGCCGTATAACCATATCCGCCTGACCAACCTGCTCTTATGACGGTTCCATTGTTTGCCGCCACTATTGATGCTCCATATTTACCGGTAATATCTATTCCATTGTGCATTCTGAGCTTTTTTAAAATTGGATGGTACTGCATACCAAAAAGCCTTGTACCCAGCTTATGGTTGCTGGGCAGAGGCCATGCCATTTCGCCCCCCGAATACTTAATCTGGCTTTGAAGCTTTATAATTTCAGATGTAAGCCTGTTTGATTCCTTGTACAACTGCTGCAGCAGATTCTCATATTGCTTCAGGTCTGATACTTCTGCCCTTAATTCCTTTCCCCTGTCGGATAGTGCAATTTTAGTATCCTCAATCCTGGAATTCTGCTCCTTTGCATTTTGAGACATGTCATTCTTTTCATCCTGCATGATATTTCTTTTAAATTCCATGTCTTTTTTTAATAGTTTTAATTCTTCTATAAGCTCTTTATCCCTTTTTGCAATAGACATCATAAGCTCCAGCTTTTGAAAAAAATCTACAAAACTCCTGGATTGCAAAAGTACGTCCAAAACAGACGAAACAGAGCTCTCGTGGAGTACTCTGAGCCTTGTTTTAAGCAAATTAACCTTCCTGTCATATTTTTCCTGCGCAAGCTTTAATTCTTCATTATATTCTTCATATGTCTCGTTAAGCAGCCCTATATCTCCAACCATTCTTTCGTATTTTTGCTGCTGCTGCTGCTCTTCCTTCGTTAATGAATCAATTTTTTCTTCCAGCTTATCTATCTTGTTTTCTATACGGTTTTTATCCTTTGTAACACTGTTTATCTTAGAATCAATGCTTTGACTGTCTCTTCTGATATCATCCAGCTTTTCATCGGTTTTGTCGGCAAAAGCGGAAAGCACTGTTATAAAAATAAATATAAATGTCAGAAGCATTGTAAAAAAGTGTTTCACAGCATTACCTCCATTCCAAAATATGTATTAAAAATTTGCTACCTTTACTATTATACTACCAATTCCATTACATATGCAAGCCCTATACTGCGGGCAATTTGCTTATGCTTTAATTTTCTTAAATGGAACATGCCAAACCCATAATTATATACAATATGACTTTACATATAGGACAAAGCCCGGGTTTCCAATGGATTTTACTTTTTTGTCAGGTACTTCTCCAAAGGATTAACCGGCTTACCGTTCTCCCTCACTTCAAAATGGAGATGAGGTCCTGTAGATAATCCGGTACTCCCAACCTTCGCAATTATCTGCTCCTTCTTAACCTTATTGCCTTTCTTTACTAGAATCTTGCTGTTATGTGCATAAAGGGTAGAAATACCTCCCCCGTGGTCTATTATTACCGTATACCCATACCCGCTCGACCAGCCTGCATATATAACAGTCCCACTGTTGGCAGCAACAATTGATGCCCCATAATTTCCTCCAATATCAATTCCGGTATGCAGCCTATTTTTCCTTAATATTGGATGGAACCTCATTCCATAACCTGAAGTAACGGAATGGTCACTTGGAAGAGGCCATGCCATAATGCCCCCTGCATACTTAATCTGGCTTTGGAGCTTCTTGATTTCAGCCATCAGCCTGTTGGATTCTTTGTATAATTCGTTAAGCTTATTTTCGTAGGTTTTAAGGCTTGCTTCTGTTGTCCTTAACTCATTACCCCTGGCTGAAAGGGTATCATGCAGTTTTTGCACCTGCTGTGACTGCTCTTTTGCATTTTGAACCATATAATTTTGATCGTCCTGCCTTAACATGGTCTTAAATTCTATATCCTTTTTCATGGCCTTCATCTCATCAATAAGCTGTCCGTCCCTTTTAGCTATTGCTACCATTACTTCTATCTTTTGAAACAGTTCTATAAGGCTTTCGGACCGGAACAGCATGTCCAATATTGAAACAACAGAACTCTCATGCATAGCCCGAACCCTGCCTTTGAACAGCTCTTTTTTTTCCTCATACCTTTGCCGGGCCAGCTCAAGTTCATTGCCATATTTGTCGTATGCATCCTTTAGAAGCTCAATATCCCCTTCCATTCTTTCAAGCTTCTGCTTTTTTTCCTCTTCCTCGTTGGTCAAATTGTCAATTTGCTGCTCCAACCGGTTTTTTTTGATTTCCGTCTGCTTTTTTTGGTTTGCGGTATCATTAATTTGTTTATCAATATTCTTACTGCTATCCTTAGCTTCCTTAAGCTCGTCCTCAATCTTTCCTGCATAAGCAGGAAAGGTACACATTAATAATAACGGCAACACCAATATCAATATACTGCAACGCTTCACCGTTCCACCCTCCGTTCATAAAATCTTTTTATCTTTTGTAAAATATCTATAGCCTTATTATACCATATATGTTAATCCGTTTTCAACCTTGCTTGAAATTGATACAACGTAAATTGCTTAAGCCAAAGCAGTTTGCACCTTAATGAGCTTTTAGCACTATACCTTTAAATACCGTCTCATGGATATAATACTCCCAAGGGCACCCACAACCATTCCAAGTATGGAATAAAATAATATAAGCCTCATGCTCATATAGCTCATGCCGACCAGTTCAATAAACTCGTTTCCCATTTGAGCAAGCTGCATGTTTATACTGGATTCTACACTTCTATATCCGTAACTGGTGAGAATAAAAGCTGCCAGTGCACCTATAACCCCTATTATTATGCCTTCCACAACAAAGGGCCACCTGATGAACCAGTCGGTAGCACCAATATATTTCATAATATTTATTTCTTTTCTCCTGGCATAAACGGTAAGCTTGATAGTATTTGATATAATAAATACGGATACTATGAAAAGAACTGCTATTAAAAAAACACTTGCAACTTTCATCCACTTTCCTACGCTGGTCATCAAATCAAGGCTTTTTTGAGAGTAATTTATTTTATAAACGCCGTATATGTTCTCTTTAATTTCCTTTATTATTCTATCACTGTCCTCAATATTCTCAAGCTCAATAATATATGATTGTCTTAAAATATCACTCTCTATCCCCTCAAATACATCCTTGTCCTCACCAAAGGATTTTACAATGTTGGCAAACGCTTCATCTCTGGAAGTGAGCTGGCAGCTTTTTATACCTTCGATTTTTCTCACTTCTTCTCCTATTGTTTTAACTTCAAAATCCTCAAGATTGTCATTGCAAAAAACTATTATATGGGGCTGCTGTCTCATCTTTTCAGTATTATAGCTCACGTTGTATACGATAACAAAAAAGATGCCGAATATGAGCAGTGAAGCGATAACTATGCTTACCGAAGCCAAAGACATCAGTTTGTTTCTATATACGTTAACAAATCCTTCCTTAGCTATATACTTGGCTGTTCTTATCTTCATCCCCATAAACTCCCTTCTGTTCATCCCTGACTATACTGCCCCTTCTGAGGGCAATAACCCTTTTCTTAAGCGAATTAACAATTGCCTTTTCATGCGTGGCCACAATTACAGTAGTTCCCCTGTTGTTTATGTCACATAACAAATTCATTATTTCCCATGAGTTTTCAGGGTCTAAGTTACCTGTGGGCTCATCTGCAATAAGCAGTGAAGGGTTATTCACAATAGCCCGGGCAAGAGCAACCCTCTGCTGCTCGCCTCCTGAAAGCTGGGACGGATAAACATTAGCCTTTCTGCTGAGTCCGACAAGGGCAAGTGCCATAGGTACCTGTCTCCTGATTTCTTTCGGCAGTGCTTCGGTCACCTGCATTGCAAAAGCAACATTTTCATATGCGGTTTTATATGGCAAAAGCCTGAAATCCTGAAAAACCGCTCCCAAGCTTCTTCTTAAATACGGTATCTCACTTTTATCAAATTCAGATACATCATAGCCATCTACAAAAACCTTCCCTTTTGTGACGTCTTCCTCCTTCATAATAAGCTTTGTAATAGTTGTTTTTCCCGACCCGCTGGAGCCCACCAAAAATACGAACTCTCCTTTTCGTATGTGAAAAGTAGCCGCACTTAAAGCCAGGGTACCATTGGGATATTTTTTATAAACTCTTCTAAATTCAACCATTTAACCACCCGATACTTTTCTGTTCCCCGAATCAATACAAATCATTGCCCTTATCAAGATACTTCTTTACAAGCATACTGACCTTGAAAATAATGGCATGATCAAATTCTCTCAAATCAAGGCCCGTCAATTTTTTTATCTTGTCCAGTCTATAAACAAGTGTGTTTCTGTGAACATACAATTGTCTGGCCGTTTCACTCACATTAAGGTTGTTTTCAAAGAATTTCTGTATTGTTAAAAGAGTTTCCTGGTCTAATGACTCGTATGCTCCCTCTTTGAAAACCTCATTTAAAAAAAGCCTGCAAAGGGTTGTAGGAAGCTGGTAAATCAAACGTCCCAATCCCAAATTGTTATAGTGGACAATCAGTTTGTCATTTTCAAAAATTCCTCCTACAAGCATTGCCGTTTGGGCTTCCTTATATGAACGTCCTATTTCCTGGATACTGTTTGAAATTGTTCCGATACTAACCATTGCTTTTACCATTAGCTCCGTATTTAGTGTATCTACAATCACATCCGCAATCTTTTTTATTTCTTTGTCCGGATCATTTTCCCTTAGCTGCTTTACCAAAACTATATTCACATCATCAATTATAATAACAAAATCCTTTGCCTTGTCAGGAAAGAGATTCTGGACTACCTCAGGTGAATATACGTCGCTGCCTGATTCCGTTTTTATAAGGAATACAACCCTTTTTGAGTTGTAATCCATATGCAGCTCCTTTGCTCTTAGAGCTATGTCACCTGGTAGAATATTATCCATAATAATATTTTTCATAAGATTTGCTTTATCATATTTTTCATCATAATGAGTTTTAAGATTCTTGATGTTAATGGATATAAGGTCCAAAATCTTTTTGTTTGAAGGATCTTCAGACTCTATAAATGCTATGAACTGAATCCTGTTTCTAATATATACCCTGGCATACGATACTCCGCTGTGAACAAAATAGTCCCTATTGTTGTTATCAATAATTTCAGTTAATGCGGTGTCCTGGCTTCCTTCCTTCTTTCTATTTGAACATGCCAGTATTGTGCCCATTTCATCCATAATTCCAAAATCAGCATCTACAATATCCATCACCTGGTTTACAAAATGCTTAAAAAGCTTCAGTGGCAACTTTTACCCTCCATTTCAAAGATAAATTTTATCCTTTGTATCTGTTTTCTATATTATATTATACATTAAAGAAATAAAAAGACAATGCTCCGTTATATTAAAAAAATATAACAAAAAAGGGAAGACACATGTCTTCCCTTCCCAACTGCATGAATATCAATGTATAATAACCTTTTCGGTATCCTTATCAAAAAGATGTGCCCTGCTGGTATCAAGCCCTATTTTTATCTTGTCTTCCGACTTAGCTTTTGTCCTGGGATTAACCCTTGCAGTCATTGCTATATCATCAATAAATGTATAAAGTAATGTTTCGGAACCAAGCATTTCAACAACTTCCACCCTGGCCTCTACTATCAGCTCCGGCATCTGTTCAAGCATAGCGTCGTCAACATGAATGTTTTCAGGCCTGATTCCCATAACTACTTCCTTACCAATATAGTCAGTTCCAAGCATTTTTTTGGCTTTTCCGTCATCCATTTTAATTCTATTGTTTCCAAACAGCATGTATACGTCTTCACCTTCAGCTTGCAGCTTGACCGTAACAAAATTCATTTGCGGACTGCCGACAAACCCTGCAACAAATAAGTTATTAGGTCTTTCATACAGAGATTGAGGTGGATCCACCTGCTGAATAAATCCGTCTCTCATAACAACTATTCTCGTACCCATTGTCAAAGCTTCCGTCTGGTCATGGGTAACATATATTATTGTGGTTTGAAGTCTTTGATGAAGCTTGCTTATTTCTATTCTCATCTGAACCCTTAATTTAGCATCAAGATTTGAAAGAGGCTCGTCCATAAGGAATACTTTAGGGTCACGAACTATCGCACGACCAAGGGCAACCCTCTGCCTCTGTCCACCGGACAAAGCTTTAGGCTTCCTATCAAGCAAATGTTCAATTTCAAGTACTTTAGCTGCTTCGTGAACTCTTCTTTTAATTTCATCTTTTGGAGTTTTTCTTAATTTAAGACCAAAGGCCATGTTGTCAAATACCGTCATATGAGGATAAAGAGCATAATTCTGGAAAACCATGGCTATATCCCTGTCTTTCGGCTGAACATCATTTACCAGTTTGTCACCAATGTAGACTTCGCCTTCACTGATTTCCTCAAGGCCGGCTACCATTCTTAATGTGGTAGTCTTACCACAACCTGACGGACCAACCAGGATAATAAATTCCTTGTCTTCAATATCAAGATTAAAATCGCTTACTGCCGTAACTCCTCCACGAGCTGCTTCGTATCTTTTATAAACATTCTTTATTCTAACACTTGCCATTTCTTCCCCTCCCATATATAACTTACTATTTTCTGTGCTACATTAAATACTATAGCACTAGTCCGCCTGTATAAACCAGTACAGTTTTCCACAAAATTAAATTTTTCTATTTAGTAACTTTGCATAAACATTATGCAAAGCACTCATATCACTTATTTAAACACATTAATCAAAACTTATCCAAAGCTCTTAAGCATTACTTATTAGGAAACCACATCTATTTCCCCATGTCTTGAGTAAATAAAATAATCTTTAACTTACACAAAATTAAACTTAATTGTTGCATTTTTATGCAAAAGTGTGTATAATTATAAAATATTTTTTTAGTATCGGCTTAAATTATTATACATTAAATAAATTTGTTATTAAACAGGTAATATATACTAACAGCAATAAAGATGGAGGTTTTCACATGATAAACGTAGGAATTATCGGTGCAACGGGATATGTGGGTATTGAAATCGCAAGGATATTGTCGGCCCATCCCGGTTTTAAGATAACGTCCGCGGTATCCCAAAGCTTTGCCGGGAAAAGGATTTCCGATGTGTACCCCGCCTTAAATGGCATACTTGACCTGGAGCTGGAAAGTTTGTCTATTGAAAAAATTTGTGCAAATACAGATTTTTTCATAACAGCACTTCCACATGGAGTCTCGGGTAAAATTATACCGGAACTTGCGCGGAGGGGAAAGAGAATAATAGATCACAGTGCTGATTTCAGGTACAGAAATACCGGTATATATGAAAAATGGTACAAAGCAAAACATCAAATGCCCGAGCTCAATGAGCTGGCTGTATACGGCCTTCCTGAGCTTTACAGGGAAAAGATAAAAAGTGCGCGGATAACAGCCAATCCCGGGTGCTATCCCACTGCATCAATTTTGGGAATAGCTCCTTTGCTGGCTGAAAAAGTGATCTCAACGGAAGGAATAATTGTAGACGCAGCTTCCGGGATATCAGGAGCCGGACGTAAAACCGACCTGCCATATCAATACTGCGAGGCCTCAGAAAATTTTAAGGCATATGGAATTGCCGTTCACAGGCATACATCAGAGATTGAGCAGGAAATGTCCCTGCTGGCAGGAAAAGAAATCCTGGTTTCATTTACACCCCATTTACTTCCCATGAAAAGAGGGCTTCTTGCAACTATATATGCCGGCCTTGAGGGCAGATACTCCACAGGAAAGCTGCTTGACTTATATAAAACCTTTTACAGGGATGAGTTTTTCGTAAGGATACTGAAAGAGGGTATGTTTCCTGAAACCAGGTATACAAGCGGTTCAAATTTTATAGATATAGGTCTTGCTGTTGACGAAAGGTTAAACAGGGTTGTAATAATTTCGTCAATTGACAACCTGGGAAAAGGAGCGGCCTCACAGGCAGTACAATGCCTGAATATAATGAACGGGCTGCCGGAAAATGCCGGTATTGAAAGAGCGGGGATGTTTATATAACTGGAAAAAAGAGAACAGAATAGCTTGACTGTAGAAAACAGGGTATTATCAAGTATCTGGCTCCCTGTTCTCTGGAACGGAGGTTTATTATGGAAACATTGATCAAAAAGGCAAAAATATTAATAGAAGCACTTCCTTATATACAAAAGCTCAACGGGAAAACCGTTGTAATAAAATATGGCGGCAATGCAATGGTAAATGATGAGCTGAAAAACTTCGTTATGGAGGATATTACCCTTCTTAAATACATAGGGGTAAACCCTGTAGTTGTTCACGGAGGGGGACCCGATATAACAAGGGCCCTTGAGAAATATGGTATCAAAACACGATTCATTAACGGATTAAGAGTCACCGACGCACAAACAATGTCCGTTGCACAAATGGTTCTTATAGGCAAGACCAACAAGGAAATAGTTTCAATGCTCAACCAAAAAGGCGGCAAAGGAATCGGACTTAGCGGTATTGACGGAAGCTTTATAGAATGTGAAAAATATAAGACCATAGTTGGCGGCCAGGAAACGGATATTGGTTTTGTGGGAAAAATAACCAAAATAAATTCAAAGCTTATAGAAATACTGGCAAAGGATGAATACATACCTGTAATTGCTCCAATAGGTGTTGGGAAAGACGGGCAAAGCTATAATATCAACGCAGATACGGCAGCAAGTGAAATTGCGGCGGCTCTCAAAGCAGAAAAGCTTATGCTGCTCACAGATGTTGAAGGTGTCAAATCAGATGTGGATAAAAACACTATAATACCTGCTTTGACTGCTGAAGAAGTCAACAAGCTGATAAAAAAAGGAGTTATCAGCGGAGGCATGATTCCAAAAGTCCTAGGGTGTGTAGATGCGGCAAAAAGAGGGGTGGGAAGAACTCATATTGTAGATGGAAGAATACCCCATTGCATTTTGCTTGAAATATTCACTAATAAAGGAATCGGGACAATGATAATGAATGAAAGGATATTGTACCATGAGAATGAAAATTTATAGCAGCGTTATGTATTTTTCTAAATTATTAAATATAATTTAATTTCCTGGTGTTGCATTTTTATGCATCGTAATGTATAATTATAAAAAAGCCTGGGAGTGATTTAATGGAACTGGAAAAAGTGGTCAAAATGGATAAAAAGTATTACATGAATACATTTGGGGACAGGACTCCTGTTTGTTTTGATTATGGCAAGGGTATTAAGCTGTGGGATGCGAACGGCCAAAAGTATTTTGATTTCCTGGGCGGTATTGCAGTAAATATACTGGGGCACGCACACCCGGCTCTTGTCAGGGCAATTTGCAAACAGGCCGAAAAGCTTATACATTGCTCCAGCCTGTACTACATAAAAACCCAAGCAAAACTGGCTAAAGTACTGGCGGAAAATTCGTGTACAAACCGGGTATTTTTCTGCAACAGCGGCGCGGAAGCCAATGAAGGGGCAATCAAGCTGGCACGCCTTTATTATAGGAAAAAGGGAATTGATAATAAATATGAAATTATTACTTTAAAAAAATCCTTTCATGGCAGGACCATGACTACTTTGTCGGCAACAGGGCAGGAAAAGTATCAAAAACCTTTAACTCCGCTAACTCCCGGCTTTAAGCATGTTGAAATAAACAATATAAATGAACTGGAGAATGAAATATCTGAAAACACCTGCGCAGTAATGCTTGAACCGATCCAGGGGGAAAGCGGGGTAAACCCGCTTAGCGTTGAGTTTATGAAAGGTGTGCGCAGGCTTTGTGATGAAAAAGACCTTTTGCTTGTTTTAGATGAGATTCAAACCGGAATCGGCCGTACGGGAAAGCTTTTTGGTTATGAGCACTTTGGCATTGAGCCTGACATATTCACCCTGGCAAAAGCCCTGGGAGGAGGATTTCCAATAGGAGCGGTCTGCGCAAAGGAAGAAGCTGCCGCAGCATTCGAGCCTGGAGACCATGGAAGCACATTTGGGGGTAATCCTCTTGCATGTGCCGCTGCTCTTTCGGTGATGGAAACAATAGAAAAGGAGGAGCTCCTTGCAAATTGCACCAAAATGGGAGAATATTTTTTTGAAAAACTGGAGGGCCTTAAGGATAAACATTCTCTAATAGGTGAAATCAGAGGGAAGGGCCTTATGATTGGAATTGAGCTGAATGAGGAAAGGGCGGCCACGGTTAAGGACAAATGCTTAAAACAGGGGTACTTGGTTGGCTCAGTGGGAACAGGCATTATACGTATGCTTCCACCTCTTATAGTTACCAAAAAAAATATTGACGGGATGATAGATGTATTGGACGCGGCACTAGTGGCCTGTTAAGTTTATAATTGTGGGTTGGATTAATAGCTTTACATTTTGGCATGATGCTGTATAATGTTATAGAAAAAACTTGAGGAGAGAAAACAAATGAAAGCTGTACTTGTTTTGGAAGACGGTACCTACTTTACCGGGGAATCATTTGGGGAAGACGGCGAAACAATGGGAGAAGTTGTATTTAACACGTGTATGACAGGATACCAGGAAATTTCAACGGATCCGTCATATAATGGACAGATTGTGACAATGACCTATCCTTTAATAGGTAATTACGGCTTTAATACGGATGATAACGAATCATACAAAACCCATGTTGAAGGTTTTATAGTAAAAGAGCTGTGTGATTCTCCAAACAACTGGCGAAACAGTATTCATCCCGATGAATACTTCAAAAAAAATAATATTGTGGGTATAAAAGGTATAGACACAAGGGCATTGACACAGCATATCCGCCAATTCGGCAGTATGTTCGGAATTATTTCAACACTAAGCGGCAACGTTGATATTTTACTTGAAAAGCTCGAAAGCAGAAAAAAGATTTCCAGGAATCTGGTCATGGAGGTCTCAACAAAAGAAACCATCCACAAGCCGGCAAAGGGTAAAAAAGTGGCATTAATGGATTTTGGTGTGAAATATAATATTATGCGTTCCCTGGAACAGAGGGGCTGTGATACTTTTATCCTTCCCGCCGATACCTCTTGCGAAGAGATATTGAAATTCAATCCTGACGGAATTCTTCTTTCAAACGGCCCCGGAGACCCAAGGGACCTTCCCGCCATAATTGAAAATATTAAAAAGCTGATAGGAATAAGACCCATATTTGGAATATGCCTAGGCCATCAGCTGCTGGGACTTGCACTGGGATTGGATATATATAAGCTAAAATTTGGACATCATGGCGGTAACCACCCTGTCAAGGACCTTAATACGGGACGCTGTTATATAACATCGCAAAACCACAATTATGCTATTGATACCAGGATGAGCCCGGATATCAAGGACAATATAACAATAACCCATATGAATGTCAACGATAATACGGTTGAAGGCTTCAAGCATAATACTCTGCCGGTACTCAGCATACAATATCATCCGGAGGCAGCTCCCGGCCCCGAGGATTCAGATTACATCTTCGACCAGTTTATGGAAATGATGGGCTGAATTCAGGTTGGCAGTTTAAAAGCTTAAACAAAAAATAGCATTTCGGGCTTTCTATTGCCTGTTATCTGGAATGGAGGTTATATGCCAATACGTAAAGACATAAAAAAAGCCCTGGTGATCGGATCAGGCCCCATAATTATAGGCCAGGCCGCTGAGTTTGATTACTCCGGTACTCAGGCTTGCAGGTCCTTGAGAGAAGAGGGCTTGGAAGTCATACTCATAAACAGCAATCCTGCAACAATTATGACCGAC
Organism: Clostridia bacterium; assembly: GCA_028280575.1. Lineage (GTDB taxonomy): Bacteria > Bacillota > Clostridia > Acetivibrionales > STF1-152 > JANQLN01. Next base: position 28,067 of record JANQLN010000008.1, read on the forward strand.
AGTGAAACAGCGGATAAAATATATATTGAACCGATAACCCTGGATTTTGTTAAAAAAATCATACTAAAGGAAAAGCCTGATGGAATACTTGCATCCCTCGGGGGACAGACAGGCCTTAACATGGCTGTCCAACTGTCTTTAGACGGTATACTGGATGAGATGGGTATTGAGCTTCTTGGTACCTCCCTGCAGTCTATTGAAAAAGCCGAAGACAGGGAGCTTTTTAAAAAAACAATGCAGGAAATAGATGAAAAAATAGCTGTAAGCTCTATTGTAAAAAGCCTGGAAGACGGAATTAGATTTACGGAAAAAATCGGTTTTCCCATAATCATCCGTCCCGCATATACACTTGGCGGTTCAGGCGGAGGCATTGCAAAGGATATGGACGAGTTCAAGTACATCTGCAAAACAGGCCTTAAACTCAGTATGATAAATCAGGTCCTGGTTGAACAAAGCCTTGCAGGATGGAAGGAAATTGAATACGAGGTAATGCGTGACGCTGCGGATAACTGTATTGTCGTCTGTAATATGGAAAATGTTGACCCCGTTGGTATTCACACCGGTGACAGCATAGTCGTTGCGCCGAGCCAGACACTTTCAGACGTGGAATACCAATTGCTTCGGACAGCTTCATTGAAAATAATCAGGGCACTTGATATAAAGGGAGGCTGCAATATTCAATTTGCACTTAATCCACACAGCTATGAATATGTTGTAATAGAAGTAAACCCGCGTGTAAGCCGTTCCAGTGCTCTTGCCTCAAAAGCAACAGGCTATCCCATTGCCAGGGTAGCTGCCAAAATTGCGGTAGGGCTCAATCTTGACGAAATCAAAAATTCCGTAACTAAGAATACATACGCCTGTTTTGAGCCTTCACTTGATTATATTGTAACCAAGGTTCCCCGCTGGCCGTTTGACAAATTTACGACTGCAGACAGGAAGCTTGGTACTCAGATGAAGGCAACCGGCGAAGTTATGGCGATAGGAAGGACATTTGAAGAATCCCTCCTGAAAGCTATTGATTCACTGGATGTAAAGCTTAATTACCAGTTGGGGCTTAAGCTTTTTGACAACAAGTCAAGGGATGAACTCTTGGAAACTATCAAAACACCCGGAGACGAACACATATTTGCAATATGCAAGGCCCTTCAAAAAGGCGTGCCTGTGGAAAAAATAACGGATATAACCAAGATGGATATCTTTTTTGTCAAAAAGCTTCAAAACATAGTTAAAGTTGCACAGGAAGTTAAAAATGCGGGAATAGCATGGCTTGATTATGAATTATACCTAAAGGCAAAGAAGACAGGTTTTGGTGATTCATATATTGCAAATCTTGTTAATGTACCCCTCGATACTATTTTAGAGCTTAAGGACAAATTCCCTATTGACCCCGTATACAAAATTGTTGACACTTGTGCAGGCGAGTTTGAAGCTGTAACGCCATATTATTACTCAACATATGAGTCAAAGGATGAAGTTGTCGTTTCCGGAAGGAAAAAGGTACTGGTAATAGGCTCCGGGCCTATCAGGATAGGGCAGGGCATCGAGTTTGATTACTGCAGCGTACATTCTGCAAGTACCCTTAAAGCATTAGGATATGAATCAATAATAATAAACAACAACCCTGAAACGGTCAGTACCGATTTCGATACTTCAGACAAGCTGTATTTTGAACCCCTTACCAAAGAATGCGTCCTTGATGTAATTCACAAGGAAAAACCCCTTGGCATAGTTGTTCAATTCGGAGGACAGACTGCCATAAATCTTGCTGAAACCCTTAATAAAGAGGGCGTAAGAATATTGGGCACATCTGTTGAAAGCATAGATATAGCAGAGGACAGGGACAAGTTTTTAAAGCTTTTGGATGAACTGGATATACCAATCCCAAAAGGTGATACCGCCTTTTCCTTTGAACAGGCCAGGCAGATAGCAAACAGAATCGGCTATCCTGTGCTGGTAAGGCCATCCTATGTTTTAGGCGGGAGGGCAATGGAAATAGTTTATGACGACACAATGCTTGAAGAATACATGGACTTAGCGGTTGAAATATCTTCAAAGCATCCCGTACTGATTGACGAGTATATAACGGGCAAGGAGATTGAAGTAGACGGCATATGCGACGGCAGCGACGTTCTGATTCCGGCAATAATGGAGCACATTGAAAGGGCAGGTGTGCATTCGGGGGACAGTATCGCAGTATATCCTCCAAGAACGCTTGATGAAGGCATTAAGAACACAATAGTCCAATATACCAATAAACTTGCAAAAGCATTAAAGGTTATCGGCCTGTTTAATATTCAATTTGTAATGGATGAAAACAACAAGGTGTACGTAATAGAAGTAAACCCAAGAGCAAGCCGTACAATACCTGTTATCAGTAAAATCACAGGCATACCAATGGTTAATGTGGCAACAAAGCTGCTGATGGGAGATACGCTTTTAAACTTGGGCTATAAGCCCGGCCTTGTAAAAGAATCAAAATTTATTGCTGTAAAAGCCCCTGTTTTTTCGTTTTCCAAGCTCAAAACAGTTGATACTTTCTTAGGTCCTGAAATGAAATCAACAGGAGAGGTAATGGGTGTGGACCAAGATTATCATTTTGCACTCTATAAGGCTCTTCTTGCCTCAGGCCTTAATATCCCGTCTGACGGCAATGTTTTGCTTTCTGTTGCAAACAGGGATAAAAAAGACTGTATTGAAGCTGCAAACAGGCTTTCAACATTGGGATTTAATTTATTTGCTACAGAGGACACATATTTTTATCTCAACGGAGTAGGTATAGAAGTAGAACTGGTACCAAATGATGATATTTTACCCGGCTTAAAAAACGACCGGTTCAACCTGGTAATAAATACTCCTACAAAGGGTAAGATACCAGAGCATTTAGGCTTCATGATAAGAAGAACGGCAATGGAATTCAATATACCCTGCCTGACATCCCTTGATACTACAAAAGCAGTGCTGGAAGTTCTTGCACATATAATTAACAAACAGGATACGGAGGTATATGCGCTGGACGAATATTCGGAGTGGGACGGTTTGACAGTGTGACAGCTTGGGGCCGGGACGGTTTGGCAAAACTGCGGAGTGGGAGGATATTTATATGGATCATTTAATCAGTATAGCAAAGCTTGATTTGATGGATATTGAGAAGATTTTTAAGCTTTCAAAAAAGCTGAAAAACCTGTTAAAAAACGGTGAAAAACACCATTACCTTGATGGAAAGACCCTGGGGATGATTTTTACAAAAAGCTCTACCAGAACAAGGGTTTCATTTGAAACAGGTATTTATCAGCTGGGTGGAAAGTCTATTTTCTTAAATTCAAACGATATCCAGCTTGGACGCGGTGAAACTATTTGTGATACGGCAAAAGTCCTTTCCAGGTATGTTGACGGTATCATGATAAGGACCTATAAGCACAGTGATGCGGAGGATCTGGCCAGATATGGCAGTATACCTGTCATTAACGGACTGACCGACCTGCTTCATCCCTGCCAGGTACTGGCGGACCTGTTTACCATATATGAGTACAAAGGCCCTTTGAAAGGGCTTAAGCTGGCATATATTGGTGATGGAAATAATGTTGCCAATTCACTCCTTAACGGTTGCAGCAAAGTGGGTATGGATATTTCAATTGCATCACCTGAAAGATATGGCTGCAATCCCCGGATCATAGACAATGCCAAAAAGCAGTCGGCACAATCAGGTTCAAAGGTTGTAATAACTAAAGATCCTGTTGAAGCTATCAGGGACGCCGACGCGGTCTATACAGATACCTGGGTAAGTATGGGACAGGAGGATGAAAAGGAAAAAAGGCTTAGGCTTTTTATGCCATACCGGATTGACTCCAAGCTTTTTTCATATGCAAAGGATAATGCAGTTTTTCTCCATTGCTTACCTGCATACAGGGGGTTTGAAATGACTGAAGAAATAATTGACGGTCCCAATTCAGTTGTATTTGACGAAGCAGAAAACAGGCTGCATGTACAAAAAGCTATCATGATAATGACTATGGAAAGGGGTTAGGCTCCCAGGACAGGTGTTTTATGAACTATTCCTTTATTATAAGAAAGGCAGCAATTAAAGATGCGGAGGATATAAGAACTGTACTCCAGGAATCCTTTATCAAGTATATGAAAGATACCGGGTTATCGGGTACTATGGAAGCTCTCGAAGAAGACCTTGATAAAATAAAGCTTGATATAGAAGCAAAAGACGTATTTATAGCTTATATTGACAATATACCCGTTGGAACCATTAGGGTTGAAATCAAGCCTGATAAAACAGCATATATTTCCAGGTTCGGAGTCAGGCTTGACTATCATAATATCGGCATTGGCAAATCCCTCATGAACCTTATAGACAAGCTTCTTACTGCTCACGGCGTTACCAGTGTCAGCTTGCACACAGCATCAAAATACATGGATCTGGTACGGTTTTATTATGGAAGAGGTTTTTATGTTAAATCGACATCAACCGACCGCGGCTATGTACGCGCGCTGATGATAAAAGAGTATGAGGAATAACTCACACAAGTAAGTCAAGGGGACGTTTTGTTTGACTTGCTAATTAAGCTTTTTGAATTATATTTCTTCCAGGAATCCTTCAAGTGTCTGATACTTGCACCTGTTTCCATTTTTATTTTTTTTTGCACGATTTTTCTTGAATGAGTTTTCAATGCCTTCACCTATAATTTTTTTTAATCCATCATCTTTATACCTCTCCCTGTCATAATAATCCAGACATTTTTTTCTTCATTATATTTTGTATTCTTTGATACTTGAAAAGTAACCAAAACAAAAATCCGTATAAACCTTTCCTTGATTCTCCGATAGTTAAAGTCAAACAAAACGTCCCTTTGACTTCATCTAGGACGCGCGCATGTCACGTGCACCAATATAAATGCAGAACCCTCATACAAAGGATTCTGCATTTCTTAGAAACTATTCCTTTATTTTAAATAAACATTTAAACACGAAAAGTTTTTTGAACTAACCAGTCTTTAGTTGTAGTAAAAGGTATAAGAGCATTAACAAATATTTGAACTTTTCCTTGTACATATGAACATACATTAAAAAAGCCTCGGACAGGATGAGGATTATACAGATAGGAAACAGAAGAAGTTACAGTCAAGGATTTAACTTCTCCTATGCCAGAATAACCTGTGTTAATATCATATGGATTATCACAAGATACCAACGCCCAATTAGGTACATCTGCTGGTCGGCAAAGGACTATATCAAATTTCCATGAGGCACTAACTACGCCTGTTCCATGACCAAAAATTGATATATTATCAGTACCTGAAGTGTATTCTGTACTCTTTTTATATACCCATGGTACCCTTGGAACTATTAGGTTGGATGTAGATTCATCAAATAATAATCCGATTTTTTGTATTTCTTTTTGTATTTTTTGTAATTTTTCTTTAATTAGTTCTTTTTCAACCTCTTTTAAAAATTGATTAATTTCTTTTTTGTCAAATGTCTTGTTCTCATCAATATCCGCTACTTGATAATTCCCATCACCATATTTATTAAATATTTCTTGAAGCATCATTGCGGCTTCATCAGCAGATACAGTATGATCTGCAGAGTTTGCAAATGAATTTAATGGAACAGTAATTATCATTATTACCACTAACATTAACAGACTAACCTTTTTTAACATAACAACACTCCCTTTTTAAAGTTAATATGTTATTAGATTACATTAATATCCAACAATATTCAACAATTATTTACTATTTACTATATTTATTGTATTATTTGCATGTTTTAATTGAATATTTTCAAGTCCTTGAAGGTACTTCCAATAGGTATTGATTTATTTAATGAATTAAGTTTTATAATATTTGTCTCATAATCAATACAATCAATATAATTTATATTAACAACAAATGATTGATGTACTTGTATAAAATTACTTGACAAAGCAGTCTTAAACCTTGTCAAAGGAATGTGAATATATTCAATTAATTTATCTATGGTTGTCAAGTAAATTTTTCTATTAATATATTCAATATATATTAAATCATTTTCATTGATTAATTGAACTTTATTTTTAAATTTTAATATTATTTTATTACCTTTAGTATAATATTTATACATACATAATCCCTTTACCTATTAAATATTCAAGTATATTAAAGCTAAAGTACAACAACAATAACATACATTTATCTTTTGTTTTTAAAATATAAAATAAGATAATATATTAAAACTAATATACCGGTATATAATGCTAAATTCAAAAACACAGCTAGCTGCACAAAAATCCCCACTCTTTCAAAAATTTTATAATGATTTATAATATTATAAATCATTATAAAAGTCAATAAATGGTTTTATTTTTTTTGGACGGGTTTTCGACAGTTCACAACTTAACAAATATCACCACGAAGTCAAGGGGACGTTTTGTTTGACTTGCTAATTAGATTCCCCTGAAAAACAGGGGCTAAGAAGCTTGATAAATCAACATTCTAGCAGGAATTTCGTGGTTAGAGGTGTTAATAATGTTAAGATTGGACTACCCGGAAATTGAGGCAAGACAAATATCAATAATTGAAGGATTACTTCCTCCACAGCTTTTGAAACTACCATCGGACCTTGAGAAGGTAGACCACACCTTAAATGATGAAAGATTTGAAGAACCTTTCATCAAGAAATTCAATGTAACCATCGGTAGAGGCTCTGTACCAATAAGACCGTATATAAGGCTTATGGTTTTGAAGTATTCAAATGAATGGGGATACGAAACACTTGAGAAAAAAGTAAATGACAGTATAACCTTAAAGAAGTTCTGCCGCATTCCCTTTGATAGAAAAGCCCCCGATAGTACAACATTGATAAAACTAAATCATAAGTACGGCGAAGATATTATAAAAGAACTTAACAAGCTCCTTATTAATAAACTCACAGAACGAAAGATTATCCGTGGCAGGAAACTGAGGGTTGACACTACAGTAGTAGAATCAAATATCCAATATCCCTCTGATGCAAGCCTTTTAAAGGATTGTGTGTATGCTGTTGCAGGAGCAGTAAAAAAAGTCAAGTCTGTAAGTAAGGATGCAACAAAAGGATTCAGAAGCGGTACGCGGAAAATAAAAAAGCAAATGCTAAAAATAGTAAAAGTTCTTCGGAGGCGGAATGGAAACAAAAAACAGGAAGTCAAGCAAATAGTTGATGAGATGGTCCAAACCACTGGGGATAGCGAAAAAGCTGCAAAGAAAATCCTTAAAAAAATTAGTAACAAGGATGATTCTAAAAGTATTAAAGCAGTCAAGCAGCTTGAAGAACTCCTTGAAGTAACCCGTGAGGTAATAGAGCAAACAAAAGAAGTACAGTCGGGTAATATGCATATTAAAAACCGTATAGTAAGCATTCACGATAAGGATGCCCGGCCAATCAAAAAAGGTAAAGCCGGTGTTAATGCTGAGTTTGGCTACAAGGTACAAATTGAGGAATGCGAAAAAGGTTTTGTTTCAAACTATGAGCTCTACAAAGGAAACCCTTGTGATGATGATCTTATAATGGATGCTGTGGAAAGACACAAGGATACCTTTGGTAAAGCACCTGATACTGTTACTGCTGACCGTGGTTATGGCAGAAAAGACAATGAAGAAAAACTAAAGGAGCAAGGAGTTAAAAGGCTGCCATACCAAGGAAAGGAAAGAAATCCAAAGACCGTAAAGAGATTGAAAATAGCCGGAGTTTTAAAAGACTTAAAAGATGGAGAGCAGCAATAGAAGCAAGAATCAGTCTTCTAAAACGAAAATACGGGCTTGATAGAAGTCTTTCCCGTGGTCATAATGGAACAACTACATGGGTTGGTTGGGGAATATTAACCCACAACTTGGTTAATGCAGTCAAATATGCATAAAGCTTCGGTGGATTACCACGAATAATCAGTATTTGATTGGCAAAGACCAAAAAAATTTTATATAACCCCTGGAGAAAATATTGAAAAATTCATTTTTCAGGGGAAACTAATTAAGCTTTTTGAATTATATTTCTTCCAAGAACCCTTCAAGTGCTTGATGCTTGCACCTGTTTCCATGACTTTACTTTTTTGTTGCCAATAATCGGAGAAA